>NZ_ASXX01000052.1:0-332626 GCF_001526505.1 Agrobacterium sp. D14
AATCCTCCACACAAGCCCGAGCATGACGACGGAGAGCGCATCAATAAAAAAGGGCCGCTGTCGCGGCCCTCTTCATCTCATTCAAACCGTCAAACCAGCCGGCTCTGCTCCACCGCCGCTTCAATGAAGCTGGCGAAAAGCGGATGCGGATCAAGCGGACGGCTCTTCAGTTCCGGGTGGTACTGAACGCCGATGAACCATGGATGGTCGGGATATTCTACCGTTTCCGGCAGGACACCATCCGGCGACATGCCCGAGAAGACCAGGCCGCATTCTTCCAGCCGGTCCTTGTAATCCACATTCACCTCATAGCGGTGACGGTGGCGCTCGGAAATATCCGTGGTGCCGTAGATTTCGGCGATCTTGGTGTCTTTCTTCAGCGCCGCCTTGTAGGCGCCGAGACGCATCGTGCCGCCGAGATCGCCCTTGGAGGAACGCTTCTCCAGCTCGTTGCCCTTGACCCATTCGGTCATGAGGCCAACGACCGGCTCGGAAGTCGGACCGAATTCGGTCGAAGAGGCATTTTCGATGCCGGCAAGGTGACGGGCCGCTTCCACGACCGCCATCTGCATGCCGAAGCAGATGCCGAAATAGGGCACGTTGCGCTCACGCGCGAACTGCGCCGCCATGATCTTGCCTTCCGAACCGCGCTCGCCGAAGCCGCCCGGCACCAGAATGCCGTTGACCTTTTCGAGATAGGGGGTCGGGTCTTCCTTTTCGAAGACTTCCGACTCGATCCATTCCAGCTTGACCTTGACGCGGTTGGCGAAGCCACCGTGATGCAGCGCCTCGATCAGCGACTTATAGGCATCCTTGAGGCCGGTATATTTGCCGACGATCGCAATCGTCACTTCGCCTTCCGGCGTGCGAATGCGGTTGCAGACCTCTTCCCACGGCTCCAGACGCGGCTTCGGCGCCGGCTCGATGCCGAAAGCGGCCAGCACTTCCGAATCGAGGCCTTCCTTGTGGTAGGCAATCGGAACGTCATAGATATTCGCCACATCCAGCGCCTGGATGACGGCGGACGGACGCACATTGCAGAACAGCGAAAGCTTGCGGCGCTCCGCTTCCGGGATTTCCCGGTCGGCACGCACGAGCAGAATGTCGGGGTGAATGCCGAGCGCCTGCAATTCCTTCACGGAATGCTGGGTCGGCTTGGTTTTCAGCTCGCCGGCTGCCGGAATGTAAGGCATCAGCGTCAGGTGAAGATAGATCGCCGTGCCGCGCGGCAGGTCGTTGCCGAGCTGACGGATCGCTTCCATGAACGGCATCGCCTCGATGTCACCCACCGTGCCGCCGATCTCGCAGATGACGAAGTCGTAATCGTCATTGCCCTCGATCACGAAATCCTTGATCTCGTTGGTGACATGCGGAATGACCTGAACGGTTGCGCCGAGATAGTCGCCGCGCCGTTCCTTGTCGATGATGTTCTTGTAGATGCGACCGGTGGTGATGTTGTCGGTCTTGGTGGCCGAACGCCCCGTGAAGCGCTCGTAGTGGCCAAGGTCGAGGTCCGTCTCGGCACCGTCATCCGTCACGAACACTTCGCCGTGCTGTGTCGGGCTCATGGTGCCGGGATCGACGTTCAGATAGGGGTCGAGTTTACGAAGCCGCACCCGATAACCACGGGATTGCAACAAAGCTCCGAGTGCTGCCGCGGCGATGCCCTTGCCTAGAGAGGAGACCACGCCGCCTGTGATGAATACATATCGCGCCATGGGATTCACCGGATACCTTTTTACCTCTGATTCCGCCAGCCCAAATTTCATGCTGTTGCAAATTCGCTGTTGACGAATTCACAGTTCAACTGGCCGGAATGCGAACAAAAGAAAACCGGCAGGCTTTTGGCCTGCCGGAGCGTTAAATCAGAACCGGGCTTATTGACCGGTCGGAACTGCGTTCGGATCGGCGGGCTGCGCCGGGGCCGGAGCGGCCGTGCCGGAAGCGGCCGGAGCCGGGGTGGTCTGCGCCGGAGCGGCAGCGCCATTATTGGTCGGAACGCCATTTTCAGCCGGAGCCGGAGCGGGCGTCGAAGGCGTCGTCGCCGGGCCGAGCGTATCGAGAATGCCGTTACCCTGGCCCTGCGTGGCCGGAATACGGTTCAGAATGTCGGTCGGGCGCGATTCGTAGCGCGTCAGGAGACCGAGGCCGAGCGAAGTCGCGAAGAACAGCGCGGCAAGGATCGCCGTGGTGCGCGTCAGCGCATTGGCCGTTCCGCGCGCGGACATGAAGCCCGAACCGCCGCCGATACCGAGGCCGCCGCCTTCGGAACGCTGGATCAGGACCACGCCGACAAGCGCCAGCACGATCATGAGGTGAATAACAATCAAAACGGTCTGCATGACAATCCATTCCATGCCCCGCGCGGAGCACCATAAAGAAGGTTTTGCGGCTCTTTACATGAGGCGACGGCTTATTCCAAGCCCCTTTCCCGCTCCACTCGCAGGAAAGCTCGGATCAAGCCGTCAGTTGCTCGTATGCCGCATAGATGGACAGGAAGTCCGAGGCTTTCAAGCTCGCGCCGCCGATCAGCGCGCCGTCGACGTTGTCGACGCCCATCAGTTCCAGCGCATTGGCGGGCTTTACCGAGCCGCCATAAAGGATACGCATGGTCTTGCCGGCACCACCGAAGCGCTTGACGAGTTCGTCGCGCATGAAGGCATGGGCCTCGCGCACATCGTCCACGGTCGGCGTCAGGCCCGTGCCGATCGCCCAGACCGGCTCATAGGCGATGACGGTGTTTTCCGCCGTCGCCGCATCCGGCAGGGAGCCGGCAAGCTGACGCTTCAGAATATCGAGCGTCTGGCCCGCCTTGCGCTCATCCGCCGTCTCGCCGATGCAGACGATGGCGATGAGATCGGCCTGATGGGCGGCAACGGCCTTGGCGCGCACCAGATGATCGGTCTCGGCATGGTCGGTGCGGCGCTCCGAATGGCCGACGATGACATGGGTGCCGAAGCAGTCGGCGATCATCTCGGCGGAAATATCGCCGGTATGCGCGCCGGAGGCGTTCTGGTGGCAGTCCTGCGCGCCGATCATCAGCGGGCTGTCATCGCACAGCGCCGTTGCGACGTAGAGCAATGTCGAGGGCGGGCAGATCAGCGCATCCACCTTTTCTGACAGCGCGCCCTTGACGCCCTCTGCCATGGCCTTGATCTGATCGAGCGAGGCACGGGTGCCGTTCATCTTCCAGTTTCCGGCAACAAGCGGTCGAACATTCGGCGTCATGCGTATCCCATTCCCTTTGTCTCGTGTCCGCCTCTGGCGGCACCCCTTCCCACAGCCGTGTAACGGCCCATAATCGCGACAGAAACACTGCCGGAAATCCCGGGATATTCCTTTAACCTCAGCCGGCAGCAAATGGTACAAAAAAGCGGCCCAAAGGTTCAAAACGATGGGCAATTTCTAAAAAATTGCCGTTACCGACCCAAATAGACGCCTCAGCGGCTCAAAATCCAGTTCAAAACCGCCCGCCAGTCGGTCATGCGCACCGGTGTGCCGTGGCTACCGGTCTCATACCGCGTGAACCGCGCCGGCTCGCCGGCCTTCAGCAAGGAGCGGAAGATCGTTGCCTGCTGATCCGCCGAATAGACCTTGTCGGCGCTGCCATGGGTGAACCAGACGGGCTTCTTCGCCTTGGCAAAGACGCTTTTCGGAAAATCCGGATCGACCGCCCCGCCGAGGATCGCCATGCCCTTGAGATTGGCGACGGCCGCCTTGTCGCGGCTGATGCCGTAGCAGATGAAACTGCCCATTGAGGCGCAGGTCAGCACGACAGGCCTGCCGCCCGATTTTTTGGCCGCATCGGCAATCAGCGCCGCGATATCGGCAACGCCGTTCTCATCGAAGGAGCGCACGCTCGGCGCATAATAGGTACCGCCATTGGCGACGGCCAGATTTTTCAGCCGGTTGAAATTGCCGCCGAAGGTGTAGTCGTTCATGCCGAGCCGCCGGTCGCCGCCGCGTCCATGGATGAAGATGACCGTGAAGGCCTGCCCGCTCGCCGGCCCAACGCGGCCCACGTCAAGCGCCCTGCCCTCGACGGACATTGTTTCCAGTGCCTGCGCCTTCTTCGGCGTCATATCGACATATTGCCGTTTCACCCGCCGCTCGGGCACCTCGTCGCGGCCGTTGATATCGCGCATCTCCTGATAGTCGACGACTTCCGAAGCGCCGCCATCGGCCGTGGAAAGCACCGTCTGGGCGGAAAACAGCTCATCCTTGAACGGCCGCAGCGGCCCGTCGGAGGCGAAGGCTGCAACCGGCATGGCCGCAACAGTCAGGCTGAAAAGAGTACAAAACGTGAAATGAGCTGTGGACATGCCTTGGCTAACCGTTCATTCGTGGCTGCGAGACTTGCCATTGCAACCTCGCCAGCGCAATCCTCCTGTTGCGAAACCCTGACACAATCGTGGCATAGGATGCGCCGCATCTGCCAGACGGGCCCACTTCAAATCGGACGGGAACCGCGTTTGGCGTTATGATTGACGCTACTGGCATAATGATTCGCATGGCGAAATTCTGACACACGCTTTTGAACTTTGGACATGATGGACGACAGCAACGATCTCTTCTCCGGTCTTCCGGCAGCACGAAACAGCGATACGGAAACGAACGAGGACACCGCAAAGACGCCGGTGACCGCGGCCGCCAACGTGCCCGCCAACGCGAATGTGCAGCCGAAACCCGCAGCCGTTGCGGCCGTGACGCCGCCCGCGCCCGTGTCTCCATCCGGTGACGACTACGGCGCCTCCTCGATCCGCGTGCTCGAAGGGCTGGAGCCGGTGCGCATGCGTCCCGGCATGTATATTGGCGGCACCGATGAAAAGGCGCTGCACCATCTCTTTGCCGAAGTCATCGACAACTCCATGGACGAGGCCGTCGCCGGCCACGCCAATTTCATCGAGGTTCACCTCGATGCCGAAGGTTTCCTGACAGTCACCGACAATGGCCGTGGCATTCCGGTGGAAAACCACCCGCAGGTGCCGGGCAAGTCGACGCTCGAAGTCATCATGACCAAGCTGCATGCCGGCGGCAAGTTCGATGGCAAGGCCTATGAGACATCGGGCGGCCTGCACGGCGTCGGCGTTTCCGTGGTCAATGCGCTGTCCGATCTTCTTGAAGTGGAAGTGGCCCGTAACCGCAAGCTTTACCGCCAGCGTTTCTCACGCGGCCTGCCAATCGGTCCGCTGGAAGAGCTGGGCGACGTGCACAATCGCCGCGGCACCCGCGTGCGTTTCCATCCCGATCCGCAAATCTTCGGCGACCACGCGAAGTTCGAACCGGCCCGCATCTTCCGCATGGCCCGGTCCAAGGCCTATCTCTTCGGCGGCGTCGAAATCCGCTGGAGCTGCGATCCCGGTATGGTGCCGGCCGGCGGCGAAATCCCCGAAAAGGCCGTGTTCCATTTCCCCGGCGGTCTGAAGGATTATCTCGCCGCCACGCTCGGCAAGGAATTCACCGTCACCCGCGAGATTTTCTCGGGCCGCACGGAAAAAACCGGCGGCCACGGTGCGCTCGAATGGGCTGTCACCTGGTATGGCGGCGACACGCAGATCCATTCCTATTGCAACACCATTCCCACGCCCGAAGGCGGCACGCATGAGGCGGGCCTGCGTATCGCGCTCACCAAGGGCCTGAAGAATTACGCGGATCTGACGCAGAACAAGCGCGCCAAGGACATCACCACCGATGACGTGATGATCTCGGCCGCCGGCATGCTCTCCGTCTTCATCCGCGAGCCTGAATTCGTCGGCCAGACCAAGGACAAGCTCGCCACCGTCGAGGCCCAGCGCATCGTCGAAAACGCGCTTCGCGATCCCTTCGACCATTATCTTGCCGGCAATCCGGGCGAAGCGGCAAAGCTGCTCGACTGGGTGATCGAGCGCGCCGAAGAGCGCCTGCGCCGCCGCAAGGAAAAGGAAGTCAACCGCAAGACCGCCGTCCGCAAGCTGCGCCTGCCCGGCAAGCTGGCGGATTGCGCCCAGAACACCGCCGAAGGCGCTGAGCTTTTCATCGTCGAGGGCGACTCGGCGGGCGGCTCGGCCAAGCAGGCGCGCAACCGCGCCAATCAGGCCATTCTGCCGCTGCGCGGCAAGATCCTCAACGTCGGCAGCGCCAGCCGCGAAAAGCTCTCCGCCAACCAGCAGATCGCCGATCTCATCCAGGCGCTCGGCTGCGGCACCCGTACCAAATACCGCGAAGAAGACCTGCGATATGAGCGCATCATCATCATGACCGATGCCGATGTCGATGGCGCCCATATCGCCTCGCTGCTCATCACCTTCTTCTATCAGGAAATGCCGGAACTCATTCGCGGCAGCCATCTCTATCTGGCAGTGCCGCCGCTTTATGTCATCCGTCAGGGTGCCAAGAGCGCCTATGCCCGCGACGACGCCCATCGTGCCGAGCTGATGGAAACCGTCTTCAAGGGCAAGAAGGTCGAAATCGGCCGCTTCAAAGGCCTAGGTGAAATGATGGCCCAGCAACTGAAGGAAACCACCATGGATCCCGAAAAACGCACCCTGCTGCGTGTCGAGATCGACGATGTGGATTTCGAAGGCACCCGCGAGGCCGTCGACAATCTGATGGGAACCAAGGCAGATGCCCGCTTCCGTTTCATTCAGGAACGGGCGGCATTCGCGGATAATCTGGATATCTGATGAGAAACCGATCTAAGTATTGGCCAAAAGGCGTTAGATTTGGCCATTTTGGAAGCTAAAACTGGCCAAACCACATTCTACTGTTTCCGGGTGCTGAAAGGTGCCCGGAAAATACCTTAAGGAACAAAACAGGAATAAACTAGACAGGCCCGGTGTTGGATTATGGCAGATGCAGTGATTGCAAGTTGGGACGGGCACGACTATCAGGCTCGGTTCTTCTGGATACATGCTTCAGGCCTTCGCAATCCGCAGACCCCGCATGTCGTCGAGGTCTCGTACGAGACCGATGGCCCAAAGGGCTTCGATGATGTCGTCGTGCGGTATAGCCCGGGCCAAACTGAACGCCGTTCGTTTAGGGTGGAGACGGCCCACCACCGGTTATATTCCTTTACCGCTCCATTGATTCTGATGATGTTCGGGGTGTCTTGAATGGACATACGAGTCTCCCTGCAGGTTTTCGGGAGACGGTGGCTGTTTCGGATTAAGGGAGTTACCTGTTTGTCAGGGGGAAACTACCCGATCTCCGGCTGGAGAGGTGGATTTCTGGGCCCCGAGCGCCTGCCGCTTTCCGGCTTCAGCGAAAATAGGGACAGACCCGCGAGTCTACAGTCCCTTCCCCATCACCGCCTAGAAAACACACGTAAAGGTCGTTCATCTTCGCCCTTACTGGCCGGGCAAATCAAAAAATCTGTCCCGGATTCACCGAGTTTGGTGCCCATGCCCGACATTCAGGGCAGATCACAAACAATCACATATGACTTTTTGCACCTTATCCTGCGACCAATTCAACTGCTTGCAACCGGCTGCCTGCTTAACTTCGGACGGAAAAATAAAACCAGCAATGGCAAACACTTAAATATAATTTTGACGTGAAGTATCGACCCTTAGATACACTCTGGCCAGCACCGTGCGAGCTTCGATCTCAGTGAAATCCAACGCATAACTGATGCAAATTGGTAACGCAATTCTGATTATTCGGCTAAGCGCGCCAGAGTTGTCTTGCAAAACACCCTCTATTGATTAATGCGTCACATTGGGCAACATGGGGTTGAAGTTTATTGATGACCAGATATCTGGCCAGAGCGCGATTCGTCGTTCCGGCAGCTACCAAATCATCTACAGCAAGTGGTTTCGACGGGAAGGTGATCGGCGGTATCGCGCTGACCTCACCCGCGTTGCGAAACTTGGTCGTCGTTCTCTGCGCAGCTCTTTGCTTTGCTCCACGACCGACATGGTCACGGGATGATCTCAACAAACGATCATCGGTAGAGGCAAACGCCGGTCAGGCAGATCCAGGTGTCGCCGCATCGCAGGAGCCTGCCCTGACGATCCAGACATTTGCGGGTCCTACATCTGATAATGCGACGTCCGGTGCTTCACCATGTTTTCCCGTGGACACGATCCGTATCGAAGGCGGCCACGAACTCATTGGCAACGAAGCTGTGGAGGACGTGACAAGACCCTTCGCATTGTCCTGCCAGAGCAATGAAAGCGTCGGCGGATTGCTCAAGGCGGTGAATGGTCTTTTTGCCGACAGGGGTTTTGCCACGACGCAGGCCTGGTTGCCGGAGCAGGACATTGCCGCCAGCAGAACGCTGGTCCTGCGCGTTGTGCCCGGGCGGATCGATGCGGTCGTCTACAAGGAGGAGCAGCAGCCTTATAAGGCGTTCTTTCCCCGCATGGCCGAATTAAGTGGCAACGTCGCACGATCCACGTCCATTTCCGAGTTCGTGCAGCAGGCAGATGCCTGGTGGGAGGGCCTTGATGACGATCTCGAACGCCTGACCTTGCTGCCGCCGCCCGCCCGGATCGCGATGACTGGCACAATTGCCAAAGACGATGTCCTACATGTCGATCGCCTGCAGGACACACTCGATAGCCTCAACAGGGTTCCTTCGAACAAGGCAAAGGCAGAGCTTGTTCCGGGCAAAAGGCCGGCGACCTCCGATGTGCAGATCACGAACCGCATCAATGACGCGTTCAGGCTCTACGGCGGTTACGACACGGAATCAATTGAAGGTGTGGATAAGCTTCGCTTCGGGATCACGGCGGAGAAAGATAATCTCATCGGCATTAACGACATGTGGGGGCTGACGCTTAAGAGCGGCGTCGAGACTAATGAGCTAAGCGGCGATTTCGCTGTTCCCGTGGGACGCGCTACAATGAGGTTGAAGGGCGACTGGTCCGAAAACATGATCGACCTCGGCCCGCTTTCCGAGTTGTTCATGACGACCTGGAACGTTAGCGCAGGTGCCGACTGGATCGTTCATTCATCACGCACAGAGCGGCTCGTCGCCGATTTCACGGTCGCGCATCGCGAACAGAACCGCTACATCAACGGCGTTGCGCTGATGGATCAGCGCGTTTCTCCGCTTCAGGCAGGTCTGACTTACAGCCGCTTTTTCGAACGCGCCAACGTGTCGGCCCGGATCGGTGCCAGCCAGGGGCTGTCCATCTTCAATGCGCGCGAAGATGCCGACGATATCGACGACTCCACGCCCCACAGCCAGTTCACAAAGCTGGATGCATCCCTTTCAGGGTCTTATGTCTTTCCCGGGCGCGCCTCCGTTTCGTCCAGCCTGTCCACACAATGGGCGGCAACCGCGCTTTATTCCGACGACCAGATGACGATCGGCTCGCGCAGTTCGGTGCGCGGATTTTCCAATGGAAGCTTCAAGGCTGACCGGGGCGCGGTGTGGCGCAACGAGGTCGCCTTCGCGATGCCGGTCGATTTGCTTTTGGGGAAAGCCGGATCAGGCCCGCAGCCGGACAGCCAGAGCCCAGTGCAAATACCCGCCCCATCGTCGGAATGGGCGCGAACGACCCTCTCCCGTCTCAACCCTTATCTCTTTCTCGACGCCGGGCTCGGCCGCGACGTTGCCAATGAAGTCACCGGCTATCGGGTCGGCAGTGGTGTGGGCCTGCGATATGGCGGCCCGCGGCTTTCTTTCGACGTCGGCTACGCCTGGCGGGTTGCTGAAGACAGCCGAAGCCGGCGCGTGAGCGAGGAAAAGGGCGAGTTGTTCATGACACTGCGTTTGAAGGTTTTTTGAGCCATGCCGTTTTTGTTCGATCCTCCCTCAAGAGATGCTGGCGATAATTGCCTCACGTTCGGGCTGCGCCGCTGGCGGGTCTCATCGGTCTCCGGAATTGGCATGGCGACGTTTGTTGCCGTTGGATTGCTGCTGATCGCTCCTGCGGCGAAAGCAAATACGGATGACGGCAAGGCTCCCGCTGTCCGGGAAGAGACTTCCGGGGTTACGGCAGAAGCAGTCGTAGAGCCCAGGCGTTATGGCGACTGGGAACTGGTCTGCAGGCCGCAGGCGGATACCGCCACTCCGAAAGCGGAAAGCGCGGCATGCCGTCTCCAGCAGGCGCAGGCCGTCAACGGCGGGAAGGATGTCGTCTTTCTGTTCAACATTGCGAGGCAGGGAAAACAACGTGTCGCGATCATTTCGACGCCGCTGAACGTCTATCTGCCGGCAGGTCTGGAGTTGAAGATCGATGGCGGGCAGACACAGCGCGTTATCTTCGAGACCTGCAATGTCTCCGGATGCCACGCCGGCTTTGCTCTCAACGGCTCGCTGCTCGGCGCGTTGCGCAAGGGAAACGTTCTGACGGTCGCTCTCAAGGACACCAAGGCAACCACCATTCCGCTCAAGGTTTCACTCAACGGGATCAGCGCCGGTATCGACGCGCTGGATGCGGCAACACCATGAGAACAGGCAGGAAGATATGCGCAGGGATAGCTCGCCACGTGCTGCTTGCCGGACTGATGGCGGCAGGCTGGCTATCAATGGCCGGACAAGGATTGGCGGCACCCGGCGAGTTCAAGGACTGCACGGGCAGGATTGAAGAAGTGTCCAGCCGCCGCCCGATCTCCTTTGCCGACCTCGCCGGTCGCGTCGGCAAGGTGGATTACCTGCTCTTTGGCGAACGGCATGGCGTCCGGGAACAGGCGGTTGCGTCGTCCTGTGTGCTGTCGGCTATGGCAAAGGATGATCGTCCCGTAACCGTCGTGATGGAAATGCTCTCGCGCGATGACGATGCGGCAATTGCCCTCTATCGCAAAAACCATCCGGAAACACCGGCCGGGCTGGGCGCAGAACTTAAATGGTGGACGCGAGGCTGGCCAGCCTTCGACAACTGGTTGCCGCTCGTTGAGCGCGCATTCAGCCTTCGCATTCCGTTACGTGGCGGCGATCTGGCGGAAAAAGATGGACGCACGAGCGAACTGACACCAGGCGAGAAAAAGGCGATCCGCAAACGGCTCGGTGCAGCCGAAACCGCTGTCCGCGAAAGCTGGACGAAAGCAATGATGGCAGCGCATTGCGGCCTGATCTCGGACCGGCAGGCCGCGCAGAACGCCAACCATCAGATCCGCCGCGATATTTCCATGGCCGATGCCGCTGAGCAGGCCGGGATGTTGAAGCATGGTGTTCTGCTGCAGGTCGGCCGGGGTCACAGCCGCAAGGATCGCTCTCTTTATCAGGCCCTTGCCCGGGCAGACGCGTCGGTTCTGACCGTTGGCGCTTTCGCCGAAGGTGAAAATATCACCGACGAGGAGCGCAGGCTCTACGATTACCTGTGGATCGTCGGCAAGGCTGAACTGGCCGACCCGTGCAAATTGACAGGGCTGACGAGCAAGACAGGGGAGCCTATCTCCAGATGAGAAGCACGTTGCAGTTGGCAAACATGAAGCATTCCCTCGCAGCTAGCCTATCCTTGCTGCTGTGCGGCGTTGCGTTGCCCGCCTTCGCGCAGGTCATTCCGGACGGAGGCAGCAATACGACCACCAGTATCGACGCCACCAGCGGCGCTACGAACGTTCAGATCGCGCCAGTCGGCAACCCGACATCCGCCATCAGCCACAACACCTACACGGAATTTTCCGTCAACTCTCTCGGTGTTAATCTCGACAACCGGACAGTCAACGCACGCACAATCCTGAACGAGGTGACATCCTCCCGCATCTCGAACCTTAATGGTCCGCTGGATGTGCTGGGTGCCCGAGCCCATGTCATCATTGCGAATCCGAACGGCATTTCGGTCGACGGCGCAAGCTTCCGCAATACCGGAGGTGTCGTGCTTTCCACCGGTAAGGCGTCTGTCGTGAGCCGGCAGATCACATCCGGCTCCTTTCAGGATAATGTGGTGCTCAAGACAGAGGGCGGCACGATCGATATCGGCGCGGGAGGCCTTTCCGGCGCGATGTCTACCCTGCATTTGTTGGCAGGCCGCATCCGCGTCGACGGCCCTGTCGAAAACAGCTCCCCCCAATTGCGCTCGTCTATAGAACTGACCGCCGGCGGCAGTTCCGTCGAATACGATTCAGCGATCGTGCCGAACTCCGATCTCGAGAACTGGGGACGGATGACAGACGAGGGAAGCAACGACAATTCTGTCGCCATTGAAATAACCTCGCGCGGAACGCTGAAGGCCAATACGGTCCGCATCCGCGCCACCAGCAATGGCGCAGGTGTCAGCCACGCGGGCAACGGGCTCGCGGCATTCGGCGATTTCGTGATCGATGCATCCGGCAAGGTCACGACGAGCGGATCAATTGAAGCGAAGAACAATGTCCACATTAACGCAGGCTCGATAGAGGCCCGCTCAATGGCCGGTCAGCCTCAAAGCAAAATCGAAGCCATCAACGGCGCATTGACGCTTCTTGCCGGAACGGGTGACATCACAAATACCGGTGTTTTGATGAGCGGCAGCGGCCGCGACGGAGCGAATGCAGACTCCAAAGGTGCCGCTACACTCAAGGCTGCGGGTGATATCGCGCTTCTAACCGAGAATGCCGATCAGCTCGCAATCGTATTCGGTGCGAAGGGTGATCTCGATGTCCGCGCCGAAGGCACGATCATTAATAATACTGGCAGGCTGCTCTCGAATAACAAGGCCATTGTCGAGGCTGGTGGAGACATCCTCAATATCGCCGAGGTCCTTAACGGCGAAGGTGTCTGGCACTACCAGAAGGACGACGGCAAGCGGCTCTGGTACACACTCTGGCAATCGCGCGAAACGATCGAAACCATCAGCCTGGATTATGGTCAACAACGGGTGCCGGGCCAGCAGGCATATATCATCGGTGACAGTGTCGCGATGAAGGCCGGTGGAAACGTCGTCAACCGCGGCAGCTCGATCAATGCCAATACGGGATCTGTGCTGATTGACGGGACAAGCATTCTTAATGAAGGTGGGCTGTCCGGCTCCCTGCAGTTCGTCAATCGATGCAGGTTGACCTGCATCGGTTATGGCTCGTCCACGACAAATGTTGCGGGTGGCGCCATCAATGCCAACGGCAATATCGAATTGCGTGCCTCATCCTCAATCCTGAACAGATATGGCCAGATCGTCAGTTACGGCAGCATCAACGCGCGTGCTCCCTCCGTGGTGCTGGAGGGGGGCTCGATCCCGACCGTCGTTCAGCGTCCAACCGGCCTCTACAATTTCTGGGGTGGATCGACCGCGTGGATCGGGACCGGTGATCAGGGCGGCGTTTTTGAGGCGCCCCAGGGCAGTATCACGATCAATGCCTTCCGTCCTGTTCAGGTGACTGCGGGCACGCTGCGGGCGCGAGATGGTGTCTTTGCCCTCTCAGGCATCGAAACCTTCAAGGAAACGGCAGGCGAAGAATACCCGTTCGGCCTCGACTCCATCGGGCTCTTCCCGGGGATGGTGGGTAGATGATGGCAGGCCGAATTCACCGGAAATCACCATTCCTGTTCGCCGTGACGCCCAAACTCACGGCGCCGAAAAAAGACGACATTGCTCCCGGGCATGACCCGGAAAATCCCGATCACGGAGTTCAATCCATGCGCAACACATCATGCCGCCGACCGGCCCTCACCTCTCTGGCAGTTATCGCCCTCATGAGCGCTTTGGGTTTAGCCCATCCCACAGCGGCTGGCCCTCTTGAAGATGGCAAGGCGCTTCTGGAAAAGAAGGATTTTTCCAATGCGGCAAAGGCTTTTGCCAACGGTTTTGACAAGGGCGATGGAGAAGCCGGCTTTCATCTGGCGCGCATGGTCGAGCTCGGTGTGGGGTTTACACCGGACGCGGTGAAAGCACGGGCCCTCTATATTGCTGCGGCGGAAAAGGGTTCGGCTGCGGCGATGAACCGGCTGGGGCTCATGCATCTTCGCGGCGAAAATGTTCGCCAGGATTTTGCTGCCGCGGCTGAACTGATCTGCAAGGCCGCCGATCTCGGCAACCCGGAAGCCCAGTTCAATTGCGCAGGTCTTGCTCTCGATGGTCTCGGTCGCGCCAAGGATGCCGCAATTGCCTTCGGTTATTACGAGAAGGCCTCGCAACATGGCCACACCGGCGCGCGCAACATGGAGGCCGCACTTCTTCGAACCGGAACCGGAACCGAACAGGACCTCGCCAGGGCGGTGAAACTGTTCGAACAGGGCGCGTCGCTCGGAAACCCGGTCTCGCTCTACGGCTTCGCCGAGATGTTGGAAAAGGGTGAAGGTGTGGCTGCCGATCCGATCCGTGCCCACCTCTATTACAATCTCGCCAATGAACGCGGACATCCCGGCGCGCGTGCCGCTCTCGAGCGCCTGACGGCGAGCATGACACCGACAGAGATCGAGGATGCGCAGGCGCGTGCCCGCAACTGGAAACCGGCTCAGGCCGCGGAAGCAAATTGATCAATCACATTGAATTTCGAGAGGGACCATGAAGATCGTGACGATTTTTATCGCGGCGGGGGCTGCACTTTTGTTGGCGGGTTGCCAGACGGCGAAGCCGCTTTCTCCGGAGCAACAGGCGAAACAGGACGAATATAATCGCGAGAATGATCGAGTCGCCAAGGCGGATTGCGGACTGGTGGATTTGCTCAATCAGCGCAGGACCAAGGTGGACGAGAAGCCACTACATGCACCCGACTGCGCCTATATGCGCAGGAACAATACTCTTGTGGGTTTCGACGGCCGCCCGACGCCTTTACCGAATTTTGCCTTCAACGGGATCCCCGTGCCGATTGGCGGCGTCGTTGCACTCGCCCAAGCGGCGGAAAAGGCGACCAACGAGGAACGCGCAAAGAAAGCGCAAATACCAGCCCATCTGAAATCCGAGGATGGAGCAATCGTTTATCGGAAGATGATTCTTCGCGGGTTCAAGGAGGCCGAGGTTGCCGCAGTCGCGGACAGTAGAGCTTTCTCTCACGCGGCCGTTGCGACGGGTCGCGGTCGGCAATATCTGGCATCGGGCGCGAGGTAAGCCATGCGCGTTACATTTGTCGGTAAGGCTTTGATCGCATTCAGCCTGATTGGACTTGTCGGATGTCAGGGGGCTGCTCCATCTGCTGAACAGGCAGCCAGGCGGGAAAAAATCGAACAAGCGAATCTGCGCAACGCACAGGCGTTTTGCACGATGATCGATGAGGCAAATCGATTGACAATCGCTCGCCGGCAGATGCCGCCTGAAAACGACGATTGCGCCTATTTCAGGCGCAACGGCACCCTTGTCGGCTACAGTCCGGCGGTCAGAAACCAATATACGGGCTTCTTCGACAATCTGCGGGATGTCGCGGCCTACGGTCGCGCGCAGAAGGCAGCGTTGCCAGTCTCGGTGAAAAACGACCCGGACGCTTCGGATATCTATCGCAAATTGCTGATCCGTGGTTTTGACGAGGGGATTGCCGGTGAAGTGTCGCGTTCGCGCGCGTTCCTTGAGGCAGCTATCGCCTTCCGGCACGCACGGCAGTCGCAAGGAATAAAATAATGGCTTGTTGGAAGATGACGCGTTTCCTTCCCGTTTTCCTCTCGCTGGCCCTGGCTGCCGGCTGCCGGCCCACCGATCCGCAGCCGGTCGCGACACTGAACGGCGAAAAGATCATGTCGGCGACATGCACCAATTCGATCGTCACCCCGACGGAGCAATCCTGCAAAAAGGCTGTCCTCGAAAAATGCCGACCGGGGGCGACCATCGCCGACATGAGCGAAACATCTCGCCCGGTTTACCGCCATCCGGGATGGACCACGCAATATATCTGGACCGTCCTCATAAAGAACTGCTGACGGCGCAGTTTGCGTCTACCCGAATATGAACTCAATTGCCATTGCTGGTGGGAGTATCCGAATGAAAACGATGATGGTCAAAGCGCTGATCCGCAAGTCCAGACCGGGCAAGCTGGTCAAAAAAGCGACCGCATTGGTGACGTCGGTCAGCCTTGTGCTGACGACGATCGCCGGTTCATTTGCACCCGCCAGCGCGCAGGTCATCACAGATCCGACCGCGCCAATTGAGTTTCGTCCAAATGTAACGTCTTCGGGCAACGGAACGCCGACGCTGAACATCGTCAAGCCTTCGAGCGGCGGCGTCAGTCACAACAAATTACGCGAGTACAATATCGATACGCGCGGGCTGATCCTGAACAATTCCGGGCTTGGCGGAACCTCCATCATCGGCGGCAAGGTTGAATCCAACCCCAATCTGGTCGGTGGCGGCTCCGCCAAGATCATCGTCAACGAAGTGACAGGCAGCAGACGTTCCAACCTCAATGGCGTGACCGAGGTTTTTGGTTCAAAGGCCGACGTGATCGTGGCCAATCCTAATGGCATCGATTGCATGGGATGCGGATTTATCAACACCGGCCGCGCGACGCTGACGACCGGGACACCGCTTATCGACTACAATGCGGGCACGGTGGGACTGGAAACCAGGTCTGGTGACATCACCATTTCCGGTGCCGGCGTTTCGGCCGCGGGCGGCCAGTCGCCGGACGAGATCCGGCTTGATGCAAAGTCGATCCGGATCGATGGCCTGATCGATGCGCGGGGTCGTATCGACCTCAAGGCCGGCTCCAATCGCACGGATGGTTCAACGGGCAAAACGACGGCCATCGCCGGCGATGCAGCGGGCCAGGGGATCGTTTTGAGCGCGGCAGGCGTTGTACGCGCGGCATCGATTGCGGCCCTTTCCAGCGATCTGAGCACAGGAATTTCGCTGGCTGGCAATATACAGGCTCTTGGTATGCTCGACGCCAATGGCGCGCTCCTGCCGGGCGCACTTTCGCTTGTCTCCGCTGGTGATATCCGGATGGTGTCAGGCGGTGTGGCGGGCAACGCCGACCTTCGTGCAGCAGGCGCGCTTCAGATTGCGCGCGATCTCGCGGCCCAGGGAGAAATCTCCATCACCGCCCGCGATGTTTCTCTCCTCGATACGGCGACCGTAGAGGGCGGGCGCGGCCTTTCCATCGTCGCGAGTGCCGACATTGTTTCCGCTGCCGTCCTCAAATCCGGCGGTGTGATGACGGTGGAAACCGGCGGTAATGCTTCTCTGTCCGGCATTATCGCCAGCGTCGGCAATATGAACCTGCGTGCGACAGACAAACTTGCCACCGACACAGCGACCCTTGTTGCGCCGAACATCGACATCAGGGCGAAGGATGTGACGCTGACATCGACCTGGTTCGAACCGGAAAACCAGGGTTCGATCACGGCAACCAATGTCGAGATCGGTGATGGCACCCAGTTCAAAAAGACCTCCAAGGTATTTATCAACGCAGCCGAAGAGCTGACCATCGGCACCCGGATCGATACTGGGGAATATTCCAAGCTTTTCATGGCTTTCCGGGACCTGGCTATTTCGAATACCGGCAAGTTCACGACGGGCGACCACCTGTTCGATGTCCGCAACTTCAGGAATGCCGGCGTACTCCTTTCAAGCGGCCAGCTCGCGATCAACGCTCAGCAGGCTATCGTTGATGCAACGGGTGTCATCAAGGCCGGGACGCTCAGGATAACGACCGAAGGCAATCTCACCAATCTGGGAAGCCTCCTCTCCGAAACGACGCTTACGCTTCTTTCTGACGGAAGCATAACAAACGATGGAAAGATCACCGCAGCAGGTGAACTTGAACTCGATGCCGTAAATTATATCGCCAACTCGCAGGGGGCCCAATTGGCTGCCCGGATGGCAGTGCTGATCCTCGGAAGCGAGCTCCGCAACAACGGAGCGATTAGCGCACTCGAGACCGTCGATATCCGCGCGGGTGGCGAGATCACGAACACCGGTACGATCAGCTCCAATGCAGACCTCACTCTCGTGGCGGCTGATATCCTCAACTCTGGCGCAACAGCATTGATCGGAACACATGGAAATCTTTCGATCACGTCCGGTCACCTCGCCAACCTGTTCGGCACTCTCCAGGCCAATGGAAGCTTCGAAATCGCCGCATCCGGCTCTCTCACTAATGCCGGCCTGCTGCTCGGACGGTCTAACCTTGGAGTTACAGCCTCAGCACTGACCAATCTCGAAACCGGCAAGATCCATGCGGGACGGATAGATATCAAGCTGGTTTCTGGAGACCTGACCAATCTTGGTCAGATGGTCAGTGGAGACACGCTCGGCATTGTCACTGCGGGAAGTGTCCTCAACGACGGTGTCGTCCAGGCGAGGTCATCCACGCTGCGCCTTGAAGCCGTTTCCTACGTTTCCAATTCTCCTGCGGCGGAATTGGTAGCGGCGAACGCAAACATCATCCTTTCAGGTTCTTTACGCAATGCTGGTCTGATCGCCACGCCTGGAGCGCTGACTCTGCACGCGGCGCAGGGTGCGCGAAATGAGGCAAGCGGCGAAATCGTCGCCAAGGTGATCGAGACGAAGGTCGTTGGTGATCTCGTCAATCTCGGCAAACTCGTTTCCGAGACGACGCTGAGTGCCACCGTTTCCGGCCTTCTTGCCAATAGCGGTTCTATCCATGCCGCCGGCGATCTGGAACTGACTGTAGCCGATCTGATCAACAGTGGTTCCGGGTCAAGTATAGCCAGCAACGGCGACATAACCGTTCTCGCCTCGCGCGGTATCGCCAACAATGCAGGTTCAATCGCTTCCAATCGCGTGCTAACGCTTTCGGCAGACACTACCTTGTCGAACTCCGGTCTTCTGCAAGGTAGCGAGGGACTTTCAGTTTCGGCCCAGATGCTTGATAACCAGCAGACGGGGCGTATCTATGCCGGTTCGACACGCCAGACAGAAAATGGCCTCGTACCCGTTGGCGAACTGACCGTAAACCTCTCCGGAAATCTCTCCAATCTCGGCCAGATCGTTTCGGCCAACGGTGCCCTGCTTTCAGCGACCGCGAGCCTTGGTAACAGCGGATCAATCGAGGCCGGTGGAAACCTGCGTCTGCAGACTTACAGCTATATTCCCGGTTCTTCGTCTGCCCGTCTGGTGGCCCGCAATCTCGACCTCATCCTTGGCTCGTCCTTCACGAATGCCGGGTTGCTTACCGTTGCCGGCAAGCTTGGTCTCGATGTCAAAGGCAATCTTGTCAACGGCGCCACAGGTAAAATCGATGCCGGTGCGATAGAGACCAGTGTCAGTGGAAACCTGCACAATCTCGGTTCGATCCTGACACCCGGAACACTGAACGTTGTGGTTGGCGGCCTGCTGACAAACGAAGCGCTGATCCATGCCGGAGCGGGATTGAAAGCCCAGGCCGCGTCGCTCGCCAATGTCGGGACCAATGCCGCAATCAAATCCAGTGGCAACATGATCCTCGAGGTTCGCGGCAATCTCGACAACAGCCTCGGCCGTATATTCGCTGGCGGCAATCTTGCAATCGAGGTCCTGTCAACGCTGACGAACGCATCGGCCCGTATCGAAAGCGGCGCCGATATGCAGATCAAGGCGACGGCACTGATCAATACCGCCCTAGATGGGACGGACAGCGCGCAGGACTATTACCAGCTCGGTGATCTCAGCATTCTCTATGCGACCGAGCGCACCAGCAGCCCCGCGCGGTACTGGGGGACAATGACCGCCACGCGCGATGAGTTCTCCGGGATTGTTCGAGTTCGATTGCCCGGCACGATCCGCTCCGGCGCCAATATGGCGATTTCAGGCGACGCCCTTGAAAACCGCGAAGGTCGTATCCTCGCGGTCAAGGACCTCTCCATCGACGTGAACCGTATCCTCAACGATATGGTCACCAGCAATGTCGATCACTATCGAGTGCAATGGGGCGGTGTCCGCAGTTTCATGGATAGCGGGTCCGGCAAGTTTCATGCGCCGGTCGGTGCCGATCCGCGATGGCTCGTGGCACAATTCAACCCCGCCGTTTTCAAGGACCCGGCGCTTGCCGAACGCGCTGAAGGCGGCAACCGGATGATTGTCATTTCCAAGGGCAAGTCTCCGGTGACGATCACCTATTCGGGTAAACAGAAATACAAGGATGGCGTCATCAACGGAGGCGCCGTCCAGGTCATCGAATACGCGGACGCGGCAAGTCTGCTTGATCTGGCCGCACTCGGTATCGATCCGAACAACATCCCCGACGTGATCATGATCGGCAGCCGTATGGCCGAGGTCGGGACTGGGCCCTACGGCAACGCCACGAAAACATATGTCGGAACCGCCTCGGTCGGTGTCGGCTCCGTGATAAAGTCGGGCGGCTCTTTGATGATCGATGGCGGCGCCGCGATCACCAATCGCGGCACGCTTTCCGGAAGCCTCGTCTCCATTGAGGCAGGTGAGTTGCAAAACGGTCTTGGCACGCCCGGCGGTATCGATGGTTCCAGCTTCGGCAATTACAGCGGCACGACGCTTGTTGGCATCAGTGGTAATGCCGGTTCGGCTATTGGCAACGCCGCAGGCCAATTGGGTGTCGTCAACTTCGTGCTCGATGATGTCTCGGTTCCGCCCCTTGATCTCGGGGCTTTCGAAGCGCGGAACCTGCACAGTGTCAATGCCTCCGATTTCGGCAACCTCGTGCGCGTTACCGGCTCGACCGAAGCTGCGCGCCTTCTCGGCTCGGCGCGCATAGATGGCGCGGCGCTCACCTTCTATGCGGATCCTGTCGCGGAAGCCAAGGCTCTCGCCGAGGCGGCCCGCCAGCAGGCTGGTACGCATCTGGTCGTCGATCCTTCCCTCTCTGTGGAAGAGCAACGGGAGCAGCTTTACCGCAATGCGGCGGAATTCGCGGCGAGCACTGGCGCGCAATACGGCGTGGCCTTGACCGAGGCGCAGCGCGCTGCTCTCGAAAAGCCGATCGTGTGGCATGAAACCCGCATCATCGACGGCAAGCCGGTGCTTGTTCCGCGCCTTTACCTGCCCTCGCAGGACGAGCTGCTCCGTGGTGGGCGCGGCGCCGGCCTGATCGCTGCCGACGATCTCCTGATCGATATTGACGGCAAGCTCAACAACAGCGGCGCAATCGTGGCCTCCGGGCTCGCCTCGATTTCCGCCTCCTCCATCCTTAACCAGCGCCTGATCGATCTCGATGAGCGTGACCGTGCACTTGCCGGTGGGCGTGGCGACAGCGGCCTCATCTCTGCCGGCACGCTGTTCATGGCGACCGATGGCGATCTTTTGAATCGGGGCGGCACACTTGCCTCGGCAGGCGATATCGATCTGAAGATCGGCGGCTCGCTGATCAACGAAACAGAGCGCTACACCCGCACCGTCGATTCACAGGACGGTTGTGTCGGCAAGGCCTGCGGTACCCTGCGTACCGATTATAATGTTGCATCCATCACGGCCGGACGCGATCTGACCGTCATCGCCGACCGGGATATCGTCAATAGCGGCGGTACACTCGGCTCCGTCACCGATATGCTGCTGGCGGCAGGGCGCGATGTAACCTTCGAGACGCTGAAGGACAGTTTCGTCGCTGAAGATTACAAGAAGCGCGGTTTCCTGTCGGGCATCACGGTACTGCGCAACGAGATCACTACAGCAGAAGCCAGCGCCCAGTCGCTGGTTGGCGATGTCTCGATCCTTGCCGGCTACGGCGTATGCGACGGCGGTAGCCTGTGCGCGAAGGGAACCGCTCCTGGCGATGTTCTTCTGAACGGCGCGCTGGTCAGCGCCTTCGACAAGCTCTCGATCGACGCCACCGGCAAAATCGACATGGGTGTCGTCAGTGAGGAAGTTCATAACCGATACAAGGAATGGGGTTTCAAGGGGCTAGGCTGGGGCTCGGTCAAGCAGGCGTGGAACGATGTCGATACGACCGTCACCCGGCTTTCGGGCAATGATGTCTCGCTCAATGCCAAGGGTCCTATCACCGGAACGGGCGTGAAGATCGCCGCCGTCAACGACCTTCTGATGAAGACCGATGACACGATCCGGCTGGAAGCGGCGCAGGATGCGCTTTATTTCACGGAGAAGGGTTTTTATGTCGGGCTGAGCTTCCCCGGATCGGCCGGCATAGACGCCGCACTGAAGGGCGGCTCCGGCGGCCAGATCCTGTCCGGCCTTGCCGGCATCAATCCGCTGACCGCCAAACTCGCAACGCTTGCCAATGCCGACAATGGACTTGCGGCGGGGCTGGCTGTTGTCAATCTGGCGACCACCGGTGCTTCCATTTTCGGGAAGCCAGCATCGGAACTCGGCAAATTGGGTATCGATGGCGGTGGGGCGGCGGTTGGCAAAGGACTAAACGACCGCCTCAATCCACTATCGCAGTTCACGGACGAAAACGGCAATTTCTCGGCCAAGAATTTTGGCATCAACCTGTCGGTCTGGAAGAGCGAGCAGCGCTGGAGCGAGAGCCAGATTTCCGAGCTTACGGCTGGCGGCGATATCGTCATGAAGGCCGGGCTAGACGTCATTCTGGATCAGGGCACGAAGATGGTCTCCGGCGGCGATGTCACCATCGATGCCGGCCGCGATATCCTCATGGCCGCACTTGTCGATTACGCAAAAGACAAATCGTCCTCCTTCGGCCTGCAGCTCTCCCTGTCCTCGATCGGCTTCGATATCGGCAAGTCGAAGGGCTATGACGAAACGCTGACGAATGCCTCCATCACCGCCGCCGGTAATGTCTCGCTGACATCGGGCCGGGATACGGCGCTTCTCGGCGGCAACATTATCGGCAGGACGGTCGATCTCGATGTCGGGCGCGATCTCACCATCCTCTCGCCACAGGCTCAGGGCTGGCGGGACGGCTTTTCCTTCGGCCTGACGGTTGGCGTCAACCCGGCCGACTGGAGTGTTCGCGGCTCGAAGGAGGACGGCTTCAAGGCGTGGTCCTCCGGCTCGGGGATTGTCGCGGCACAGGGCATCGACATCAAGGTTGCCGAAGACACCACGCTGGTCGGTGCGCTGCTTCAGGCGACCGATGGCGATATCAGCCTCGATACCGGCACGCTGACGGTGGCCGACCTGAAGGATACCGACCAGTACAAGAACGTTGGCGGGTCTATCGGCATCAGCGGCGGTGGGCTAAACTCCGTCGGCTTCTCCTATGAGAAGAAGGACAAGCAGGGCGAGACCCGCACGACGCTCGATGCCTCCGGTGAATTGAACGTCACCATCCGCGATGCGGACAAGGACGGCATTGCTGGAACGGAGGCCGACAAGGCGGCGGCCGAGCAGCTACTCGCCTCTATCAACAAGGATGCCTCGAAGTATCAGGAAATCACCAAGGACAGCTATACCAAGCTGTCGGGTGAACTCGATGTCCAGAATCTGATCGAGTTCGGCGATAACATCAAGGCGATCCAGAACTATCAGCGGGCTATGAACACCGCCATTCCGGAAGCCATCGCTGCGGAAGGGCCGGAAAACGTCGACTACTATAGGCGTCTGCTGGCCAACGGTCTAACGCCGACTGAAGCGGCACGCGCTATCGAGGCCCCAGAGATCCAGCAATTCGTCTCAAGCCAGCGTGTCTGGAACGACGCGGTTGGTTTCTATGGTTCGGCGAGCAAGGTCCCGGCTGAAATCAAGGCCGCAATTGCAAACGGTATAAAGCTTGATTTTTCTACAGGCGAACCGCTGATAAGACGGGAAGGCTGCGAAACCAATGGCTTCGGTTGCGAAGTAAAATTCCAGACGCAGAATGCTGAGGGCATGCGTCAGGCCGAGATTGCAGTTTCCAACGCGAAGTCCGAACTCGAAACGTTGGTGCCTCAATTACAAGGGCTGCTCGACAAGGCGCTTTCCGGCGACCTTACGATCAATCCCGCTGCACTGTCGCTCGAGATCGAGAAGACCAAGGCGAAGATCTCTGCCGCCATGTTCATCTATGAGCTCTGCTATGACACGGTCGGTGAAACCTCACTCGTCAAGGTCCTGAACGACGTGGTGAATTCAACACCATCCAACGCGGGTGGCATCTACGGGGAACTCGGTGCAGCAGATGTTACAGGTTTCCTCGAGACAAGCTTCAGCGACGTCCGCCGGAAAGTCTTCTACAGCGACAAGCCGGGAGCAATCGAAACTGCAGATGAAGTTTTTCTTCTGACACCAAGCCCCGCATTCGTCGCGTCGGGCGCCAAACTCACCGGGAAGGTCATCGCAAGTGGAGCTTTGCGACTCTACGAAACAACTGCTGGCAAGTGGTTGTCGAAAGAGGCGATCGAGTATTCGATCAGCAAGGATGTAATAGCAAAATATAATCCCTTAAACAAAGGGCCGCTTCCAAATGACATCGCGCAGACGTTTAGAAGCGGAACCTATGACGAAGTGGTGACGACCAAGCCCACGACCCTCTATCGCGTGATCAGTGACGATGGAAACCCCGCTGGCGGTTACTGGACTACGGCAAAGCCTAGGGGGCCTTTGCAATCTGTTATCGATAGTGCACTCGATCAAAATTGGGGTAATAAAGCGACGCGAATAGTCGAAATGGAGGTGCCTCCAGGCACGAAATTGTTTGAGGGCGTTGCGGCCCAACAGAGGGCGCTCGTCGGCGGCGGTAATCAAATCTATTTCGATCGATCGATCAACCCATTGAATCCCAACTGGATAAAACAATGAAAAACTGTGACTGGGAAGAAATTTCCTCCTTCAGAAGCTTAAGCGAATATCAGCGATTTTTAGCTTGGCTCGAAGAGCAAGTAAAAAGAGGAGAGTGCGAAGAAATCGTAGAAGATAAGACTATTTTCTTTGAACCGGCCGAGCGTAAGTTTCGCTGTAGAGAGAGTGGTCAAATATGGCGCTTGTTGTGTCCTGATCCGGGCTATTTCTCAGGTTCATGGCGTCCTGAAGTGATTGGCACTGAGAGGTGACACCGGCTCAGTTCCCCGGCAATTTTACATGCCAGCGTGAATCACCCTATCCCATCCCCTTTGGCTTAGAAACGATATCCATCACCTCACGTCCCCAGACCACGCCGCGATTTGCGATGGCTCGTGCAATATCTTCCACTTCCGGCTTCCGGGCTTGGATAATTGTCGTCGCCCGCGATAGCTCGACCTGCGGATATCGGTTACCAAGGTGGTTATCGTGGAAAGGCGCGATTGGTGTATTCCAACGATGGAATGATATATTATTCACCTGATCACTATAAGAAACTCGAAATGATTGGAAACAGAGCAGGAGGAATAAACTGAAAGAGATAAAGCTAGACCTTCTGAACATTGAAACGGAAGATCAGTTCCATGATTTTTTTCAAAATAAATTAGAATTTCCTTATTATTATGGGAGAAATGCAGATGCGTTTTGGGATTGCATAACCGATATTTTCGATGAAATATCATTTCATATATTAAACTACGACAAGCAAAGTTCTTTTGTTAAAAGGCAAATAGATATATATATTTACATGATGTTTTTGTATCAAGAGAAGAGAAAAGGTCGTTTTTCCGTTCACGTTTACTTCGATTAAGCGTTAAACACTGTCATTACCGAGGTCGACATGGGGTCCGACAGCAAGGAAGTAGAGAACCATTACAAGCAATAGGGTTTCAAGGGTCTGAGCTGGGGTTCGCTCAAGCAGGCGTGGAACGATGTCGATACGACCGTCATCCTGGCCAGCAAGCGTGATGCTGCGTTCCGCGATCTCTTGAATTGAGTGTCCGACAACCCGGCCAACGATATGCTTGCAGCATATCGAGCCAATCCCTCCGGGTTCCAGGTGTTGGCGTATCGGACCTACGACGTAACGCGCGTCAATCCCCAATCTGTTATCGCAGCAGTTGAAGGGCTGGCCGCGGGCGGCAACATCGCTCAGTTCGAGACCGACATAACCCTGGCGCAGTTGCCGCGTTCAACTGCGCTTGATGGATTGTTCACAATTGCCGGAATTGCCTACGAATTCACGCCGGTCGCCGATACGGTTGCTATGGTTGAAGCCGCCGATAGCGGTGATGTAGCCGGCATCATGATTGCAGGTGTTGGTTTCCTGCCCATCGCAAAGGCAGGGAAGCTTCTCGGTAAAAGTGCATCCGCAGTCAAGGATGTCCTTAAGGCCGGCGGTGATGAGGCAGCGGAACTCGGAAAGCAAATTGTCGACAAAGCACCAATTCACCATATCTGCACAAACAAGAATTGCGTATCGACCGCTAGCGGAGGCCCTTGGACTCCTCGGTTTGAGCAGATTTTTCAGAACGCGGGGCTTGATCTCCAAGATGCATTGAACAAAGTCGCCGTGGTAGGTCACAAAGGACCTCATCCTGAAGCATATCACACATATGTATTCAAAAACCTGACCGCTGCGACGTTTGGTTTGCAAGCCGGATCTCCGCAGTACAAAAACGCAGTAGAGGAAACTTTAAAGCGCATGGAAAAGAAGCTTCTACGCCAGGAAATCCAGTAAATGATTGGCTAACAAAGAGGTAGTGAATTGTTATTTTGGCAGCTTGAAGACGACATAAATTACCCATCGAGATGGTACCTCAATGAAATAGGAGGAAAAAATGTCGATAAAGGATATAATTGGCAATTTTTAACGGGAGATGGTGTTGTAGACGAAAAGTATACATTATCTTTGACGCGCGACGGTGCCGAGATGGACTTTACTCTCACTGATGCATTCGTCGTCCCTATAGTTAGCGGTCGATTAAAGGATGCCCTTGATTTTGTTGAAGGTGTAAGATTTTTCGAGATTTTGTTGGAAAGAAAGCAGCAGTCTATATATGAGTATTACGCAATGGTGACCGACAAAATGGTAGATTGTTTCGATGAAAAATCGTCTATTTTTCAGATTTTCACGCCAGACGACCCAATTCGCCCAGATCGAGCAGGAGAATACCATTCTGTTCTCAGACTCGCCGTCGATCCAATAAGGGCTGCTGGGCATGATATTTTTAGAATAGAGCGGTATCCTACGGCACTTATTGTAAGTGATCGCATCAAAAGAATTTTGGATCAGCTTGATCTGAGCGGGCTAAGATTCGTGTTATGCGCTTGACGTGTTGGGTATTCATCGCATGTCCAGAAGTTTCCCGGAGCCCGCCGACGTGATGGCGGCTTACAGGCTGCATCGCGGCGTCGATATTCGCGATGTGGCGGATGCCCATGTGCTGGCGCTGACCAATGCGGGGGGGGCGATTTCCAGCGCTATATCATATCGGCAACCACCCCGTTTTCCGCCGATGACTGCGACAGCCTCGCCAAGGATGCCGCTTCCGTTCTCCGGCAGCGGACCCCGGCCCTCGCCGACGCTTTCACGCAGAGGGAATGGGCGCTGCCGGCAACGATCGACCGGATCTATTCGCCCGCTCGCGCCGCCGAGGGCCTGGGCTGGACATCCCGCTTCGGTTTCGGAGAGGTACTTGCACAATTGGACCGTCGCAGTCTGGAGGTCCTGCCTGTGGGCGCCAATATCAGCAGGAAATCCGAATAAGCGTCCGGCCTTATGCCGCGACATCCTCACGAATGCCCAGAATGCGATCGATCAGGCCCCATTCCAGAGCTTGCTCCGCCGTCATGAAAAAATCCCGGTCCATGGCCGCTTCGAATTTTTCATAGCTGTGTTTGCAATGCTCGGAATAAAGCCGCGTCATACGGTGCTTCGTCTGCTTCATCTCTTCGGCATGGATCAGCATGTCCGAAGCCTGCCCCTGGAAACCGCCCAGCGGTTGATGAATGTGGATGCTGGCATTGGGAAGGGCGCTCCGCTCGCCCGGTTCACCCGCCATCAGCAGAAACGATCCCATGGAGCGGGCCGTTCCCATGCAGAGCGTATGAACCGGTGCGCGGATATAATGCATGGTGTCATACATGGCGAGACCGCTGGTAACCACACCGCCCGGTGAATTGATATAGAGATGGATCGGTTTCTTCGGGTTTTCCGCCTCGAGAAACAGCAATTGCGCGCAGACCAGCGCCGAAACCGCATCGTTCACCTCGCCGTTGAGGAAGATGATCCTTTCCCGCAACAGCCGGGAATAGATATCGAAAGACCTTTCTCCCCTTGACGATTGTTCGACTACCATAGGGACGAGTTGCATCGCTTCGCGCATCGGCGAACTCCTGTCGTTGAAATGCCGGGGAACGTTCCGGATCAGGCGGCGAGCTTGATCGGCGAACCGTTATGGTTTGCAGCGGCCTTTATCATCCGGCCGGTATTGACGGGCAGGTCATGAATGATGCGCAGGCTGGTGCCGCCATGGGCATTCGCCGCGATCCTGAAGGTGACGGTGCTTTCCAGAAATGGCGGATTATCCTCGCGCAGCCGGTAGCGTACCTCCTCGCCGGGTTTGATATCGATCACATCGGGTTCCGCCAAAGCCTCATTCGGCAGCCAGTTTTCACGAAACGCCGGAATGCTGATGGCGCGCCAGACCTTTTGCGGCGGCTCGTCCAGATCATATTCAAGCTCGATGCCGTTCTTCGGCGCTTCCGGTGTCTGCCTGTTCATTGGTCCATATCCTTCAGCAGGAGTTTGAGAGCCTCAATGCGCTGCGGCCAGTAGGCGCGATATTTGCCGAGCCAGGCCGCAATGCGCGTCAGCCCGTCCGGATCCACTTCATAATTGACGAAACGGCCCTGCCGCTTCTCGACCACCAGCCCTGCCCCGCGCAACACTGAAAGATGCTGCGACATGGCCGGTTGGCTGATCTCGATCCCCTCACGCAGGGCGGAAGCGTTCATGGCGCCATCCGCCAGCTTTTCGAAAATGGCGCGGCGCGTCGGATCGGCCAGCGCCCGGAAAATATCGTTCTCTGTCATGACAACACATAAGCACACACTTATGTGATTCACAAGCCCTTTCGGCGCGTGGAAAACGCGCCTTTTTCACGCTGATGGCACGAGGTGCCGTGAACGCTTTATCCGCTCGCGCGTTTTCATCCCGCCTGATACTCTTCGGGCCGGGAGCGATCAAAACAAGTGACTGCATTTACGGTCTTCATCGTCATTCTTCTTATGGTCATCGGGCCGAGCCTGTTTGTCGTCATCGGCAAACAGCGGGAAAAGGCCATTCCAAAGCGCCCCTCCACCGCCCTGCCCCTTGCCGAAGACGCAACGACGCTGGACCGGCACTGGCAATCGATAAGAAACGGCTGGAACGAGAAAAATGCGCTCTGCCTGCTGCATTCCAACCTCGATGCCTTTGCGGTGCGCGTGGCGGCGGCGCGTGCCGCCGGGCGCAGCCTCGATCTGATGTATTACATGTGGAATGCCGACCTGACCGGACGGCTGATGATGCGCGAAGTCATCGCCGCCGCCGATCGCGGCGTGCGCGTGCGCCTGCTGCTCGACGATCTCGGCGTCTCCATCTCCGACCGCATCTTCCACGCCATCGACAGCCATCCGAATATCGAGTTGCGACTGTTCAACCCCACCAGGGCGCGGGAAAACATTCTGCATCGAAGCATCGAGCTGGTGCTGCGCTTCCGAAGCGTCAACCGGCGCATGCACAACAAGGCCTGGATTGCCGATGGCCGGGCCGTGATCGTCGGCGGGCGCAACATTGGCGACGCCTATTTCGACGCCGCCGAGCGGGCGAATTTCCACGATTTCGATATTCTCGGCTTCGGCAGGATCGTCGCCGACGCCACGGAAATCTTCGACGATTACTGGAACAGCGCCGTTTCCGTGCCCGTGCGCTCGCTATTGGCGCGCAGGCCGAGCAAACTCGCAAGGCTGCGGCGCGAACTCGATGCCCTGCCGAAAAGCGAAGCGGCAAAACCCTATCTGGAGCGCGTCGAAAGCCAGTATGGCCGTGACCATTTCCTGATGTCGGACCGTCTGCACTGGGTCGAGGCGGCGGATATCCTCGCCGACCCGCCGGAAAAGGCGGCGGGCAAGCGCCGCAAGGGTCATAACTTCCTGATGGAAAGCCTGCTGCCGCTGATGCAGGCGGCAAGCGACAGCCTGCACATCACCTCCCCCTATTTCATTCCCGGCAAACAGGGCGTGGGGATATTTCTACAGCTCGCCGAGAACGGCGTGTCGGTCGCCATCCTCACCAATTCACTGGCCGCGACGGATGTGGCCGCCGTGCACGCCGGTTATGCCCGCTACCGAAAACCGCTTCTCTCCGGCGGGGTGCGCCTGCACGAGCTGCGCGCGCAGGCGGATCAGTCCAACTTCACCCTGCGCGGCTCGGGACAGGCGAGCCTGCACACCAAGGCTTTCACCCGTGATGGCAGGACCGGCTATATCGGCTCGCTCAATTTCGATCCGCGCTCCGCCTCGCTCAATACGGAAATGGGCGTCGTGTTCAACTCGGCCCCGCTGGTTGCCCGCATGGACGAGATATTCGCGGGCGAAATCCGTCGCACCATGAGTTTCGAGCTGGAAATCGACAAAGGCAGGCACATCGTCTGGATGACGGAAGAACAGGGGCGGACAAGGACATACCGGCGCGAACCCGACGCCACCATCAGCCGCCGCATCGTCGCCGGTATCATGCGCTTCCTGCCGCTGGAATCGCAGCTTTAACGGGGAAAGCCTAGGCTCAGGCCGCCGGCCTTACCCCCGCTTTCGCCAGCTGTATCTGCACCAGCGTATCGAGGTTCTGATTGACCCGGCAATAAAACTCCTCGTCGATGAAGGGGCGCAGCATGAAATCGTTGCCGCCCGCCTTCAGGAACCGCGCCGAAAGCAGCCGGTTGGTGGAGGAGGACACCCCGATGATGCGCAGCTCATGCGACCCGCGCACGGTGCGGATGCGCCGCGTCAGTTCGAAGCCGTCAATATCGGGCATGTTGTAATCGGTCACCACGAGGCCGATATCGGGATTGGCCTTCAGGATATCGAGCGCCTTCGCACCGCTGTCGGCCAGGCTGACGCGAAAATTATAACGCTTGAGACGGCTCGAAAGCAGCGCCCGCGCCGTCGGGCTGTCATCGACGATCAGCACGTGATGGCGGTGGTTGGTGAGAAAGCGGCAGACGGATTCCGTCAGCATATCCACGGCGAAAATATTGTCCTTCAGAATATAATCGACCACATCCTTGGCGATCAGCGTTTCGCGCGTCGCCTCATGAAAAGTGCTGGTGAAAACAATGGTCGGGATCGAGAGATCGATCAGATATTCCAGCGCCTCGCCCTTTTCCGCCCCCGGCAGGTTGATGTTGGAAATCGCCAGCGTCACCGGTTCGGGAGAATGTTCGTAACAGGCCTGCAATTCCTCGAAATTGCGGCATACTTCCACGGTAACGCCCAGCAGTTCCTTCAGGCGCATGCTCACCATCTGGGTGAACACATTTGTATCTTCCGCCAGCAAGATGCGGCTGTTGGTAAAAGGCACGCCAGAATATTGCATGCCCGTAATGCCTAGAAAATTCATTCTGCCCCGATCCCCCATCGTATGTCAGGGAAAGATAGCAGGCTCATTTTTCAGAATCATTAATAACACTTTTGCCGGAAAAGCAGTTGAGCACATGCTTACCTAAACGGAAATACGGCCCACGAGGGGCCGTATTCCGACTGCGGGAGGGGATATTTTGTCTCAGGCGCGCAGAAGCGCATTGTCCGTGTCGAACGGGCTTTCTTCCACCACTTCGGCATCGTAGGACGTACCGAGAATGCGGATCTTGAGCTTGGTGCCCACGGCCGCATATTCCGGTTTGAGCATGGCGAGCGCGATGGATTTGCCGAGACGCCAGCCGAAGCCGCCGCTCGTCGCGCGGCCCGCGAGCGCGCCGCTTTCATCGAAGATCGCTTCCGAACCGCGCGCATCGACATCCGTATTGCCTGACACGGTGAGCGTCGAGAACACCCACTTCACGCCGGCCTCCTTGTAGGCCACCAGCGCATCGCGGCCGATGAAGCTCTTCTCCGGGCGCAGGAAGCGGTCGAGACCCGATTCATAGGCGTTATATTCGACCGACAGTTCGCGTCCCATGTTGCGATAGGATTTTTCGAGCGACATCGACACCATGGCGCGGATACCGAAGGGCTTGATGCCGAATTCGGCGCCCGCTTCCATCAGCCGGTCGAAGATGTAGTTCTGCATCTCGATCGGGTGGTGCAGTTCCCAGCCAAGCTCGCCCACGAAATTGACGCGCAGCGCATGCGCCGTCGCCACGCCGACGGAAATCTGCCTGCCGGTGAGCCAGGGGAAATCCTTGTTCTCAAGGCTGGTGCGGGTCAGCTTCTTCAGGAGATCGCGCGACTTCGGACCGGCAAGGACCAGCACGCCGTATTTCTGCGTGATCGGCTGCAGCACCACCGAACCGTCGGTGGGCGCAAGGCGGCGCAGCACGTCATGGTCATGCGCTTCGAGACCACCGGCCGAAACCAAGTAGAAGCGGCCCGGCGCCCATTCATAGACCGTGAATTCCGCCTTCACGCCGCCATTCGGCGTCAGAAGATGGGTGAGCGCGATACGGCCGCGCTTCTTCGGCACCGCATTGGCGAGAATGCTGTCGAGCCATGCCCGCGCACCGGGGCCGGAAACCTCCATCTTGGCGAAGGCCGACATATCGAGCACGCCGACATTCTGGTGAACATTCTTCACCTCGTTGCCGACATGTTCGAAATAGTTCGAGCGGCGGAACGACCATTTCTCGACGATACGGCCGTCATCCAAAGCCGGCGCATGGTTGTGGCTGGTGATGACATCCGCACCGACGCCGAGGTCTTCCTCGCGCAGCGCATAACCTTCCGGCGCATACCAGTTGGCACGCTCCCAGCCATAGACGGAGCCGAAGACGCCGCCGAGCTTCTTCAGGCGGTCATAAACCGGCGTTGTCTTCAGCGGGCGGGCGGCGGAGCGCTCCTCATCCGGATAATGCATGGTGAAGACGTTGGCATAGGCTTCCTCGTTCTTGGCGATGAGGTAGCCTTCCGTAGCGTAAGGGCCGAAGCGGCGCGGATCGACACCCATCAGGTCGAGCGTCGGCTCGCCATCGACGATCCATTCCGCCAGTTGCCAGCCGGCACCGCCGGCAGCGGTGATGCCGAAGGAATGGCCTTCGTTCAGCCAGAAATTCTTCAGGCCCGGTGCGGGGCCGAAATCGGGTTGCCGTCAGGCGTATAGGCGATAGCGCCGTTATAGACCTTCTTGATGCCCACTTCGCCAAAGGCCGGAACGCGCACCATGGCGGTTTCGATATGCGGCATCAGGCGGTCGAGTTCCTCCTGGAACAGCTCATATTCGCTGTCATCGGAGGGACCGTCGACATAACAGACCGGTGCGCCGACTTCATAAGGACCTAGGATCAGGCCGCCCGCCTCCTCGCGCATATACCAGGCCGAGTCGGATTCGCGCAGCACGCCCATTTCCGGCAGGCCCTGGCGACGGCGCTCCTGAATGGCCGGGTGCGGCTCGGTGACGATATATTGATGCTCGACCGGAATGACCGGAATGTTGATGCCGACCATCTCGCCGGTCTTGCGGGCAAAGGAGCCCGTGCAGGAGATGATATGCTCGGCGATGATCTCACCCTTGTCGGTCGTCACCTTCCAGTGACCGTCTTCAAGCTGCTCGATGGCGGTGACGGTGGTGTTGCGATAGATGGTCGCCCCGCGGTCACGCGCACCCTTGGCGAGCGCCTGCGTCAGATCGGCAGGCTGGATATAACCGTCATCCGGATGCTGAATGGCGCCGAGCAGACCGTCCGTCTCGCAGAGCGGCCAGATTTCCTTCACCTGCTCCGGCGTCAGCATGTTGACGCGCACACCGATGGTCTCGGCGATACCGGCATAATACATATATTCGTCCCAGCGATCCTTGGTGCGGGCGAGACGGATATTCGAGACCTTGGAGAAGCCGACATTCATGCCAGTCTCTTCCTGAAGCTCTTCATAGAACTTCACGGAATATTTGTGAATCTGGCCGACCGAATAGCTCATGTTGAACAGCGGCAGAAGCCCGGCCGCATGCCAGGTGGAACCCGAGGTCAGCTCCTTGCGCTCGATGAGCACGCTGTCGCTCCAGCCCTTCTTGGCAAGATGATAAAGCGTCGAAACGCCAACGACGCCGCCACCGATCACCACCGCCCGTGCATGTGTCTTCATTTACAGAACCCCTGAAAAGCGCCGGCCTTGCCTTATTCCGCCGACATTGGATGGGAGGAATATGAAGCGCTTGCGGGTTGTTCAGCCGCCTGATTGCGACATGGCCATAGGGTGCTGCGACAGGGAAGAAATTGCGGAGCACGCCGGATGAATGCAGCACAGCTTTGCCGCTCGTTTCTTCTCCCCGCCGGGGAGAAGGTGGCCCGAAGGGTCGGATGAGGGGGCAAGCTGTCTAAATACGTCTACCCTAGCCCCCTCGTCCCGCTGCCCGGAACTCGACGTCCACAAGCAACAGCGATCTACGCTTTCGCGCCGGGTTTATCCTTCGGCTCAGTCGGCTTCTCGCTCTTCGATGCCTCTTTCTCTGCCGCTGCCGCGCCCGTATGGGCCACCACCGCCTTGTCGCCCTCCTCCGAAAGCAGCGCCGCCAGCATCTGCGGGTTGGCGTCGCCTTCCACGTGGATGTTGAGGTTGCGCTGCGGGAACGGGATGTCGATCCCCTCCTCCCGGAAGCGCTGGAGGATTGCGATACGAAGCGCGTTTTTCACGCCAAGACCGTTCGAGAGATCGGCAAGGTGGAAACGCAGTTCGAAATCCAGCGAAAAATCGCCGAAGCGGAGGAACTCCACATGCGGCTCGGGATTGCGCAGCACCGGCGGCTGGGCGCGCACCAGTTCCAGCAGAATATCCATCACCTTCTGCGGATCGGAATCGTAGGAGACGGAAACGGGAATTTCCGCGCGCATGATGCGGTTGCGGTGTGTCCAGTTGCCGACCGAGGAATTGATGAATTCCGAATTCGGCACGATGATCGACTGGCCGCGGAAGGTTTCGATTTCGGTGGCGCGCACGGAAAGCCGCTTGACGGTGCCTTCCGTCGTGCCTGTCACCACCCAGTCTCCCACCTTGAAGGGGCGTTCGACCAGCAGGATGAGGCCAGAGACGAAGTTGGAGACGATGTTCTGTAGGCCGAAACCGATACCGACCGAAAGGGCTGACGCCACCAGCGCTAGGCTGGAGAGGTTGAGACCGGCCGAAGACACGCCGAAGATGGCCGCCACTGCGATACCGAGATAACCGATACCGGTCTTGACCGAGTTGCGCACCCCGGCATCCACCTGGCCGCGCGCCATGACGTTATTGTCCAGCCACTTCTGGAACCAGCGGGTGATGATGTAACCGATGGCGAAAACGAGAACGCCGCCGAAGAGGCCGATCAGCGAAATGGAGGCATTGCCGACGGTGATGCCGGTCAACAGACGATAGGCCCAGCTTTCGATATCGCCCGGCTGGAAGCCCCAGGAAAACAGGATGAGCGGCACACCGAAGGCAAGCGCGACGGCATAGATGCCAAGCCCCGCGGCAAGGCCGGCCTGATCGAGCGCCACCACGCCGAGACCGAAACGCCGCGCGAGATAACGGCCGGCAAGCGATTCCGCAAAGGCGCCCTGTCGCGAAATCGCCTTGCCGGAGAGAATGCCGATATACATCGTCGCCAGCACCGCGCCGGTGGCGACGATCTGCGTGGCAAGGAAGCGTGCAAGCCCGACATAACCCGTCAGGCAGGCGCCGATGAGAACGAGGCCGCCCACCCGCAGCAAAATGACGAGCCAGCGCGGCAGGCGCTGGTTGCCGGTCTCATAATCCTGCCCCTCGCCGATCACCGGCCGCAGGAACGATACGGTCAGCAGAATGAGGCCGATGATGATCGAGGCGAGGAAACTCTTGGCAACCGTGACGATCAGCGGCGAATAAAGCGTCTCGCTGATCGTGCCGAGCAGGTAATCGAGCCCGTTGACGAGCGCCATTAAAAGCACGGCCGAGGACAGCGTGTGCGCGCCCTTGTTGGACACCTTCAGAAGGCGCCATTCCGACTGCGTCGGCGCAAAGATCGCATAGCTCAGCCGCGAGACGAAATAAACGAAACCGGTGATCGCCATCGCCCCGAACAGGATCGGCGCGATATCTGACCGCAGCACGTTGAAATTATCGAGGAAGAAGGCGGAGGTGACGAGAAACAGGAACAGCGACAGCGACTGCACCATGGTCGACCAGAAGGCCACCGAAAGCCGTCTCAGATAAGAAGGCTCGCCCGTAAAGGCCCGCCGGTCCATGCGGCTGCCGAAAAAGCGGTAACCGCCCACGAGAAACAGCAGCGCCGCCATGATCGACAGCGTCACCGCCCCGAACATCGGCAGGCGCTTGTAATTCCAGACGAAGCTCGCCCAACTGCTGAAAGCGTTGTTGAGGTTGGTCAATTCGGTCAGAAAGGCGGAGGAGGCATCGCCCAGCGTCTGCGCCGAAACTTCGGTGCGCTTGAACAGCGTGGCGGCGAAAAGCGCCCGGCGAACGGCAGTGATGTTATTGGAAATCTGCGCGGCATTGGTGGCCGTGCTCTCCACCTCGCCGGCAATCGCATTCACCTCGGCCCGTTCCGCCGTCAGCCGGTTTCGCTCCTCCGTCACCATGCTGGCTTCCGGCGGCTGGTCGTCCGCAGGCGCCGCACCCAGCGCATCCAGCCGGGTCTTGATCTGGTCGAGACGGGTGCGCAGCTTGGTGTTGGCGGCGGCGGCATCGGCGGCGATGGTGTCGGCGCGGCCCTTCAGGTCCACAAGCTGCACATCGTCGCTGCCGCCCGCTTCCACCTGTTTGGCAATCGCCGCGACATCGGCCTTCCATTTCTCCAGCTCCGCCCTCGCCTGTTCGACGGTCGAGGCCTGGATCGCCACCGGGGCGGGCGATGTTGTTTCCCCCTGCGCCGCCGCCGGCATTGCCGACAAAAGACCGCCAGCCAGAAAAAGCACCATGGCCATTATCGCCGCCATGGCGCTCCTTTGCCGCCGATCCCGCACCAGGCCGTCGAACACCCTTCTGCCGTCCATCAATCCGCCGAACATCAACCGCACATCCATGCCTTTCGTCTCTTTGCGCCGCATCAGGCTTTTTAGCGCCTGCCGCGCGGAAAACCACCCGCATAAAGCGAGGTTTTCAGGAGTTTGCCTTGCTTTTCACCACGAGAATCATCACCTTTGACGATGCAGCAACATGGGAGGAAATCATGGAATCTGCTGGCATTGGCTGGATCGCAGCCATCATCATCGGTGGTGTCGCCGGGTGGCTCGCCGAACAATTCATGAAAAGCAATATGGGTGTTTTCATGAACATCCTTCTTGGAATCGTCGGCGCGATCGTCGCCAACGCCATCCTTTCGGTGTTTGGAATCGTTTTGACGGGTTGGCTCGGTTATCTCATCGCCGGCTTCATCGGCGCCTGCATCCTCATCCTTATCGGTCGGGCTTTCAGGCGCGGATGAATAAAAGAAAAAATCCGTAAAACCCCGGATTTCCAGACTTTTCCAGCGCGACTGAAATTTTTTCGTCACAAAAATCGAAGAAATTTCATTTCCGCGCTGGACAAGCCCAAACTTCCCCTTTATACGCCCCCTCACACCGCCACACGGTGCCGGTCGGGTGATTAGCTCAGTTGGTAGAGCAGCTGACTCTTAATCAGCGGGTCGTAGGTTCGAGCCCTACATCACCCACCAAATTCTCTTAATTAAAGAACTGAATAATAAGAGAATTTTGCATACCGTGACTATTTATGTCCGACAATTGTTTCCAATTTATATTCCGTTCTGGTCTGTATATTAACAACAACTACCCAACGACAAAGCACCGGAATGGACCGCCTCAGTATTTTGTCTAGAACGTTTCAGCCTGCTGCATCGTGAGACGTTCCAAGTGTAACTAACGACTCGACAGTAAACCCAAGTCATGCGCAAATAAGACTATCCATACACACTCTTTTGGATGGGGCTGATGAGAAGGGTTACCTGTGCCGCGTTGTTTCTCTGTCTCGGGACCGTTCCAGTGTGGGCGGAAACATCGTCCCAAGAGACCATCCTATGGAAAGATCTACCGGGATGGTCGGTGCGCATGGACCCTTCCATGGGTAATGCATGCTACGTCTCGAGTGTCTATCAAGACGGAACAGTTGTTCGCCTAGGGTTCAATTTCCTCAACGACGTTCGCCAGCTTTATTTTTCTTTGGGCAACGCCAAGTGGAAATCCCTTGAGGCCGGTAAAGAGTATCCTGTTCGAATTCAATTCGACAACAACACTCCTTGGGATGCAACGGCTTCAGCCATAAACATGAACTCCGTGAATCATCTCCACATCAACACGAAAGACGCTGACTTCGCCCAAGAGTTCAGCAAGAAACTTGGTTTGCGTGCATACTACGCAGGGAAACAAATCGTAGCACTCCGGCTCAAAGGAACCTCGAGGGCGATTGAGGAGATGCTGAACTGTCAGGACACCGTAACGAAGTATCTGAACTCGAAAAGCGCCCCGCCAAAGAACTCCGATCCGTTCGCAACCACTCCTTCCGTTAAAACTTCTGAAGATCCATTCGAGTTGTAAAACGCAAACATCAAACCCATCACCGGTTCCTATGCCTTCGCCCGCCGCCCGCGTGTTGGCGATTCGTACTGTCGTCTCAACGAAAAGCCTGCCCCGGGATTTCAGTAGCCCTAAAAGCTGGAAACAGGCCCTCCACCGGCAACCTTTCCCCAAAGCTGTCTCAATCGTCCTTATGATCGGGACCATGAGATTGCTCATCAACATATTGCTTTTCATTCTCGGCGCGGTCGGGAGCGGGATATGTGCGTTTTTATTATCGGCAGCACTTGCCGATTCCGGATTTCTCGGCTCCTGTTTTGAGGGAAATTGCGCTTATGCGGCGCTTTTCATGGTGCTGCCCGTCACATGGTTCGTGCTTTTTGCGCTTTATGTGATGGCGCTGCTGATCTGGCGGCGAAAGCCTTTCCGGAACGGAAGGCTCTGAAAACGGAGATGGCGACGCTATCCCCGCCGCGCACGCGTTGACAGCGATCAAGACTTGCCGCTAACGTCCGCCTGCTGGGGGATTCGCTGCCAGTGATATGCGGGCCTCATGAGCATACCCGATATCACCGGCCTCTGAATGTGCATGTTCCGATTTGCGTCTCGCGTATGTGGACATGACGGAAAACAGGGAGACCAAAGGATGCGGGCCGCAATCAATTCCCCGTCGCTTTCGATCGACACCATGGACTATCAGGCCGAGTGCCAGTTCGCGCTGGAACCTTCCATTCACGGGCTGATCGAAAAAGCGGAACATGCCGGCTGGAACCGCCAGCAGGCCGCCCTTGCCATCGTCGCGCTCGCCAGCGAGCATCTCACCGATCTATTGTCCGCCGGCGGCGTTCCCACGCCGGATCAACGCCCCCTCTCCTGATACCCTCCCTGAGCCGGGCGGATCAGCGCCGGCGTCATCGAAACATCATCGCAAAAATCAACACAGCAGGTCCGGAGTGTCCCTGTCGACACTGCCGGAACAGGTTCGTGCTGTGAAGGTCGAAGTGTGGGCAAAGCCGATCCCGCACGGCACCCCGACGCAGCCTGTCGCGCGCCCGTCCGTTCATTGTGCCGGGCGCCAAACCGCCTGCCGGCAACCCTGCCATAGTGTTGACACAAGCCACCAATAACGAGAACATAAAGTGAACATTATGGAGGTCAGCGATGAACACAGCAGACGCAGCCATAGAAAATGCCCTTTCCGTTGTCGCCCGCTCCCGCGATATGCGCGAACGTGCGCTCGAGCGGCGGCGCGAGCTGCAACGGCGAACGGAAGTGATCATCACCCGGCCGCTTTACGTGCTCAAAAAGAACGAAGGGCCGAAACAGCTGTCGCTGAAACTCGACAGCTAGAGCACGCCCGGTTTAAACGGAATCGGTGGACGTGCTCTACCTCTTTGTTTTTACGCATTTTCCGGACGTAAAACCGCTTCGCACTTTTACTGGAAATGCTCTAGTCGCTGATGCAAAGAACCGGCAAGCGAGGCGCTGTGAAAGCGAAGGTTGCCCGCCTTCCTCCTGAAAGCAAAATCCCGTGCGGATCACCTCACGCACGGGATTTTTAGAATGAAGAGGTTATTGTTCCTGTTTATTGCATGCGTTGCATTGCGGCTTCTGGTTCACCGGTCGTCGCAACCGTCGCAGGAAGACGGTCGGTCTTTTTCAGGATGACGACTGGCTTTTCCACCGGATCTGTCGGCGGAACGATGCTTGCGGTTTTGAATTCACGGTCTACGGCAGGAACGGAAGCGTTGATCTGTTGATGACCTGCGCATTCCGCAAGCGCTGCACTGGCGGAAAAACCAAAGACAGCGGCGATAATGAGAACTGATTTCATGTCATTCTCCCTTCGCTCTGGTGGCGATCTCCAGTCTAGGTGGAGACGGGCCGGATTGAAAATCACACTTTAGAGACATCTAAAGCTCATCATTATTTCGGCAGTCGTCGTCATCGATGTGCGGGGGCAGGCAACAGGCAAATGCATTAGCCCTTATTTCTTCCGCACATCCAGCGGATTTCGGCAAAGCGGTCTGCGAAATATCATCGCCACATAACTTCCCTTAAGAGAAATGAGGCTTGGCGTGTAAGTCGAAACCTTCGCCGTGTTGGCGGCCTTTATCGTTCTCCCCTCAGAGGAATTCTGCTGCATGGCACGCCTCCTTCCATAAGCAATAACGAAAATGCGCCGGTCTTGTTCCCCATCGCCCTCTCTTTGCTCCGAGAGAGTCAAGGTGCTGCCGCCTGTTTCTTCTCCCCGCCGGGGAGAAGGTGGCCCGAAGGGCCGGATGAGGGGGCAAGGCTGCCGTATCTCAAGACCCTTGCCCCCTCATCCCGCTGCCGCGGACTTCTCCCCGGCGGGGATAAGAAACAAGCGGCGACCTTCCAGCCATATCCGAGGCCCCAAATGCGCAGCGCTTGAAAAATTCGCCCAAAACCTCTATATGCCTCAGCGCGAGGACGACCTCGGCCACATCGGCGACAGCATGCGGGACGGCCCGGTCACATACCGGAGAATGAAATGCGTTCCCTGCAAGATCGTATCCGCCACGCTCTCAGCTTCGAAATCATCGGCCTGCTGCTCATCATTCCGCTCGGTGCGCTGCTGTTTGGCATGCCGATGGAAGATATCGGCATTGTCGGCATCGTCAGCGCCACGCTGGCGACGGTCTGGAACTATGTCTACAATCTCGGTTTCGACCACGTCATGCAGCGGCTGAAAGGCACGACGCTGAAGACGCCCGCCCTTCGGGTCGCCCATGCCGTGCTGTTCGAACTCGGTCTGCTGATCGTGCTGATGCCCTTCATCGCCTGGTATCTGAATATCAGCCTTGCCCACGCGCTGGTGATGGATATCTCGTTTGCGCTGTTTTACGTGGTCTATGCTTTTGTCTTCAACTGGAGCTACGACCGGGTTTTCCCCCTGCCGGAATGGAAGTCGCAGCAGGACGCCGCCTGACCGGCACGGAAAGGAACGATGCCTCAGCGCAGCGACGCCTTGAAGAAGCTGACCACCTCGGCGTTGAAGCTGCGGTGAAACCCCGCCCGGTCGAAACCCGCCGCATCGCTGCAAATCTGGGGCACGGCCTTTTCCATCTCGGCGGGGCAAGGGGCGATAAAGGAAACGTGCCCCGCCCCTTTTACCATCCGATAATCCGGCTTCACCGGCAGATCGTCGCGCAGCCGCAAAACATCCTGCGGCGCGACACCATCGCCGCCGCGTTCCGAACTCCAGAGCTGGATGGGGATCGTGATATTCTTCAGGTCGCCCGCGCCGGGAAAGGCATTCAACGGGTCGGCGGCGACCACAGCCTTTATCCGCGCATCCTGACCGCCATGCTGCGGCAATGTCGTCTTCTGCCGCATCTGCGTGCAAATCGGCGCCTGCGGGTCGGGACAGGGCAGCCCGGCATTGGCAAAATCAGGCGTGCCGCCGGCAAGCACCAGCGCGGTATGACCGCCGCGCGAAAATCCGAAGACGCCGATCCGCCCGGCATCGATGGAACCGGCGTCGCTAAAACCTTCAAGCAGATGATCGAGCAACCGGGCAATATCCGCCGGACGGCCCGTCAGCGCGGAAAGCTCTCCGGCCTTCTTCATTTCAAGCGCATTGTCTCCGGGGTGATTGATCGCCGCGACAATGAAGCCGGCATCCGCCAGCGCCGCCGCCGTGTCCCGATGGCTGAAATAGGTGCCGCCAAAGCCATGGGAGATGACGACGAGCGGATATTTCCCTTCAGGAACAGGGCAATCGCGCACGGCGGGCAAAAGGAAGGGACCGATCCTGACCTCTTCCGGCGCGGCCGCGCAGGGCGACCAAACCGCAGCCTTCATGGCAGCTTTGCCGTTCGCGGCAGGAATGTCGATCAGCCGGAGACCGGCCGCCATGGCGGCGCCCGTTCCAGACAGGGCGGAAAACATAAGGCAAAGCAGCAGCAGAAATCGCATCACCAACTCACGAATCGGGCTCACGGATCGGGACCATTATGCATAGGCCGATCGGTGACCGGCGCTACGCGAACATAAAGCGGTTTCCTGTGACGGCAATAACGCCGAACGCTTAAAGCGATTTCAGCGTCCAGGCCACGATATCGCGCGTGGCGGCGGCAAAGGCCTGATCCAGCGCCTTCACGAAATTGGCGTTGCCGGAACCGCTGACGCGGGCACTGGCGCGGAACACGTCCTGCGCCTTCACCGTGCCGTTGCGGTCGTTCAGCAGCTTCACCGATATCTCGATATTGGCGATATTCTTCGCCGTATCGATTTCAAAGGCGCGAATATCGGTCACGACCTGATAGTCGATTGCCAGCCCTTGCCCCGGCCGGCCGACGCCGCCGAGCTTGCCGGTATCCTCGAAGGCTTCCACGAGCTTGGATTGCACCATGCGCGGCAGGCGGTCGCTCCATTGCGAGTTGCCGAGATATTGCACCTCCGAGCCGGAAAGGCGCACCACGATGTTTTCGCTGTCGAGCGCCTTCAAAGCGGTCGGATCGGCGATCAGCAATTGCCGGCTTTTCAGCGAAGGTCCCTGCGCCACCGCCGCCGAAGAGACGGAGAGATCGAAAGTATCGTTCTTCGGCGCACCCGCGCAGCCCGCCATCAAGGCGGCAAACAGCGGAGCCAGAATGAGGGCGCTGCGCTGACGGCCGTTCATCAATCGTGTCATTGGCCCATACCCCTCTTAACGCCTTGTTCTGCCATCATATTGTTTCACGGTTTCGCCGCCGAAAATCAACCGCTGCGGATCGCGGTCGATATTGGTGATGGCATTGTTGAGATTGTCGACCGTGACCCGCGTGCTGCCGATCAGCGCCTGGAAATCCTTCAGGCCCGAGCTGGAGAAACGGGTCAGATTGTCGGCAATCGGCCCGATGCGGGCATTGAGATTGTCGGCGACGGCCTTGAACGAGGTGAGCGTTTCACGCGCCTTGGCAAACAGCGAATTGGCGTCATCGGTGCCGAGCATGCCGTCCACCTTGGCGAGAATGCCGTCGACGCGGCTGGAGGCGAGGTTCAGCTTGCGGCCCATTTCTGTGAAGTCGGAAACCGCCTGGTCGATATCGGCGCGGCGGGCGCCGACATCGTCGGCGATCCGCTTGAAATTCGCCACCGCATCGCGCGCATCGGCGGTCGCCGCGGAAACATCGCCAACCACGGTGCTCACCTTGGCGGGATCGACGGAGGCCAGAAGCTCATCCGCGCGCTTCACGACGGTCTGCACTTCCGTGCTCGCGGCCTCGAAATTGCGCGCCGTGCTCTGCACGGTCTCCATGATGCCCTGAATGTCGCTGGAAGCGGAAGCGACATCCTTCGTCACCTTGTCGACATTCGACAGGATGGAATCGATCTTGCCGGCATCCACGGCCTTAACCAGATCCTCGATGGCCGTCAGCGTGCCATCGAGACGCACCGAAACCGACTGCACCGTTGTGGAAAGCGAGCTGAGGCTGGCGATGAAATTCTTGATGCCGTCGGAATTGGCCGCCAGCGCATCGGAGAATTTTTCGGCATTGCGCACCGTCTGCGTCAAAGGGCCACGCGCATCCTGCACGAAACCCTGCAATTCGCCGATGGCCCCATCGGCGCGTTTCAGGATTTTATCGGCGGTGGCGAGCAGGTTGGTGACGCTGGAAAGATCGGCCGTCAGTTCGGCCGGAACGCCGCTTTCGACAGCCTTCTGCAGAATGCGCTCGCCATCCTTGTTGCCGCCGGAAAGCTCGATATAGGCAGCGCCCGTCAGACCCTGAATTTCAAGCACGGCGCGCGTCGACGGGAAAACCGGGGCATCGGCCTGCACTTCGGTAAAGGCGATGGAATAGGCCGGGTCGTCGCGGTCAATGGCAAGGCCGCGCACGGTGCCGACCGGAATGCCGTTGAAGCGCACGGGAGAACCGACGGAAAGGCCGTTCGCGGAGCCGGGAATACGCACGACGAGCTGGGCCGTCGGGCCGCCACGACCGAATTCCGCCATCCAGTAAACGAAGCCGAATGCGGCGGCGATCACGATCAGCGTGAAAATTCCGACTATGGTGTAGTTCGCCTTGGTTTCCATGCTTCTTGTTACTCCACCGGATTTTCGTGTCTGCCGTCCGGAAGAACGACAGAGCGCGCCCGTTTGCCGCGGAAATAGGACTGCACCCAAGGATCGTCGCAGGCGAACATGTCCTGCAATGTCCCTTCCACCAGCACTTTCTTCTGGCCCAGCACCGCAATGCGGTCACAGACGGAGAAGAGGCTGTCGAGGTCGTGCGTCACCATATAAACGGTCAGGCCGAGCGAATCACGCAAGCGCGCGATCAGCATATCAAATTCCGCCGCCCCGATGGGATCGAGGCCGGACGTCGGCTCATCGAGGAAAACGAGGTCGGGATCGAGCGACAGCGCCCGGGCAAGGGCTGCGCGCTTGATCATGCCGCCGGAAAGCTCGGAAGGGTACTTGTCGCCCGCATCGGGCTTCAGCCCCACCATCTCGATTTTCAGATAGGCAAGCTCGTCCATCAACTTCTTCGGCAGATCAAGATATTCCCGCATCGGCAGCTGGATGTTCTCCTTCACCGTCAGGCCGGAAAACAGCGCCCCCTGCTGGAACAGCACGCCAAGCCGCTGGTCGAGCATCATGCGGTCGTCTTCGCTCGCCTTGTCGTAATCGGTGCCGAGAATGCGGATCGCACCCGCCTGCCGCGGCAGGAGCCGCAAGATCGCGCGCATCAAGACGGATTTGCCGGCACCGGAGGGGCCGATGAAACCGAGGATTTCACCGCGATAGACATCGAGGTCGAGATTTTCGAGCACGTTGCGGCCATTGAAACCGACGGTCACGCCCTCGACGGAAAGCACCACCTCGCGCCCGTCTTTCCCGGTTCTGGTCTCCTGCGGTTTCTGGTCCAGTTTCTCCAACGCGCCCTCCCTAAAAATCGATGGCTGCGTAGAAGATGGCGAAAAGACCATCCACCAGAATGACGACGAAGATCGACTTCACCACCGAGGAGGTGACGTGCTGGCCGAGCGATTCGGCCGAACCGCCCACCTTCATGCCTTCGACGGCCGCGACGATGCCAATGATGAGCGCCATGAACGGCGCCTTGATCATGCCGGCGGCAATGGTCGATTCCTCCACGGCACCATGCAGGCGCGACAGGAACACCTCGAAGGTTATGCCGGAATAGGCAAAGGCCACGATGGCCGCACCGAAAAGCGCTGCGAAATTGGCGAGAATGGTCAAAAGCGGCAGCGCGATGGTGAGCGCCACCAGCCGCGGAAACACCAGAACGCCCACGGGGTTGAGGCCGATCACCTTCAGCGCGTCGATTTCCTCGCGCATCTTCATCGAGCCGATTTCCGCCGTAATCGCACTGCCGGAGCGGCCGGCGATCATGATCGCGGTCAGAAGCACACCGATTTCGCGCAATTGCAGAATGCCGACGAGATCGACAACGAAGACTTCCGCACCGAAATAACGCAGCTGGAACGCGCCCTGCTGCGCGATGATCGCACCGATCAGGAACGACATCAGCATGATGATCGGCACGGCGCGCACGCCCATATGGTCGATCTGGTTGACGATCGCCGCCGGCGAGACGCCGCGCCCGCGCCCGAGCTTCATCTGCGCACCGCGCACGGCCGAGCCGAGAATATACATGCCCGCCAGGAAATCCGCGCCGTTCTGAATGACGGCCTTGCCGATGGGCGCAAAAATACGCTCGGCGAGCCCCGCCTTCGCAGCGGCTTCGCCCTCCATCTCCACCTTTTCGGGCAACTGGCCGATGACCTCTTCGATACGGTCATTGCCCGTCACGGTGACGGTGGCGCCATTTGCCTCGAGGTCCTTGCGCAGGCGCTGGATGATCCATGCGCCCGTCGTATCGATGGCCTCGACGGAAGAAAGATCGATTTCCACCGGGCCGGCGGATTTGCTCTTTTCGATCTTTTCAAGACTGGGGAAAACACCGGCGAGATTGCTGTTGCGCCAGGAACCGCTCATGACAAAACGCAAGCCGCCGCCGGAGACGTTATCGTCTTCGGTGATTGCGGCCGGGTTCGCCTGTTGCCGTGTGTCCTGTTCTTGCATAATGCTCCGAGCGAGTGCAGCCGTCACGAGATTCTTAAAGGTTTCATAACGTTTTGGCCTCCGGCAAGCCACAGTGACGGCCGACAATTCGTGATAAATTTGGCGTCATGTGTCTTTTGCCGCCCAATCGGAAGTGAAAAAACATGCCCCGTTACCTTCAAGCCACAACAGAACGTTTTCCCGTCGCCGGCAGCTTCACCATTTCACGCGGCACCCGCACCCACGCGGATGTCGTAACGTGCACCATCCGCGATGGTTCCTTTACCGGCATCGGCGAATGTGTGCCCTATCCGCGTTATGGCGAGAGCATCGAAGGCGTCATCGCCGATATCGAGGCGATGGCGGAGCAGATCGCCGGCGGCGTGACACGGCAGGAACTGCAGCAGGCGATGCAACCCGGCGCCGCCCGCAATGCGGTCGATTGCGCGCTGTGGGACCTCGAAGCCAAGATCACCGGCAAAACCGTTGCCGAGCGCATCCTTGGACAGGCGGCAAAGCCGCTCGTCACCGCCTACACCATCTCGCTTGCCGACCCCGAGACCATGGCCGCGAAAACGGCGGAAAACGCAGGCCGCCCGCTACTGAAGATCAAGACCGGCACGGCGGATGACGAAGCGCGTCTAAGGGCCGTGCGCGCCGCCGCACCCGAAGCGCGCATCATCATCGACGCCAATGAAGGCTGGAATGACTATAATATCGAATATTATCTGAGGCTTGCGGCAGAGCTGAAAATATCGCTGATCGAGCAGCCGCTACCCGCCGGCAAGGATGACATCCTCGCCCGCATCGACCATCCGGTGCTGATCTGCGCCGATGAAAGCGTGCATTCCACCCGGGACCTCGCCGCCCTGCGCGACCGTTACGATGCGATCAACATCAAACTCGACAAGACCGGCGGCCTGACCGAAGCGCTCGTCATGAAGGCGGAAGCGGAGCGCCTCGGCTTCACCATCATGGTCGGCTGCATGCTCGGCACCTCGCTCGGCATGGCGCCGGCCGTGCTCGCGGCGCAGGGCGCGGCCTTCGCCGATCTCGACGGGCCGCTGCTGCTGGCCGAGGATCGTGAGCCGGGGCTGGTTTATGAGGGTTCTCTGGTTTATCCGGCGCGGCCGGAATTGTGGGGATAAGTCGTGGATATTGAAGGCAGAGAAACAAGATAAGGCGCGACCTCGCCGCTTGTTTCTTCTCCCCGCCGGGGAGAAGGTGGCCCGAAGGGTCGGATGAGGGGGCGACGTCGCCGGATTTCGGGGAGCAAGCCCCCTCATCCCGCTGCCGCGACCTTCTGCCCGGCGGGGAGAAGAAACAAGCGGCATCCGCTTGCTCCATATGAGCTAGTCGAGGCTCGTCTATGAAGAACGCAGTCCTAACGAGATTTTGAGGATAACGATTGACGTTCGAGTTTCGCGCGAATGCACCGCGCCGACCGTCAAAGTGGCTCTTGCAACATCGCATGAAGACGACCACCAGCTTTGCCGCACACTTGACGTCATCCTCGGGCTTGTCCCGAGGATCTATTCACGTCGCGTGAAATCGATCTGCTGCAGATACTCGGGACAAGCCCGAGGATGACGTCAGAGAGTGAGACCACGCTTAGGGATCGCCGCCGCCATCAAGCAGCGCCCAACTCAGGCCGCGTGCTTCCCGATCAGCCCCGGAATATCCACCGGCTCCATCTCGTCCGATGCCTGTTCGGCGGTAACGTCGCTCGTCTGCATCCAGGTGATCAGCTCGAAGCTGCCATCGGCGTTTTCGGCAATCGCCGTGCAGCTTTCCACCCAGTCGCCGGTATTGATGTAGCGGATGCCGTCCATGTCTTCCATGACAGCGTGGTGAATGTGGCCACAGATGACGCCATCGACATTGTTGCGGCGCGCTTCTTCGGCCACCACGCGCTGGAATTCGCCGATGAAGTTGACCGCGTGCTTGACCTGAAGCTTGGCCCAGGCCGAAAACGACCAGTAAGGCAGGCCGATGCGGCGGCGCACGGCGGCAATGGCGATGTTGAGCGCAATCGCCGCGTCATAGGCCCAGTCGCCGAGATAGGCGAGCAGGCGTGCATTGCGCACCACCACGTCGAACTCGTCGCCATGGATGATGAGGTACTTCTTGCCGTCGGCGGCCTCATGGATCATGCGCTCGGCCACTTCAATGCCGCCGAAATGCATGCCGGGAAATTCCCGCAGGAATTCATCGTGATTGCCCGGAATGTAGACGATGCGCGTTCCCTTGCGGGCCTTGCGCAGAAGCTTCTGCACCACGTCGTTGCAGCCCTGCGGCCAGTACCAACTGCGACGCAGACGCCAGCCGTCGACGATGTCGCCGACGAGAATGATCGTCTCGGCCTCGTGATATTTCAGGAAGTCGAGCAGATAATCCGTCTTGGCCGCCTTGGAGCCAAGATGAACATCCGAAATGAAAAGCGTTCTGAACTGTCTGGTTTCGATTTGACCGGCCACGGATTTCATCCCCCTGTTCGGTTGCGTCCCTGCGGCTTTCTTACCTCTCAGAACCAGACTCGTGTTTCAGCAACATGACAGACGCCGGTTTTTATAGGGAATATGACGAAAGCCTTCACGAAAACGCGAATAAGCCATGGCCGCATTTGCATAAGGTGCGGTCAAATAACGGCTGTACCACGGGGAAGTTTGTTGTATTCAGGGGTCCGGAATTGAACCAGACATGACGGTGGAAGAATGACCTCTCACGATAAGAACAACACGCCCGCCAACACGGCAAAGGCCGACATCGAGGAACAGGCGCTCTTTTTCCACCGCTATCCGCGCCCCGGCAAGCTGGAAATCCAGGCCACCAAGCCGCTCGGCAACCAGCGCGATCTGGCGCTGGCCTATTCGCCGGGTGTTGCCGCCCCCTGCCTCGCCATCCATGAAAATCCGGAAACGGCAGCGGAATATACCGCCCGCGCCAACCTCGTCGCCGTCATCTCCAACGGCACGGCGGTGCTCGGCCTCGGCAATATCGGCCCGCTCGCTTCCAAGCCGGTGATGGAAGGCAAGGCCGTCCTCTTCAAGAAATTCGCCGGCATCGACGTTTTCGATATCGAAATCGATGCACCCGGCATCAACGACATGGTCTCCACCATCGCAGCGCTGGAACCCACCTTCGGCGGCATCAACCTTGAGGACATCAAGGCGCCGGAATGTTTCGAGGTGGAACGCCAGCTGCGCGAAAAGATGAATATCCCGGTCTTCCACGATGACCAGCACGGCACCGCTATCATCGTCGCCGCCGCCGTCACCAATGCGCTGGAACTCGCCGGAAAATCGCTCTCGAGCGTCAAGATCGTCGCCTCGGGTGCAGGTGCGGCAGCCCTTGCCTGCCTCAACCTCCTCGTCGCCATGGGCGCGAAGAAAGAAAACATCTGGGTCCACGACATCGAAGGCCTCGTTTATGACGGCCGCAACACGCTGATGGACGAGTGGAAGGAAGTTTACGCCCAAAAGACCGACAAACGCGTCCTGGCCGAAACCATCGACGGCGCGGATGTCTTTCTCGGCCTTTCCGCCGCCGGCGTGCTGAAGCCGGAACTGCTGGAGCGCATGGCGGAAAACCCGCTGATCCTGGCGCTTGCCAACCCCAATCCGGAAATCATGCCGGAAGCGGCGCGTGCGGCCCGACCGGATGCGATGATCTGCACCGGCCGTTCCGATTTCCCGAACCAGGTCAACAACGTTCTCTGCTTCCCCTATATCTTCCGCGGGGCGCTCGATTGCGGCGCAACCACGATCAACGAGGAAATGAAGATGGCCGCCGTGCAGGCCATCGCCGAACTCGCGCGGGAGGAAGTCTCCGAAGTGGCCGCAAAGGCCTATAGCGGCGAAACGCCGGTCTTCGGCCCGAACTACCTCATCCCCTCGCCTTTCGATCCGCGCCTCATCCTGCGCATTGCGCCGGCGGTTGCCCGCGCTGCCGCCGCAAGCGGCGTCGCCGCCCGGCCGATCACCGATTTCGAAGCCTATCTCGATCAGCTCAACCGTTTCGTCTGGCGCTCGGGCTTCATCATGAAGCCGGTCTTCAATGCCGCGAAAGCCGCCGAAAAGAAGCGCATCATCTTTGCCGAAGGCGAAGACGAGCGCGTGCTGCGCGCCGCCCAGGTGCTGCTGGAAGAAGGCACCGGCATCCCGATCCTCATCGGCCGTCCGCAGATTATCGAAACGCGCCTGAAGCGCTTCGGCCTGCGCATCCGCCCGCATACGGATTTCGCCGTGGTCAACCCGGAAGACGATCCGCGCTACCGCGACTATGTCGATGACTATTTCGCCCTTGTCGGCCGCGTCGGCATCAACCCGGAAGCAGCCCGCACCATCGTACGCACCAACACGACCGTCATCGGCGCGCTGTCGGTGAAGCGCGGCGAAGCGGATGCGCTGATCTGCGGCCTCGAAGGCCGTTACGACCGCCATCTGCGCGACGTGAACCAGATCATCGGCAAGCAGGAAGGCGTGCGTTCCTTCGCCGGCCTCAGCCTGCTCATCACCCAGCAGGGCGCGCTGTTCCTGACCGACACTTTCGTGAATTACGACCCGACCTCCGAGGAAGTGGCGGAAATGGCCATTCTCGCGGCCAAGGAAATCCGCCGCTTCGGCATCACGCCGAAGATCGCCCTCGCCAGCCATTCCAATTTCGGTTCGCGCGATTCCGAAAGCGCCCGCAAGATGCGCCGCGCCCTGAAGATCGTGCAGGAAGCCGCACCGGAACTGGAAGTGGATGGCGAAATGCAGGGCGGTTCGGCCCTTTCGGAAGCGCTGCGCAAGCGCGCCATGCCGAACAGCGTGCTGACCGGTGAAGCAAACCTGCTGGTCTTCCCGAACCTCGATGCCGCCAACATCACCCTCGGCGTCACCCGCACCTTGACGGAAGGCCTGCATGTCGGCCCGATCCTGCTCGGCACGGCCCTGCCCGCCCATATCCTGTCGCCCAGCGTCACCTCGCGCGGCGTCGTCAACATGGCGGCCTTTGCCGTCGTGCAGGCCTCGCATCCTTCGGTGTGATAGAGGCCCTATTAACGCAATTTTGAACAGGCTGTTGCCGCCTTGCGGCAACAGCTTATGTTATCTTCCCGAAACACGGATTTCGTGAAGTATAACGCCCCTGCCACCGGCCGGGGACATCGAACGGATCGAACAATTGACCCGCCGCAGCCGCATCATCGGCCTCCTGCTTCCCCTTGTTTTCGTCGCCCCGGCCGCCGCTTTCGCGGATCAGGTCTGCGATATGCTTTATGCGCAATTGCGCGAGCCGCCCCGCGTCATCGGCAATACGGCCGAGGTGCGGCGTTACGCCAATGCGCTCGCCCGCCAGAATATCGTCATCCGCAAGATCAGGAACGACTTGCGCGGCTATGGCTGCTCATCCGGCAGCGTCATCGTCTACGGCAATCCCAATGCCGGTATCTGCGCCGAAATCGGCGATGCGCTGGCGGAAGCAGAAAGCGAGCGCGACGCCATCATCCGTGACCGCGACGACGCCATGGCGGCAGCGCGTAGCGACGACGGCGACATCAGGCGTCAGCGCATTCTTGCCGCCCTCGATGCCAATGGCTGCAACACCCTGCCGCAAACGGAAACGCAATTGCCGCCGCCTCCGGATGTAACGCGTTATCCCGACGCTTTTCGGCAGAATGGCCCGCAGAACGGCGACGAGCCGGGACAGGCGGGGCTTTCGCCCTACCCCAACGCCGCCGAGGGCGGGCTTCGCACACTCTGCGTGCGCACCTGCGACGGCTCGTTTTTCCCCATCGCTTCCAATGCCTCGCCGCTCGATTTCCGCGCCCAGGCGGAGCAGTGCGAGAAAATGTGTCCGGGCACCGAGACGGAGCTTTATTTCCACTCCATGACGGATCAGGAAACCGCCGATATGGTTTCGGCGGAAACAGGCAAACCCTACAGAGAGCTGCCAACCGCCTTCGCTTACAGGAACGCCACAGCAAAAGCGCCGGGCTGCGCCTGCAACATGGCCGCCTATCACAATGAAATGCAAAAGCAGGAAGAGGCCGCCCGGCCGCAGCCCGAAAAACCCTATTCCGGCATCACCACCATTCCATCACCGCAAGGTGACAAGGCTGAAAAACCCACCGAACAGCAACAGGCTGCCAAGCCGCCGGAACAGCCCGTTCCCGAACGCGACTATGACCCGAACGATAGCCGCGTCCGCGTCATAGGCCCGAAATTCCTGCCCGACCAGACGGGCCGGATCGACCTGAAGAACCCGGCATTGAAGGGTATACAGCCGCAGCAGTGACATACATCGCGGAGCGAGCGCGCTCCCCTTGCTTCTTCTCCCCGAGGGGGAGAAGTCCGCGGCAGCGGGATGAGGGGGCGGCGTCAGCGATATTCGGAGAGCTTGCCCCCTCATCCGACCCTTCGGGCCACCTTCTCTCCGGCGGGGAGAAGAAACACGCGGCAACGTCCCGCTTTGTTCACAGGCCTCCGCTTCTACACCCCGCCCCAGCGGTTACGGAACACCAGTTCCTCCAGCGGCACGCGCTGTCGCCAGCCCTTCACCGCCAGTTCCGGCTCGTTATAGAGCGCATCGACACGGCCGAGGCAAAGCCAGGCGACGATTTCGATATGGTCGGGAATATCGAGAATGGTGCGAATGTCGCTATCGTGGAAAATGCTGACCCAGCCGACGCCGATGCCTTCGGCGCGCGCCGCGAGCCAGAGATTCTGGATGGCGCAGACGGTGGAATAGACATCCGTGCGCGGATTGTGGGTGCGGCCCAGCACCACCTTGCCGCCGCGCGTCGGATCGCAGGTGACGCAGATGCTGAGCGGCGCCTTGCGGATGCCTTCAAGCTTGAGACTGCGATAAAGCGCCTGCTGCTCGCCCGTAAACATCGCCGCCGCCTCCTCATTGGCGCGGCTGAAGGCCACGAAGGCCGCCTGACGGATCGCGCCATCGGTGACGAGGGTAAAATTCCACGGCTGCATGAAACCGACAGAGGGTGCGGAATGGGCCGCCTTCAAAAGACGCTCCACCAGATCGTCCGGCAGCGGGTCCGGCAGGAACTGGTCGCGCACGTCACGACGGGTCTCGATGGCGCGGTAAATCGCCTCGCGTTCCTCACAGGAAAACGGGCGGGCGGGCGAGAGCGCGTGATCGAACGAACTGGCGCCGGGCGGATTGCTTACGGACGAATCGGCTGGCATCGTTTATCCCCAACAATGCGAAGACAGGGCGCAAATGCGCACCCCGCCTCGACAACAACCTGCCGCCGTCCGCGCGGTTCGGTCTATCCCGTCAGGCCGGTCTTCTGACTTGGCTTCATCCGCCCTTTTCGCCTTCCCGAATTGCTCCAGTGGCTTTAAAAAAGAACGTCCGCCTCACAGCGCTGGGCACGTTCCGGTCTTTCACCGGATTCCCGATTCTCCCGCCGCAAGGGCAGGCACCTGACAGGCAAGCTATGGGCAAAAAAGTTTGCGGATGCAAGCATCCTGCCGGCGGTGCGGCAATGTGGCCTGCCTCATCCCCATCATTCCACCGGGAAATACCTGACATAAGCGAACTCGTCCCCATCCGGTGACCAGTTGGGCGAATTCATCGTTCCCTGCCCGCCGAAAAGTTCGAACAGCGTCTCGGCATTGCCGCCATCCATATCCATCAGCCGCACCCGCACATCGAGATCGCGCGGATGGTCGAAAACGTCGCCGTCATAGGAAACGAACACCACCTTGTCTCCCCTCGGAGACGGGTGCGGAAACCAGTCGCCATAGGGGCTGTCGGTGATGCGCTCGACGGCTGAGCCATCCACCCGCACGCGCCAGATCTGCATTCGCCCGGTGCGGCTGGAATTGAAATAGATCCACTCACCGTCCGGCGAATAATCCGGCCCGTCATTGCGGCCTTCGCCATGGGTCAGCCGCGTCTCGACGCCGCTTGTTATATCCATCGAATAGATATCGAAGACCTGATCGCGAATGCCGCAATAGGCAAAACCTTTCTCATCCGGCGACCAGCCATGCCAGTAAGAGGGAAGATTTTTCGTCATCAGCCGCGGCGCACCGCCCGCCGAGGCCATGAGATAAATGGCGCTCTTGCCGAATTCCACCTTGTCGGAAATGGCGTAGAGCGAACCATCCGGCGAAATGCCGTGATCGTTGTTGCAGAGCGTCGCAAAGCCGGTATCGACCTTTTGCGGCGAAATATCACCGGCAAGAGACAGGCGGTAAAGCAGCCCTTCGCTGTTCAGCAGCAGGTATTTTCCATCCGGCGACCAGTTCGGCGCTTCAAAAAGATCAGGCGTCTGCCACACCACCCGCATCTGCCGGGTGCGGATGTTGAAGATTTCGATGGAGCTGCGCATTCTGCCTCCCGGGCGTGTCGGTGTCTCGTTCAAAGCGCCCGGTGCAGACATTCCGTTTGCATCCGCCATCGCCTCGATTATGATCCTAGGGCGGCAGGCACCGTCCTGCAAATTCAAACCAGAAAAAACGCCAGCGCTCCGGCACCGTCCGCGACCTTTGCCGTTTCTCCCAGATCCGAGGTTCCGCGATGAATACCATCGCCGATCACGGCATCCGCTTCGGCCGGATCGCCGCAATGCTTCCTGTCAAAAACATCGAAAAGGCCCATGATTTTTACGTTGGCGTGCTGGGCTTCGAAAAGACCTTCGAAAACGGCAACCCTGTCGGCTTCATGATCCTCAAACAGGGCAATGCCGAGCTGCACCTGACATTGCAGCCCGCACACAAGGCAGCACCCTTCAATGTGGCGCATATGATGGTGAGCGATGTGGACGCGCTGCATGCGCTCTGCAAGAGCCAGGGCTTGCGCATCATCAAGGGCCTGCAGGACAAGGATTACGGTCTCAGGGCCTTTGTGTTTGAGGACCCGGATGGCAACCGCATCGATGTGGGACAAGTTATTTAAGGTAAGTGAACGGCGCGGGGTTTTCTCCGCGCCGCTTGCTTAAACACGAAGGCTTGTTGTGGAACGAGCGCATGCCGCTTGTTTCTTCTCCCCGCGGGGGAGAAGTCCGCGGCAGCGGGATGAGGGGGCGACGTCAGCGATAGACCGAGAGGTTGCCCCCTCATCCGACCCTTCGGGCCACCTTCTCCCCGGCGGGGAGAAGAAACGCACGGCAACGCCGGGCAAAGCATCCGCTACCCGCGCCTTCCTTCAATCATCGATCCCGGAACCGGTTGGTGATCGGATAACGCCTGTCACGCCCAAAGTTCTTCTTGGTGATCTTCACACCCGGCGCCGATTGCCGGCGCTTGTATTCGGCGAGATAGAGCAGATGCTCCACCCGGTGCACCGTCGCCACATCATGGCCACGAGCCAGAATTTCCTCAACCGACATTTCCTTCTCGACGAGGCATTCCAGAATATCGTCCAGCACCGGATAGGGCGGCAGCGAATCCTGGTCGGTCTGGTTGGGGCGCAATTCGGCCGAGGGGGCCTTGGAAATGATATTGGCCGGGATCACCTCACCGGAAGGGCCGAGCGCGCCCGGCGGCACATGGGCATTGCGCCAGCTGGAAATGGCATAGACCTGCATCTTGTAGAGGTCCTTGATGGGGTTGAAACCGCCATTCATGTCGCCGTAGAGCGTGGCATAACCCACCGACATTTCCGACTTGTTGCCCGTCGTCACCACCATGGAGCCGAACTTGTTCGAGACGGCCATCAAGATGGTGCCGCGCGTGCGGCTCTGCAGGTTTTCCTCGGTAATGCCCTCTTCCGTGCCCTCGAAGAGATCGGAAAGCGCCGAGAGGAATCCTTCCACCGGCTCTGAAATCGGCACGATATCGTAACGGCAGCCCAGCGCCTTGGCGCAATCGGCCGCATCCTTCAGCGATTCCTCCGAAGTATAGCGGTAAGGCAGCATGATGCAGCGCACCCGCTCCTCGCCCAGCGCATCGACGGCAAGGGCGGCACAGATCGCCGAATCGATGCCGCCGGAAAGGCCGAGAACCACGCTCTTGAAGCCGTTCTTGTTGACGTAATCGCGAAAGCCCAGCATGCAGGCGCGGTAATCCGCCTCCTCGCCTTCGGGAATCTTCGAGAAAGGTCCGCTATCGCAATGCCAGCCGTCTGCCGTGCGTTTCCAGTCGGTGACGGCAAGTGTGGCCTCGAACTGACTCATCTGGAAGGCGAGCGTTTTGTCGGCATTGAAGCCGAAGCTCGCGCCGTCGAACACCAGCTCATCCTGCCCACCCAACTGGTTGGCGAAAACGAGCGGCAGGCCGCTTTCAATCACCTGCCGCAGCGCCACCTGATGGCGCACATCCAGCTTGCCGCGATAATAGGGCGAACCGTTCGGCACCAGCAGGATTTCCGCCCCGCTTTCGGCAAGCGTCTCGCAGACACCCATATCGTTCCAGATTTCCTCGCAGATCGGAATGCCGATCCTGACCCCACGGAAATTATAGGGACCGGAAATCGAGCCTTCGGAGAAAACCCGCTTCTCGTCGAACTCGCCGTAATTCGGCAGGTCGATCTTGTCGCGCAGCGCGATGATCTTGCCGCCATCCAGAAGCGCCACGGAATTGTGCCGGCCCGTCTCGCCCTGTCGCGGAAAACCGATGACGATGCCCGGTCCGCCATCGGCGGTTTCCGCCGCCAGCTCTTCCACGGCTTTCAGGCATGCTTTCAGGAAAGCCGGTTTCAGCACCAGGTCTTCCGGCGGGTAGCCGGATATGAACAGCTCCGTCAGGAGCAGAAGATCGGCGCCCTGCGTCGCCGCATCGGCCCTTGCCTCGCGCGCCTTGGCGAGATTGCCCGCCACGTCGCCAACGGTGGGATTGAACTGCCCGACGGCAATCCGGAGATGGTTCTGGATATCGTGTCTGTCGCTCATGGCTTTTCAATACCGCGCCCGTGGCCGCTCCGCAACGCGGCAATTGCATGGCGGCGTCCGTTACGCTTCGGCCGCGCGCGTTCACGCTAAGGTTATCGCCGCACCGGCCAGACTCTTCAAAGTTCATGTCGCGTTCATCGCGCTTATGTGACAGTTACATGACACTTTTGCGACACCCGATTCACCTCCCCGGATCGGCCGTGCCGCCTGCAATACCGGAGTATGGGTTTGAGAGATTCGGCGCCAAAAACAACGGCTTCCGAAAAGGCTGGTTTCGTCTTTTCGCCTGCATGGACAAGGAGCCTTTCCAAGCTTTCGGGCATCGCCTATCCGCTTGCCAATCTGACGGTCGCGTCCGTCGTGCTGGTCGTGGCGCTGGAGTGGATCGCCCGCGGTTCGCTCACGGATGTCGGCGCTTTCCTCACCTCCTCCGCCCGCCCCGGCATGACCACCATTGCCGCCGTGCTCGCCCTTCTCGTGGCGCTGGATGCACTTCTTGGCAGGCGTTACCTGTCGCTGATCGCGCTTGCGCCGCTCTGCGCGCTGACGGGGCTGATTTCGGCACAGAAACAGACCTATCTTTCCGATCCGCTTTATCCATCCGACCTGCTGTTCGGCCGGCAGATTCTTGAGCTTCTGCCGACCATGCTGAAGGCCCAGCCGATGACGGCAGCCCTCGTCGCCCTCGGCATCTGCGCCACGATTGCCGCTCTCGCAGCGCTGTGGCTGCTGGCGCGCCGCCATTCACCGGGCTTGAGCTGGCGCGAACGCGCCGCCGGTCTCGCGATGGCGCTGCCGCTTCTTGCGGGGCTCGCCTCACTGATGGACTATTCGCATTATTCCTGGGTGCGCGATCGCCTCAACATCATTCCCATGATGTGGGATCAGCAGGAAAATTACCGCCATAACGGCTTCCTGATGGCCTTCGCCTTCAATATTCCGATGGCCAATGTCTCGGCGCCGCAGGGTTACGGCGAAAACAGCATTGCCGACCTGACCGCGGAACCCACCGCCTTCGCCGCCAACAAGGGCGATTACCCCGATGTCATCATGCTGATGAGCGAGTCGCTGTGGGATCCGACGCGGCTGGAAAATGTGAGCCTCTCCGCCGATCCCATGCCGACGATCCGCGCCAAACAGTCCGGCAATGTCTTTTCCCCGGAATTCGGCGGCATGACGGCGAATGTGGAATTCGAGGCGCTGACCGGCTTTTCCAACGCCTTCCTGCCCTATGGCAGCATTCCCTATCAGCAATATATCCGCCGCCCGGTGCCCTCGCTCGCCAGCTTCTTCCGGGGCGAAGGTTATTCCGCCATCGCCATGCATCCGTTCCAGGAATGGTTCTGGAACCGCAAGCAGGTCTACAGGAATTTCGGCTTCGAGGAATTCCGCTCCGAAGAGACGCTGCCGGCCATGGAAAAACGCGGCAACTTCGCCTCCGACGATGCGCTGATGGACGAGATCATGGCGACGGCCGAAAAGGCACAGAACCCGCTGTTCCTCTTCGCCGTCACCCTTCAGGGACATGGTCCCTATGAAGCAACCCGTTACGCCGAGAACACCATCGGCGTCGAAGGCGATCTCTCCGCCTCGGCCTCGCAGGCGCTCGCCACCTATTCGCAAGGGGTGGCGGAAGCCGATGAAGCGCTGCTGAAACTGATGCGCTGGGCGAAGAAGCGTGACCGTGAAACTATCGTCGTCCTGTTCGGCGACCATCTGCCGCCGCTCGGCCAGACCTTCGTGGAAAGCGGCTACATGCCGGGCATGGTGGCCAGCCGCCGCGCGCCGCTGGAGGTGATGAAGAAGGAACACGAGACGCCGCTCGTCGTCTGGTCCTCAAAGAAGGGCGTGCGCAAGAATATCGGCACCATCAGCCCGGCGCTTTTGCCCTATCACGTGCTGAAAACGGCGGGCTTCTCCGATCCCTTCTATACCGGCACGCTTGGCGAAGTGCAGCAGGCCTTTTCCGTCATCGACCGGCATATGCTGGTGACGACCGACGGCAAGGCCCTGCCCGACTGGTCTATAGCGCCCAATGCCGTTCCCGACGTGGTGCGCGATTACCGCCTGCTGCAATTCGACATGATGTTCGGCCAGCAATATGGCCGCGAGCGCTTCTTCCCCGGTTTCAACTGGCTGCACGAGGGCGCGCCATCGGTCTGATGTTTTTTCGGCGGGGACGCCTGAACCGCATGGCGGTGGAAATCGTTTGAATTCCACCGCCATGCGGGTTTATCTCGGGATAATATCCGCATCGCCCCATCAGAACCGGAGACACACCGTGTCAGATATCTCCGACTATATCGTTTCGCATTTCAAGCGTTCCTCTCGCGAAATCGGCGAAGTGGAGCGGCGCATTCTGGAACTGTCGCACCAGAAGAAGCTGGTTTCGAGCGACACCAATGCGGAATTTTCCGCTGGCGCCAGTTTCGGCGACAGGCTGGCCGACAATATCGCCAAGGTCGGCGGCTCCTGGGGTTTCATCCTCGGTTTCTGCTTTTTCCTGATCTTCTGGGCTATCATCAACACCATCATCCTGACGACCGGCGCTTTCGATCCCTACCCCTTCATCTTCCTCAACCTGCTGCTCTCCATGCTGGCGGCCATTCAGGCGCCGATCATCATGATGTCGCAGAACCGCCAGGCCGCCCGCGACCGTTTCGAGGCCGCCAAGGATTATGAGGTGAACCTAAAGGCCGAGCTTGAGGTTCTGTCCCTGCATGAAAAGATCGATGTGAAGGTGCTGGCCGAACTGGCCGCGCTCCGTCAGGACCTTGCAGCACTTCACCGCCATGTCACCCGCAAGGAAGACTGACGCCGGAAAATTCATCCCCGTTTTTCCCCACCCCGCGACGCGCTGTTAGATTAAACGCAGTCCCGCCGGGTGGACGCCAGACGTGGCGGAAACCGAGGGACGGTCCTGGTGGTGGAACGCTGGCAACGTTCGTGGAAAGGACCATTTCGCAAAAGGCGGTGCACCGCCGCTTGCGAAATACGGCATGGTGAAAGACCCGGCTGCGCAACGCATCCGACCCACACCGACCTCAACCAAAGCGCAGCCGGGCAATCGCCCGACGCACGCTGAGTATCCCCGACCGGCGACGCTGGGCGGGATGAAGCTGTTGGGTTTTGGGCGTTTTCAGGAAAAGTCGACCGAAGTGCGTGGGGCTTACCCCCCTCTGCCCTGCCGGGCATCTCCCCCTCAAGGGGGGAGATCGGCAGGAGGCGCGACCACCACTTCATTCGCAAATGTAGAGATGGGCGAAACCTGCCCGCGAGTCGATCTCCCCCCTTGAGGGGGAGATGCCCGGCAGGGCAGAGGGGGGTAAGCCCCACGCACCTCCTCCCTCCATGAATCGCACAACCTCCTGAAACCTCACCCCCAGTTACGAATCCGTCAGATTCTTACGCTACAGATTGACGCAGGCGTTTGTTGCATTGCACTCTTGCGGGCAAGGCTGAAGGGGAATCACTCCCCATCGTCAAAATGGCATCACGACCATTTCGCGGCGACGCCATGCCGGATGCGACATCCGGTCATCGCAATAATTCTGTTCCGGGGTTTTTCATGCACCAGTTCGATCTGATTGTTGTCGGCAGCGGTCCGGCGGGAAGACGGGCCGCCATTCAGGCCGCCAAGCTCGAAAAGAAGGTTCTGGTCATCGAGAAGGGCAGCCGCGTCGGCGGCGTTTCCGTGCACACCGGCACCATTCCATCGAAGACCCTGCGCGAGACGGCGCTCAATCTCACCGGCTGGCGCGAGCGCGGTTTTTACGGCCGCGCCTATCGCGTCAAGCAGGAGATCGATGCGGAAGACCTGCGCCGCCGCCTGCTCATCACGCTGGATCACGAAGTGGAAGTGCTGGAACACCAGTTTGCCCGCAACCGCGTGCAGCACATTCGCGGCACCGCGAGCTTCATCGACGCCAACACCATGAAGGTGGTGAAGAGCGACGGCGAGATCATGACCGTGACGGGCACCTCCATCCTGCTGACCATCGGCACCCGCCCCTACCGGCCGCCGCATATTCCCTTCGATGGCGAGGCCGTGCTCGATTCGGACGAGATTCTCGAGATCAAGGAACTGCCGCGCTCCATGGTCGTGGTCGGCGCCGGCGTCATCGGCATCGAATATGCCACCATTTTCAGCGCGCTCGATACGCAGGTGACGGTGGTGGAGCCGCGCGAAACCATGCTGGAATTCATCGACAAGGAAATCGTCGAGGACTTCACCTATCAGCTGCGCGACCGCAACATGAAGCTGATCTTCGGCCAGAAGGCGGAAAAGGTGGAGCGCGACGAAAGCGGCAAATGCCTCGTCTCACTCGGCAATGGCCGCGTGCTGAAGGCCGAGACGGTGCTGTTTGCCGCCGGCCGCGTCGGCGCCACCGATACGCTCAATCTTTCGGCCTGCGGACTGGAGGCCGACAGCCGTGGTCGGCTGAAGGTCGATCCCGAGACCTTCCAGACCTCGGTGCCGAACATCTATGCCGCCGGCGACATCATCGGTTTCCCGAGCCTTGCCTCCACCTCAATGGAACAGGGCCGCATCGCCGCCCGCCACGCCGTCGGCGCACCGGCCGGCGAACCGCCGCAATTCTTCCCCTATGGCATCTATGCCGTCCCGGAAATCTCCACCTGCGGCCTGACGGAAGAAGAAGTCATCGAACGCGGCATTCCCTATGAATGCGGCATCGCCCATTTCCGCGAAACCTCGCGCGGCCACATCATGGGTCTCGACAGCGGGCTGTTGAAGATGATCTTCTCGCTCAAAACCCGCCGCCTGCTCGGCGTCCACATCGTCGGCGAAGGCGCGACCGAACTGGTGCATATCGGCCAGGCGGTGCTGAATCTCAAAGGCACGGTGGAATACTTCGTCGAGAATACGTTCAACTATCCCACACTTGCCGAGGCTTACAAGATTGCCGGGCTGGATGCGTGGAACCGCATGGGTGAGATCAAGAAGGATTGAGGTTGCACGGGGGCGGCTTTTGAGACGGCGGAGTTGCCGTAATCGGCCTTTTGAGAAAGCATAGTATCCCCGCCCCGTCATCCCGGCCTTGAGCCGGGATCCAGCGCGATCAAGTCTTTGATAGCGAAAGACTCTTTCACGGCGCAGACTCGCCGTGACTGGATGCCGGGTCAAGCCCGGCATGACGGAGGAAAGGTTTTCGCCCCTAAAGAGACTTTCTCACCTGCGAACTAACCGTATACAGCCAGCCCGCCCCTCACCACCGAATACTATACCGCGCACTCACCCCCGGCCGGAAATGATCCGCATAGCCCTGATCGAGCGTCCCCCGCACAGTCAGGTGATCGCCCAATTTCTGCTCCACCGCCACGCCGCTGCTGAACTCGTTGAAACTATTGCGGCTCGCCCCCGTCAGCACAAAAGCCGTGCCGGTTTCGGACCGAGAAAGGCGCAGCGACTGCGACACATCCAGCCCGTCCCATTGCTGCGCCGTGCCGTCATAACGCACGGTGAAATTGCGGTTCGCCTCGATATCCAGCTCCGGCGTAACGATGCGCTTCTGCTGCGAGGTCACGGAAACGCTGCTCGATCCCGTCAGCGCATTGAAGATGACGCCGACATCACGGGCCAGGAAAACGCCGGGCAACTGTTCGGCCAGCAGCGTGACATTACCCCATACCCGCACCGGTGTATCCACCACCTGCCCCGTTTTGGAAGCGCTCATGCCCATTTCCAGCCCCGCGCGAATGGGCGTATCGACCGGCAGTTTCGCGCCGATGCGCGCTGTATAGGAACGATCGGAATTCTTGACCGGCTTCCAGATCAGCCCGGCCTCATCGGCATGGGCCGCGGTACCAGTGGCGGTAAAAAGAGACAACAGAAGGGTAAAACCCATTCGTGGCGACATATCTTGTCCCCTGGCAAATTAAGGGCGCACCGGGAGAACCCGGCAGGCACGGTAAAAGCTTAAGGCCAATGGTTTGGCAGCGATAAGGCCGCACGAGAGCGACACACAATGCCCGAACGACCGCATGCAGCGGCCGGAGCAAATCATGCTGCGCAGGGTGCCAGATGAACGGGAGATGAACAAGAGCAGATGCAGCAAAAAATCATGCTGCACTGCATTGTGATCGGGAAGCTTCCCATGAGCGGTGCGCCGACCGCTTGACGAATCGGCTTTTTCCAACGGATATTTATCCCCGCGTAGCCTGCGCCTAACCTCCACGACCTTCCCCAGCAGGGTCTTCAATGGAGGCAAAGGGACCATTGTCTCAGGCAATTGTCTTGGTCCGATCGTTTCGGGCGGGTTGCTGGGGAACTGCGTCCGGGACGTGAAAGGCCTGACAATGACGCAAAATAGCAATCTAAAACGGCGTGTAAGAGCGCGCGCAGCCAAAACCGGCGAATCTTATACAGCCGCTCTCCAGCATATTCGCAGAGTACCGGACGCTCCTTTGAGCAACTCAATACGAGTGGCGGTCGCGCAGACATCCTTGTTCAACGACCCTCGTGACGTCTCCGCCCTAAAAACCTGCGGACAGGAAATACGCCTTCTCATGGACGATGCCCATAAGGCTGGCGCTCGTCTCATACATTTCCCTGAAGGGGCGACGTGCTGGCCTCATAAACGGATCATGTCAGAGACGGGTCCGGGGCAAATCGGACCATCCGACTGGACACGCTTTGAATGGGAAACTCTGCGCGAAGAACTGGAGGCGATCAGAAAACTGGCGCGCAAGCTGAAGCTTTGGACAGTTCTGGGTGCGGTCCATCGACTGACACCGCCGCACCGCCCATATAACAGCCTGTATGTCGTCTCCGATCGTGGGAAGCTCGTCACCCGCTACGATGAGCGTCTATTGTCGAAAACCAAAATCTCGTTCATGTACTCACCGGGACATATTCCGGTGACGTTCGAAGTCGATGGCTTCCGTTTCGGTTGCGCGCTTGGCATGGAAGCGCACTATCCGGAAATATTCATGGAATATGAGAAGCTGAATGTCGATTGCATGCTGTTTTCGACCGCAGGCGAAGATGCTTCCAATGCCCCTGCGTTTGCCGCCGAGATATTGGGACATGCAGCGAGCAACACCTATTGGGTCAGCTATTCAACCCTTGCCGCCCAGAGCCCCTGCGCGCCTTCCGGAATCGCAGCACCGGATGGTCAATGGGTGGCGCAATGCCCGATGAACGGTTTACCAGCTATCGCGCTCGCAGATGTCATCATAGATCGCGAACATCCCGCGCGACCATGGCGCAGAAAAGCTCGCACCGATCTCTACGCCCCTCATCAGGTGGATAACGATCCGAGAAGCGACGGCCGGAAGGAGTTCTAGCATAGCGGCCAGTGGCGATGATTACGCCGCTGGCCAACCGGTTCAAGGCCGACCACATCGCATCCTGAATCAAACAAAAAGGCCGCAGCTTGCGCCACGGCCCCTTGTTCAATCAGCTTGCACTGAAGAAGATTATTCGGCGTCGCCTTCAGCGGCCTTCTTCTTGGCCGGAGCCTTCTTCTTCGGAGCGGCTTCTTCGCCTTCAGCGGCGTCGTCAGCCTTGGCGGCAGCCTTTTTCTTGGCTGGGGCCTTCTTCTTGGTTTCCGTTGCTTCTTCGGCGTCGTCAGCCAGAAGCTCTTCCTTGGAAACGGTCTTGTCCGTTACCGAGATTTCGGAGAGCAGCTTGTCGATGACCTTTTCTTCGAAGATCGGAGCGCGCAGCGAAGCGGAAGCGCCGGGGGTGTTGCGGAAGAAATCGAGGATTTCCTTCTGCTGGCCCGGGAACTGCTGCAGCTGCTGGAACAGCGCGCGCTGCATTTCTTCTTCGGTCACTTCGACGCCGGCCTTTTCGCCGATTTCGGAGAGAACGAGGCCGAGACGGACGCGGCGTTCAGCCAGCTTGCGATATTCTTCGCGGGCTTCTTCTTCGGTCGTGTCTTCGTCAGCGAAGGTCTTGCCCGACTGTGCGAGATCGGTGTTGATCTGACGCCAGATGTTGTCGAACTCGGCGTCGACGAGGCCAGCCGGCGTGTCGAACTTGTACATCTCATCGAGCTGGTCGAGAATCTGACGCTTGACCTTCTGGCGGGTGATGTTGCCGTACTGGCTTTCGATCTGGCCCTTGACGATTTCCTTCAGCTTTTCAGCCGATTCGAGACCGAGCTTGGTGGCCAGTTCGTCGTTGATTTCAACAGCAGCGGCAGCAGCGACTTCCTTGACGGTGATGTCAAAGTTGGCGTCCTTGCCAGCAAGGTTCGCAGCCGGGTAATCGGCCGGGAAGGTCACGGTGATGGTCTTTTCATCGCCAGCCTTGACGCCGACCAGCTGGTCTTCGAAGCCGGGGATGAAGCGGCCCGAACCGAGAACCAGTTCGGCATCTTCGGCAGCGCCGCCATCGAAGGCAACGCCGTCAACCTTGCCGAGATAGTTCATGGTGACGCGGTCGCCGTCAGCGGCCTTGCCCTTCTTGGTCTCGTAGGTGCGGGCGCTTTCGGCGATCTTGGGATCTGCTCGTTGATTTCGTCTTCGGAGACTTCAACGACTTCGCGGGTAACCTTGATGCCGTCATTGGCCTTCAGTTCGATGGCCGGAATGATTTCGTAGGCAACGGTGAATTCGAAATCGGATTCGGCCGACAGAATCTTTTCGGCTTCCTGCTCGTCTTCGGTCATTGAGATGGCCGGCTGCGTCGCAGACTTTTCGCCGCGGCTGGAGAGGATTTCGGTCGGCTTTTCACGAACCAGCTCGTTGACGAGGTCGGCCATGATGGACTTGCCGTACATCTTCTTCAGGTGGCCCATCGGCACCTTGCCGGGACGGAAACCGTTGATGCGAACCTTGTCCTTGGCGTCAACCAGGCGCTCGTCCAGACGAGCCTTCATGTCGGCGGCCGGAATAACGACCTTGAGTTCGCGCTTCAGCCCTTCAGCGAGCGTTTCGATAACCTGCATTTTCCTAACCTTCACATCATGGCGGCGGTGCTCAGACAGCCGTTGGTTTACTTTCGAGCACTGCGCCGGAAACATCGTTCCCCGGCCGTGGCTTCCCTTATTTCTTTACACAAGCGCCTGCCGGACACCATTTAGCCTGCACCGGAGAAAAAGACCAAAGGGGAGAAATGAACCCCGAAGCTCCCCGCATCTTATAAAGATGCACTCTGGCGCAAGCGTGGCGCAGCCATGCCTTGCTTGTGGTGCGGGTAGAGAGACTCGAACTCCCACGCCGAAGCGTTGGTACCTAAAACCAATGCGTCTACCAATTCCGCCATACCCGCACGTTGGGCGGCGGTATGTCACAATGTTCAGAAAGGGTCAAGCACGCCTTATCGCCGCCTTTCGTTTCCTCCGGACTTTTCTCATCCCCGCGCCGGTGGCAGGAGCCGGCCGCGCTCTCCGCTTATTCGCCACCCGCGCCGGGGAACAGGGCGCAACAGCCGGACAGAGGCGATTTGGCGCGGAAAACGGCAAGCCGTACCGCATCCGCCTCTCATCGCCTTCCCGCACCACCTCGCCCGGCGCATCGCATGCAGGCAGGCGGAGAAAACAGGCAATATTTATGCGGCTACATTGACATTATATATAGCGCGCGCCGCAGCCCAGTTCCCGGATTGCCGGCCCCTGCTTCAGATCAGCAATTGAGGGGGCTTCCGCACCCTGCCCCGCCCCTTATCCGGTCATCCCTCACACCTTCGCACTGCCGAACCCCTGGTGATCACCAAAAGCACACAAATTGGTCACAAATTATGCATGAATCGCCGCAATCGGCCTGTTTTACCGGCTTGCATTGCAATACGTGCATAGGTGGCATCTTGCTTTGTCTGTTTTTGTTTTGATTAAACCGATTATATTCATGGTCATACAGAGATCGAGTTCAGCCCCGGACCAAAGCCTCCCAAGACTGGCCGCAGAGACTGAACATCACGAAGAGGAAGATGAAAATGAACATTGCACGCTCGCTCACCAACTGGCGCAAGTATCGTCAGACCGTAACCGAACTCGGCCGCATGACCGACCGCGAACTGAGTGACCTCGGCATTGGCCGTCAGGACATCCGCCGCGTCGCCAAGACCGCCGTCGGCTTCTGATTATACGCCCCGCCGCTTCTTGCGGCGGATGCGAGACGACCGACCCAAAAAGGCCTGAGGCTCCCGCCTCCGGCCTTTTTTCGTTTTGGGCGGTTCTCCGGGTCGAAGCGGCATTGCCTTAGCCGCTCGCGGGGTCGGCAGATGAAAAATGCATCGATGGCCGACCATTTATGCAGCGTCCGGATAGCGTCCGAGCCCCTCCCGACGCACCTTTTCACGCTGGAAAGCGCCTTTAGCGCCGCCAAAGGCTGCCAAACCCGTCAAAACCGCCTGAAACACAGGCATTTCCGCTCATATTTTGCTCAGATGATATTCAAAGCCACAAATTTAGCCGACATAGTGCACAAATGCATGGCAGTAGCTTAAATTCTGCACTGCACAACATGGCTCAATGTCTATATATAAACCTCAACAGCCGAGAGCACAGAGAAACACTGAGCCGGCAGACGAAATCAACAGAGATAGATTGAGGAAACGACCATGAACCCCATCCGCATCGCAAAGAACTGGATCTCCTACCGCCGCACGATCAACGAACTTGGCAGCCTTTCCAACCAGGCTCTGAGCGATATCGGCCTGACCCGTTACGACATCCGTAACGTAGCAGCCCGTTCGTTCCGCTAAGGCGTAAACGATCGTCCCGCTGCCCGACCTCCAGGGCGCGACGATTGAGCGACAGGTAAAAAAAGCGGCGCCTCTGGCGCCGTTTTTGATTCTGGGGTTTGGCTGGAGGAACCAGCCTTTGGAAAGGCGCCCGGCATCGCGGCATATTTCTTCTCCCCGCCGGGGAGAAGGTGGCCCGAAGGGTCGGATGAGGGGCGACGCCAGCGATAGACCGCACCCTCGCCCCCTCATCCCGCTACCGCGACCTTCTCCCCGGCGGGGAGAAGAAACAAGCGGCACCCGCCCGCTCCACATCCCCTCCCTCACATCCCCCACCCTCAAAAACATTTGGCTGCTCCGGCCATGCATGCTAGTGCATCCGCAAACAATGCCGCGTCCTTCGGGACCCGTGCGGAACAATCACTCGAAAGACAGCCGCCGGACGGGAGCCTTTGCCCCACGGCCGCCCATGGACGCCAGCATGCAAGACAAGACCACTTCTCCCATTCACGTCGTGGGCGGCGGACTGGCCGGTTCGGAAGCCGCGTGGCAGATCGCGCAAAGCGGTGTGCCCGTCATCCTGCATGAAATGCGCGGCGTGCGCGGCACGGATGCGCATAAGGGCGATACGCTGGCGGAGCTGGTCTGTTCCAACTCCTTCCGCTCCGACGATGCGACGGCCAATGCGGTCGGCGTCATCCACGCTGAAATGCGGCTTGCCGGCTCTCTCATCATGGCCTGCGCCGACAGACATCAGGTGCCGGCCGGCGGCGCGCTTGCCGTCGATCGCGATGGGTTCTCCGAGGCCGTGACGAAAGAGCTGGAAAGTCACCCGCTGGTGACGATCGTGCGCGAAGAGGTGAACGGTCTGCCGCCGAAGGAATGGGGCAACTCGATCATCGCCACCGGCCCGCTGACATCACCGGATCTTGCTGCCGCCATTCAGGCAGAGACGGGTGAGAATGCGCTGGCCTTCTTCGACGCCATCGCTCCCATCGTGCACCGCGACAGCATCAATATGGATATCTGCTGGTACCAGTCGCGTTACGACAAGGTCGGCCCCGGCGGCACCGGCAAGGATTACATCAACTGCCCGCTGAACGAGGAGCAGTATAACGCCTTCATCGACGCGCTGATCGCCGGCGACACGGTCGGTTTCAAGGAGTGGGAAGGCACGCCCTATTTCGACGGCTGCCTGCCTATCGAGATCATGGCCGAGCGCGGCCGCGAGACGCTGCGCCACGGCCCGATGAAGCCGATGGGACTGACCAACGCCCATAACCCCACCGTCAAGGCCTATGCTGTCGTGCAGTTGCGACAGGACAACGCGCTCGGCACGCTCTATAACATGGTCGGTTTCCAGACCAAGCTGAAATACGGTGTGCAGGCGGATGTATTCCGCATGATACCCGGCCTCGAAAATGCGGAATTCGCCCGCCTCGGCGGCCTGCACCGCAACACCTATATCGATTCCCCGATCCTGCTCGACCGCTCGCTGAAGCTGAAGTCCCGGCCGGACCTGCGTTTCGCCGGCCAGATCACCGGCTGCGAAGGTTATGTGGAAAGCGCCTCCGTCGGCCTTCTCGCCGGCCGCTTCGCCGCCGCCGAACAGAAGGGCGAGGCCCCGAGCCTGCCGCCGGCCACCACCGCGCTCGGCTCGCTCCTCAACCACATCACCGGCGGCCACCTTTCCTCCGATGATGAGCCGGGCAAACGCTCCTTCCAGCCGATGAACATCAATTTCGGCCTCTTCCCGGAACTGGCGCCGGGCTCCATCGTCAAGCCGGAAGGCGTCAAGCGTTTTCGCGGCAAGGACAAGACGATCATGAAACGCCAGCTCATTGCAGCGCGAGCATTGCGCGATTGTGCGGCGTGGCTTGGTGAAAGCCAGGTCGCGACGGAGGCTGTCTGAGGCCGATCAGTTTGCTTTGAACGGCGAGCGCTTGAGGTTCCATTTTGCGAAATCCGATTTGCCGCTCTGGTAAGGATATCGCTGGGAAAAGAACGGGTTGACCGCCGCGACATATTCGAATTTGAGCGTGATATCGGCCACCAAAGCGATCAGAGGCCGATAGCTGTACCGCCCAGAGACAACAATGATTGCTTCCTGAGCAACGAAACCGTTGGCAATCACGGTTTTTTCCCATGGCACATCTTCGGCAGATCCCAGAAAATTGTGGGCGGGAAATTGCAGCCGGGCGACCTTATCCACCAGTTTGACGCTTCTCAGCGTCAGGTCGAGTTTGCCCGTCTGGAGAATGCCGCTGCCGGAAAGGACGACGAAACTCGGAACCCCCGTGCGCACCCGTTCCTCGAATTCGGGGAATCTTGCCGCCCAGCGCGCTGAATTGTCGACTATCGTCATGAACCGGTCATAGCTCAGCCAACCCCGCCCGACCTCAATGATCACTGCAAGCATAAGGACGAGCAGCGGCGCCAAAAGCCCCATTTCCACCGCCGCAGCACCAGAACGGCAACGGCCGAAACCAGCAAGACGCAAAAACCATGTCGCCTTTTTCATTCCGTCACCCGCACAGCAGTGATGGCCAGGGAAATGTTGCGCAACTGATGAATGCCGCCCGTGTCCGGCACGAGGAAACGCGTCGTCGGCATCAAAAAATTCCAGTTGTAACCGATGGCCAGAATGTACTGCCCGGCGGTATCGGCGGGCGGGCGAAAATCGTTCACGATTGGTATGGGCACTTTGGCTTCGGCAATATCGTCGTCGGGGATCGGCAAAAGGGCAATCTTGAGATTGGTTTCGTCCGTCCCTCCAATGAAATGGGAGGCGATTGCCTTGCGCAACGCAATCTCGGTCGCCGGTTTACCGTCCGCCGTCGCCTTGCGGAGATATTCAATACCCGCATTCGATGCGAACGAGAGATAGAGGTAATAGAGCATCAGCAGGCCGATTTCGAGCGTCCCGAAAATCAGCGCAAAAAACAGCGGCAACAGCAGCGCCGTCTCGACCGCCGTTGCTGCCTTTCGGTCGCCAAATAGCCGGTAACAGGCGGCATGCGCGAACAGGCATCTGCGCAGGCGACCACGGCTTTTATCCTGACGCGGGAAAAGTAAGGACTTCACCTCAGCCCTCTTCCATTCGATCAACATAGATGAGCTGGAAACCGGTGATGATGCCACCGAAGCTGTCGCTCAGGCCGGTTGCCTCAATCGTCACCCGATAGATGGAGTAGGCCTTGACCCTGAAACTGTAGTCTCTCGGCGTCCAGGCAATACTCTTTTTATCCTGGGTCAACTCCCACACCCGCTGCTGGGGTTTCAGGTCAGGAAGGAGCTGTTGGAGCGAGATCTTGATTCCGTTTGTTTTTTCCACGTTCTCGACGGCCCGGCGCCCATTGTACCAAACCATGATCTTATATATTCCGGGATGAAGCTCGACATCCTTGTAAATCGAGCTATTGGCTTCGATATTTTTTTTCTTGCCGGGCTCAGGCGGCCCCCAGTCACTATCGAGCTCCATGACATAACGGGTTGGCAATGAGAGCTCGGTGCCCGGCTTCTTGTCGATTTCGATCTTGTCGGTGGTCTTTGCCTTATCGACCTCCTTCAAAGTGCAGGCTTTGTCGTTGGCGGTAGGGGCTTCGTTGAGTTTCTTGCTCTGCATTCCCGCCGGATAGCCCTGCCAATTGTGATTGCGGCGGCAGCAGGGGCTGCTCCAGTCCTGCAACTCGACGCCGGGGCCGGTCCCGCCATCCCATCCGATCTCCGAATAGGGATAGACACCCCAGCAACCGCCGGGGGTTTCCTTGGTGACGCCGTTTTTCAGAACCCGCTCGACGCCGAGAGCGTTGCTCTCGAACATATTGTCAATGATGACCGCATCATCCTCGGGATAGGGCGGGATGCCTTCGCAAGAGTAGGCAAGGCGATATTTCAGCTTCTCGAGATTGAACATCTCCGAGAAAATCAGCCCGTAACTGAACTCGGCATTGATTTCTGTCTCAGTCCACTTCACTTTCACGTCGCGCGAGAGGACCTTTTGCTTGGTGGATTGAATCATGGCATCGAAGGCCGCGGTCACATTGGCGCGCCGCACTTCATCGGACAATGTGAAGGTGCGAGTCGGCTTGGTGGCTCTTTCGCATGCCATGGCCATGACCCGCTTTGACTGGTTGTAATAGGCCAGCGCCCTGCCACCCTCAAAAAGCAGCCCCAGCAAAATGATAAAGACCGGCAGCAGCAGCGCGGTCATGATGGCGAAGGTACCCGCGCGGTCTCTGAGGAGCGATGAAAACAGGCTCCATTTCCATGCCGCTTTTTTTATCCGCCTGCTCGTCATCAAAACACCGTTTCATGTCGCTCATCGCCATGGGGAAGGCGCGCTGTGAAAAGCGACAGGCCTGGCTTTCTGCGACGCTAAAAAATGTCCGGCTCACGCCGGTCGCTCGAAAATTGCTCGTTGGTCGCCGGCGGCGCTGCTTTTCGAGCAACTTCGCCTGACCACTGAAATACAGGGGTCAATTAACACGCAAACCGTAAATCAAAGCTCAACCGGAATCTAAAAATATGAAGCAAATTCATATGCTTAGTTTATTTATTAGTAAATTAGAGCTCGCCAATAAAATCGTATGACCGCGTAACGGCAGTGTGGGGTTTGCATTCACGGTTTCTTCCGAAAACACAAACTTGGGCTCGCCCCTTGTCCCTCCAGCCAAGCTCGGGCAAAACAGCCCTGTTCAATCACAAGACAATGCCAGGAGATAAGATATGGACGTTCGCGCCGCAGTTGCCATTCAGGCCGGAAAGCCGCTTGAGGTCATGACCGTTCAACTCGAAGGCCCGCGCGCCGGCGAAGTGCTGGTTGAGGTCAAGGCGACCGGCATCTGCCATACAGACGATTTCACCCTGTCGGGCGCCGATCCGGAAGGCCTGTTCCCGGCCATTCTCGGCCATGAGGGCGCGGGCGTCGTCGTCGATGTCGGACCGGGCGTCACCTCGGTCAAGAAGGGCGACCATGTCATTCCGCTCTACACGCCGGAATGCCGCGAATGCTATTCCTGCACCTCGCGCAAGACCAATCTCTGCACCTCCATCCGCGCCACCCAGGGCCAGGGCGTGATGCCGGACGGCACCTCGCGCTTCTCCATCGGCAAGGACAAGATCCATCATTATATGGGCTGCTCGACCTTCTCGAACTATACGGTTCTGCCGGAGATTGCGCTTGCCAAGATCAATCCCGACGCACCTTTCGACAAGGTATGCTATATCGGCTGCGGCGTGACGACCGGCATCGGTGCGGTCATCAACACCGCCAAGGTCGAGATCGGCTCCACCGCAATCGTCTTCGGTCTCGGCGGCATCGGCCTCAACGTGCTGCAGGGCCTGCGCCTTGCCGGCGCGGACATGATCATCGGCGTGGACATCAACCCCGACCGCAAGGCCTGGGGCGAGAAGTTCGGCATGACCCACTTCGTCAACCCCAAGGAAGTCGGCGACGACATCGTGCCCTATCTCGTCAACATGACGAAGCGCAATGGCGACCTGATCGGCGGCGCCGATTACACATTCGATTGCACTGGCAATACCAAAGTCATGCGCCAGGCGCTGGAAGCCTCGCATCGCGGCTGGGGTAAGTCGGTCATCATCGGCGTTGCCGGCGCCGGCCAGGAAATCTCCACGCGCCCGTTCCAGCTGGTCACCGGCCGCAACTGGATGGGCACCGCCTTTGGCGGCGCACGCGGCCGCACGGATGTGCCGAAGATCGTCGACTGGTACATGGAAGGCAAAATCCAGATCGACCCGATGATCACCCACACCATGCCGCTCGAAGACATCAACAAGGGCTTCGACCTGATGCACAAGGGCGAAAGCATTCGCGGCGTCGTGGTTTATTGATTGAACAAGACGCAGGCGGGCGCGCGTAACCGCGCGCGCCCGCCATTCATGCAAATGTGATCGCCTCCAACCCGCTGCAGCCATTGCGATTAACGGGACGGTAAATCTATCGTCGTAAGCCGATACTACGCGGTGGAGTTGAAAATCCCTCCCCGCCCAGAACGACGCCAGACCTGCGGAGAGCGACCCTGAAAATCGTACCGATCGACAACGGAAACCGCGTCGCCGCCGTCGCTCTTCTGGCGAAAGGCTTCCCGGAAAAAAGCGAGGCCTTCTGGTCGCGCGGGTTGTCGCTCGTCAGCGAACATCACGAGCGGCGCGAACTCGGCGCTATCGGGCAATTGCTGATGAAGGGCGACGATGCCGCAGGCGTTCTGCTGACGATCAAAAGCCGTCTGCCGGAGGCCGGCAGGATCGTCGTCAACCTGTCCAGCTGGTATGTGGAACCTTCCTGCCGCTGGTTCGCCCCGCGCATGTTGCAGATGGCATCCTCCAATGAGGACGAAATCTTTACCGATCTCACCCCCTCTCCCGAAGCCTGCAAGCTGAATGAGAGGCTGGGCTTTGCGACGGTGACCGATTGCACGCTTTTTTATCCGCTGCCCTTTGCAGCGCTTCGCCCGGCAAGCGCACGGCTGCGTCCGCCAGGCGAGATAAAACCGGAAATACTCTCCGCCGAAACGCGCGACATGCTGGAAGACCATGCCCGTCTCGGCTGCATCGTGGCGGTTATGGAGGCGGAGAACCGCCACTACCCGCTGGTCTTCCTGAAAACCACGACCAAAAGATTGCCATCCGCGCGCCTCATCCATTGCGAAGACCGGCAGGTCGCGCAAAGGCACATATCCGCAATTGCCCGCCACCTTCTCGGCCATGGCCGGCTTGCGTTGACCATGGCGGCAATGGGCGCAGAGCGAAAGGCCGGCGGGCTTGCCGCACATAAATCTGCACCGATACAAGTAAAAGGCGCATGGAACCCACGATTTATTAACGAAGCATACTCAGAGTTGGTGTTATTGCCACCGTAGGTATTTTAGTGAGTCGTGCGCGACTTGACGGAATCTTGGCCTTTAAAGAAAAAGCGCCGTTCCGGGCAGGTCATTGGGAAACACGCGGGAAATCGGAGAACGAGCATGCTTGCAGCGAAAAAGAGTGAAATCGACGTTGCCGATACCATCTATTCCTATCTCTCCAACCGTTTTCCCGCCTATGCCCCCTTTTCCGCCGATACGCTGCTTCTCGAAGGCGGCGTGATCGATTCGCTCGGCTTTCTGGAACTGATGATCTTCCTCGGCGAGGGTTTCGGCATCATTCTCGATGACGAACATTTCACGCCTGAAAATCTCGGCACGCCGGCCGATCTCATCGCCTTCGTCCTCAGGGAACGGAGGAGATGACACCCCATTTCCTGCTGCACCACCTGCTTACCGCCCGCGCGGCGAGCGACGATCAGGCCCTCGTCCACAAGGACCGATCGCTGAATTATCGCGAATTTTCCGCAGCGGCGGCCCGTTGCGCGGCGGCATTGCAGGAAGCCGGAGCGCAACGCGGTGACCGCGTCGTCATCTATCTGCCGCGCGGCATCGAGGAATGCTGGTCGATCTTTGGCGTGAGCATGGCGTCCGGCGTCTTCGTGCCGGTGAACGCATTGCTGAAAGCGCAGCAGATCCGCCATATCGTTAAGGATTGCGGCGCAAAAATCGTCATTAGCGACGCCGTGATGATGGATGAGCTGAAAGCGGCACTGGAAGACCTTCCCGAGGTCACGGTCCTGCTGGCGGAAGAGATAGAGGCCCGCGCAGACACACTCGCCCGGCCTTCAGCGGCAATCGGCGAAGACCTGGCCGCCATTCTTTATACCTCCGGCTCCACCGGCTCGCCGAAGGGCGTGATGCTGTCGCACCGCAATCTTCTGGCCGGCGCCCGCATCGTGCGCACCTATCTGGCAATCACCGGCAGGGACCGCATTCTGTCCCTGCTGCCCTTCAGCTTTGATTATGGCCTGAACCAGCTGCTGACGGCGGTGGAACAGGGCGCGGCCACGATCATCTCCACCTTCCGGCTGGGCGATGAGATCGTCCGCGATCTGCGCGACCATGCCATCACGGGTCTCGCCGGCGTGCCGACGATCTGGGCGATCCTGACGAAAGCGGCCCCGTCGCTCACAAAGACGCCTCTGCCGCATCTGCGTTACATCACCAATTCCGGCGGGCGCGTGCCGCAGGAAACCGTAAAAGCGCTGCGCGAGAAGCTGCCGGATACGAAAATCTACCTGATGTATGGCCTCACGGAAGCCTTCCGCTCCACCTTCCTGCCGCCCGATGAGATCGACCGCCGCCCGACCTCCATCGGCAAGGCCATTCCCGAATGCGAAATCTTCATCGTCACCGCCGAGGGACAAAGGGCGAAGCCGGGTGAACCTGGCATTCTCGTGCATCGCGGCCCGACCGTCTCGCTGGGTTACTGGAACCGGCCGGAGGATACGGCAAAGGTGCTGCGCCCTCACCCCTTCATTCCGGCGGCGCTGGGCGGCGAGACCGTGTGTTATTCCGGCGATCTTGCGGTGGAGGACGAGGATGGTTTCTTCAGCTTCGTCGCCCGCAACGATGCGATGATCAAATCGTCGGGCTATCGCATCAGCCCGACCGAGGTTGAGGAAAGCCTGATGTCGACAGGCCTTTTCCAGCAGGTCGCCGTCATCGGCCTGCCGGACCCCTTTGCGGGCGAAAAGGTCCATGCCGTGGCGACTGCCGCCAACCAGAATATCGATGTGACGGCGGCGCTGAAGAAGGCGGCCGAAATGCTCGCCCCCTTCATGATCCCGCGCGCCATCGAACTGGTGGAACGACTGCCGGTCACGGCCAATGGCAAGGTGGATTACCGCGCGCTGGTGCGCGAACGGACGGACAATGGCGCCAACGGATAAACCCCAGAGCCACGGCCCGGCTTTTGCAGCCGCGTTATTCGACACAAGCGAGAACGATCTGATGATCGGCGGACTTCCCGTGCGCGATATTGTCGCCGGGACCGGAACGCCTTGCTTCCTCTATGACGCCGCCGCCATGCGCCGCGCCTATCGCGATCTCGAAACCGCGCTCGGCGGTTTTGCCGATATCTATTATTCGGTGAAGGCCAATCCCCTGCCCGCCATCGTCTCGCTTTTCCGGCAGGAAGGTGCGGGTGCGGAAATCGCTTCCGTCGGCGAATATCGCGCCGCCATTAAGGCCGGTGTCGCAGCGCAAAACATCATCTTCGCCGGCCCCGGCAAAGGCATGGCCGAACTGCGCGAAGTGATCGAGGGCGGCATCGGCGAAATTCACATCGAAAGCGCCGAGGAAATCGACCGCATCGAGGCAATCGGCAAGCCGGTCAAAGCCTCGATCCGCATCAATCCGGTGCCGGATGCACAGGCCGGCGCGATGCGCATGGGTGGCAAGGCCACGGCCTTCGGTTTCGATGAGGAAGAGCTGGAAAATGTCCTGCCGCTCTTCAAGGACGCCCGATATATCGATCTCGTCGGCGTCCATATTTACGGCGGCACGCAGATCCTCGATGCCGACATGCTTGTCTCCCAGTGGCGACACGGCATTTCCCTTGCCGCGCGCATGGCCGAGATGCTCGGCAGGCCGCTCGAAACCATCGATCTCGGCGGCGGTCTCGGCATTCCCTATTTCGCAGGCGAAACGCCGCTCGATCTTGAAAAAGTCAGCGCCGCCATTCCCGATCTCAAGGCGCTCCTGAAGGCGCATCCGCTGATAACCGACGCCCATGTCATCGTCGAACCCGGCCGTTTCCTCGCCGGTCCCGGCGGCGTCTATATGGCGGAGGTGAACTCGGTAAAGACCTCGCGCGGCACCACCTTCGTGGTGATGGATGGCGGCATGCACCATCACCTAGCCGCATCCGGCAATCTCGGCCAGATCGTCAAGCGGAACTACCCCATCGTCGCACCGGCCATGATGCAGGCGGAGCATGAGGAAACGGCAACCATCGTCGGCCCGCTCTGCACGCCGCTCGATACGCTCGCCCGCAATGCGGCGCTGCCGAAGCTCAAGGCCGGCGATCTCCTCGCCATCCTGCAATCGGGCGCCTATGGCGCCAGCGCCAGCCCTGCGGGTTTTCTGAGCCATGCGGCAGCGAAGGAGGTGCTGGTGGAGAATGGGGTGTTCGAGGTGATAGGGCGCTGAGGACGTTTGGTAGCGAAAACCGTAGCCGGCTTTCCTAAGGGCACACATTTGGCTGCTTACCCCGGAGCTTCCTCCAACCTTCCTCATTCCTGTGCTTGTCACAGGAATCCAGTCGACGCACGTCTGTGCGGCGGGAGGAGTCTTTTCAGCCCAAGGACTTGGGCTGGCTGGATTCCTGTGACAAGCACAGGAATGAGGGAGGCGACTAACCCCGAAGCAACCTGTCCCCCACCGCGAATTTCGATTTCAGCAGACACTCATCATATTCCGCCTCGGCAACGGAATCGAACACGATACCGCCGCCGACATTGAAGACGGCGCGGCCGTCATCAAACAGGCTGAGCGTGCGGATCGCCACGGAGAACCGCATCTCACCATTTGGAGACATGAAACCGATCGCGCCGCAATAGGCGTCGCGCGGTGTCGCTTCCAGCTCGCGCAGGATTTTCATCGCCCACATTTTCGGTGCGCCGGTAACGGAGCCGCAGGGAAACAGAGCGGAGAAGATGTCTTCCACCGTCACGTCAGGCAGAAGTTTCGCCCGCACATGGCTGACCATCTGGTGCACGGTCGGATAGGTCTCGATATCGAACAGCCGCGGCACATCAAGGCTGCCGACTTCGGTGATGCGGGAAATATCGTTGCGCAGCAGATCGACGATCATGCGGTTTTCGGCGAGCGTCTTTTCGTCCGCCAGCATTGCGGCGACAATCGCCCGGTCTTCTTCCGCATCGGCCCCGCGCGGCGTCGTTCCCTTCATCGGATGGGTTTCGATGAAACCTTCCCCGTCGACCGAGAAGAACAGTTCCGGTGAGCGCGACAGGATGACCGGGCCGCCGAGATCGACCAGCGCGCCATATTTCACCGGCTGCCGTTCGATCAGCGACCAGAAGGCCGTCAGCGGATCGCCGCTCCAGCGGGCATGGACCGGCATGGTCAGATTGCCCTGGTAACAGTCGCCGCGACGCAGATGGTCGTGCAGCCGCGCGAAACGCTGGCAATAGTCTTGAAGGCTCCATGCGGGCACGGGATCGGACAGAAACGCATCCGCATCCGGCAGATTTGCCGGCCGCGCGAACCGCCCCTCATCCGGCTGCGGGCCGGAAAAGACGCCGAAATTAAGAAACGGCACGTTGCGAGGCTCGTCCGCGAAAGGCGCAAGTTTCGGCTCGAACAGGAAACCTGCCTCGTAGGACATATAGCCGGCGAGGTATTTCCCGGCCCGGCGCAGCTCTTCCATGCGCTTCAGCGCAGCAAAAAACGACGCCGGTTCATCCGCGACGATGATCTCTTCCGGCTCGGTGAAGGCTGTCACCGTGCCGGTCGTGTCATCCCGGAAAAGAACGTAAGGCGCGTGTGCCAAGGAAAAATCCGTAGAAGGAAGGTTTAGGGTGTTCGAAGCGGCGGATAGAAACCTCTCCTCCGTCATCCTCGGGCTTGTCCCGAGGATCTGCCGCTCGTTGATTTCGGCTACATTGGTAGATCCTCGGGACAAGCCCGAGGATGACGTCGAGTGTGGGTGGAAGCTCTGCAACCTAAACCGGGTCTATATCGCCCCGCGCCCACATTTCGATGGTTTCCGCATAAAAATCGGCGAAACGGCCTTCCTCGATAGACTTGCGGATACCCTGCATCAGCTCCTGATAATAGGCAAGATTGTGCCAGGAGAGCAGCATGCCGCCCAGCGCCTCATTGGCGCGGGTGAGATGGTGCAGATAGGCGCGGGAATAATCGCGCGAGGCCGGGCAATTGGACTGCTCGTCCAGCGGGCGCATATCCTCGGCATGGCGGGCATTGCGGATATTGACCTTGCCGCGACGGGTAAAGGCAAGCCCGTGACGGCCGGAGCGGGTCGGCATCACGCAATCGAACATGTCGATACCGCGCGCCACGGATTTCAGGATGTCATCGGGCGTGCCGACGCCCATCAGGTAACGCGGCTTTTCGGTGGGCAGGACCGGCAGGGTGATATCGAGCATGCCGAGCATCACATCCTGCGGCTCGCCAACGGCAAGGCCGCCGACCGCATAGCCCTTCAGATCGAGCTGCTTCAGCCCTTCGGCGGAACGGACGCGCAGGTCCGGCTGGTCGCCGCCCTGCACGATGCCGAACATGGCCTTGCCGGGCTGATCGCCGAAGGCCACGCGGCAGCGCTCGGCCCAGCGCAGCGACATTTCCATGGCGCGCTCGATTTCCTTGCGCTCGGCCGGCAGCGCGATGCATTCGTCAAGCTGCATCTGGATGTCGGAATCAAGCATGCCCTGAATTTCAATCGAGCGTTCCGGCGACATGTGGTGCAGCGAACCGTCCACATGGCTCTTGAAGGTCACGCCCTGCTCGTCCAGCTTGCGCAGGCCGGAAAGCGACATGACCTGAAAGCCGCCGCTATCGGTGAGGATCGGATGCGGCCAGCGGATCAGCTCATGCAGGCCGCCAAGGCGGGCAACACGCTCAGGACCCGGCCGCAGCATCAGGTGATAGGTATTGCCGAGAATGATATCGGCCCCCAGCTCGCGCACCTGATCGAGATACATGGCCTTGACGGTGCCGACGGTGCCGACCGGCATGAAGGCGGGCGTGCGGATGACGCCGCGCGGCATGGCGACTTCGCCGAGGCGTGCGCCGCCGCTCGTGGCTTTCAGGGTGAAGGTGAATTTGTCGTGCATCAGTTTTTCCGGAACAACAGGCTGGAATCGCCATAGGAATAGAAGCGGTATCCGGTTTCGATGGCGTGCTTATAAGCGTCACGCATCGTTTCGAGACCGCAGAAAGCCGAAACGAGCATGAACAGCGTCGATTTCGGCAGGTGGAAATTGGTCATCAGAATATCGACCGCGCGGAAACGGTATCCCGGCGTGATGAAGATGCCGGTGGCATCGGACCATGGGTGGACAACGCCATTTTCGTCGGCGGCACTTTCGATCAGGCGCAGCGAGGTGGTGCCGACGCAAACGATCCGTCCGCCGCGTGCCTTCACGGCATTCAGCCGGTCGGCGGTTTCCCGCGACACATGGCCGATCTCGAAATGCATCTTGTGATCGTCGGTATCGTCGGACTTCACCGGAAGGAAGGTGCCTGCCCCAACGTGAAGCGTCACGAAATGCCGCTCGATACCCACCTTGTCCAGCGCGGCAAACAGATCGGGCGTAAAATGCAGCCCGGCGGTGGGGGCGGCAACGGCGCCCTTTTCGCGGGCGTAGATGGTCTGGTAGTCGGTCTGGTCCTGCGCATCGTCCGGCCGCTTGGCGGCGATATAGGGCGGCAGGGGAATATGGCCGACGGAAGCAATCGCTTCATCCAAAACAGGACCGGAAACGTCGAACAGCAGCGTGATCTCGCCCTCCTCGCCCTTCTCCTCGACCGTGGCTTCCAGATGGGCAAGGCCGCAGGCATTGTCGCGCTCATAACCGAAACGGATGCGGTCGCCCTGCTTGATGCGCTTGCCGGGACGCGCGAAAGCTTTCCAGCGGGATTGATCGGCGCGCATGTGCAGCGTGGCCGAAACCGCCGTCTCCGGCGCGCCTTCGCGCAGCCGTACACCTTCGAGCTGGGCGGGAATGACGCGGGTATCGTTGAACACCAGCGCATCGCCGGGCTTCAGGAAGGACGGCAGATCGAAGACGCGGTGGTCTTCCATGCGGTTCTCATTCGGATCGACCACCAACAGGCGCGCGCTGTCGCGCGGGTTCGCCGGGCGCAGGGCGATATTCTCCTCGGGCAGATCGAAATCGAACAGGTCTACACGCATTGCAAGGGTCTTCCAGAAATCCAATTTGACACGGCACGGTGTTTTGCGGCCCGACGCATCCGCACCCCTCGCCCCTCATTCCTGTGCTCGTCACAGGAATCCAGTCGGCGCGCGTCTGCGCGGCGGGAGGAGTCCTTTCAGCCCAGGGACTTGGGCTGGCTGGATTCCTGTGACAAGCACAGGAATGAGGGAAGAAGAGAACGGCGCGACGGATGGCAAGCGTCAAAACTGCCGCGTCCATCCTTAAAATCACGTACCGTCAATAAACGTCAAAACCCGCCTCGCATAGACTGCGAGACGGGTCGAACTGCAATTTCCGAAAATCAGGCCGCAGAAGCGAGCTTGATGGAAACGATCGAATCGGGGTCCTTCACCGGCTCGCCGCGCTTGACCTTGTCGATGGCTTCCATGCCTTCGATGACCTGGCCCCAGACGGTGTACTGCTTGTTGAGCCACGGCGAATCCGTGAAGCAGATGAAGAACTGCGAGTTGGCTGAGTTCGGGTTCTGCGAACGGGCCATGGAGCAGGTGCCGCGCACGTGCGGAATGGCGGAGAACTCGGCCTTCAGGTCCGGCTTGTCGGAGCCGCCCATGCCGGCGCGGGCCGGGTTGAAGCTTTCCGCACCCTTCTTGCCGAACTTCACGTCGCCCGTCTGAGCCATGAAGTCTTCGATGACGCGGTGGAAAACGACGCCATCGTAAGCGCCTTCCGATACGAGTTCCTTGATGCGGGCGACGTGGCCCGGAGCAACTTCCGGCAGCAGCTGGATCACGACCTTGCCGGTCGTCGTTTCCATGATGATGGTGTTTTCCGGATCCTTGATCTCGGCCATGACTATTCTCCTCTGTTCGGGCTCCATTGCCCTTACCTTACTTTTTGCCGACGGTAACCTTGATCATCCGGTCGGGGTTGGAAACTTCGCCGTTACCGCCGGCGCCACGCTTGATCTTGTCGACGGCTTCCATGCCGGACACGACCTTGCCGACCACGGTGTATTGGCCGTTCAGGAACGGACCGTCGGCAAACATGATGAAGAATTGCGAATTGGCGGAATTCGGATCCTGCGAGCGGGCCATGCCGACCACGCCGCGCGTGAAGGGAACCTTGGAGAATTCGGCCGGAATATCCGGCAGGTCGGAACCGCCCGTACCCGCACGCTGGGCGCTGAAGCCCTTCTCCATGTTGCCATACTGCACGTCGCCGGTCTGCGCCATGAAGCCATCGATGACGCGGTGGAAGGCGACATTGTCATAAGCGCCCTTCTTGGCCAGCGCCTCGATCTGCGCCACGTGCTTGGGCGCGACATCCGGCATCAGTTCGATGACAACGGGGCCGTCCTTCAACTGCACGGTCAGGAGTTCGGCGGCAGATGCAAGGGTGCTGGCGGCGAGCGCGCCTGCAAACATGGCGCCGGCAAAGGCAAATCGAACGAGTTTCATCGGATTGGCTCCAGAATGTGAGGCTGAAGTCAGCGCTTCAGCTTGGCGTTGAGGGCTTCAAGCACGGCTTTCGGCACGAAGGCGTCGACATTGCCGCCCATGGCGGCGATCTGCCGGACCAATGTGGCTGTAATGGGTCGCGACGAGGTGCCGGCGGGCAGGAATACGGTCTGGATATCGGGCGCCATCTGGCGGTTCATCCCGGCCATCTGCATTTCATAATCGAGATCGGTGCCGTCGCGCAGGCCGCGCAGCAGAAGGCGCGCACCGTGCTGACGGGCGGCATCGACGACCAGATTATCGAAGGAGACGACTTCCATGCGCGCCGCTTCGCCCGGCAGATGTTCGGCAAGCGCCCGCTTTATCAGCCCCGCCCGCTCCTCGAAGCTGAACAGCGGCGCTTTTCCGGGATGAATGCCGACCGCAACGATGACTTTCGACGCCACGTTCAGCGCCTGAATAAGCACATCCAGATGTCCGTTGGTCATCGGATCGAAGGATCCTGGATAAAAGGCAATCGTCATATCGCTCTCAGGTGGTGGGCGCGTCTCGACGCTTCAGCATATGTGCCGCCTTTTGTCATGGAGAGGCACGCGGCGCAAGACTTTATAACCACCCCTCACAAGCGCGGCTGCGGCGTGAACCGCGGATGAATGGGCCGTTCAGTGCGGTTTCACAGCTATTTTGTCTAAATGCACGGCATCGGGAAACCGAAACGCCCCTCACTCGTTAAGCATCCGGAGAATTGAAAATGCTGGCCTTCATGATCGTCCTTTCGATCATCGCTTCATTCGCAGCCGAGTATCTTTTTCTCGAATGACGACATCAGCCAGTTTCCTGAACGCCAGATGAACGAGCCATTCAAGGAAGTTTCACAGGCGCGATGCTAATCGATTTTTACGGTTGACGCGGAACATGTCGAGACATGGCGCGTTAAGAAAGAACCAAAGGAACGGACAGATGTTTATAAGAGAAAAACAGTCTACTTCGGCGAAAATCAGCGTCATCAGCACAGCCTGGACAGTACTGGTTATCGCAATGGTAGCAACGACGTTTAGCCTTTATGAACAGAAGCCTGAAAAGCTGGGACCGGACTATCCGCAGCTGACCGCCCGTTATCAGTATATGAATTACTACTGATAACGGAGAGAATTTTCTCGAAACTCCCGGAGACGATATCATGTTCACATTTCTGACAATGCTTCTTGCCCTGATCAGCGTTATGTTCGTGACATCGATGGTCTCCGTGGTCGCCGAGATGCGGCGTGAAGACGAGGAATTCAAGGCGATGATCCGGCGCGACCGCGCGTTCTGAGCGCGACGGGCCGGGCAGACGGCCGCTTAAAAGTGATTCTTTTCAACCGCCTGGACCTTCCGGGCGGTTTTATTTTGCGCCTCGCGGGGGGCAACGCGGCGAAGACGATGGCGGAAAATCCCGCCTCCAATCACATAACCGTTTTCAAAACCCCGTTTTTCCAAGGCAAATTCCCTTCAATTTCCGTTTGGATTGATTTAAGGAACGCCGATACGTTGCGGGCCGGACAGCCGGCGACCGCGATGACGTTCCTGTGAGGTTTGCATAACGATGCTCGATTCCCTGAGAAATGCTTCTCGAACCATGGCAGCCAAGCTGCTGCTTCTCCTGCTTGTTGTCTCTTTTGGCATCTGGGGCGTTTCCGCATCGCTTGTCACCGCCAATTCCCACGCCGTCATGACGGTGGGCGACCAGACGGTCAGCCCGGAGGAATTCCGCCTCGCCTATCAGCGCCAGATTTCCGATCTCAGCCGCCAGTTCGGCACAAGGCTGACGACCGAGCAGGCCAAGGCCTTCGGCATCGACCGTCAGGTTTTCAGCCAGCTTGCGGCCGGTGCAGCGCTTGACGAGCTGGCCTCCAGGATGAATCTCGGCCTTTCGGAAAACCGCCTCGCCAATCTCATCGCCGAAGACCCGGCCTTCAAGGCGGTCAACGGCCAGTTCGACCGCAATCTCTTCAGCGAGCGCCTGCGCAATTCCGGTTTCCGCGAGGATGACTATATCAAGGAACGCAGCAAGGTCGCCGTCCGCAGCCAGATCGTCGAAGCCGTTTCCGACGGTTTTGCCGCACCGCAGGTGCTGGTGGATGCGCTGAAGCAATATCGCAACGAGCAGCGCGCCGTCGATTACGTCATTCTTTCGAACGCCGTCATTCCGCCGGTCAAGGCGCCGGGCGACGACGTGCTTGCCCCCTGGTTCGAAACCAACAAGACGAAATATCGCGCGCCCGAGTTCCGCAAGTTCACCTATGTGAAGCTTGAGCCGTCCGATATCGCCGATCAGGCCGCCGTCACCGACGCCCAGATCGCCGATTATTATAACAGCCACAAGGACAGCTTCCGCACCGCCGGCCGCCGCACGGTGGAGCAACTGACCTTCCCTGAAAAGGAAATGGCAGAGGCCGCCGCCGAGCAGATCCGCCTCGGCAACACCACCTATGACCAGGTGGTGAAGGATCAGGGCAAGACCGCTTCCGACGTCACGCTCGGCGAATTCACCAAGGATACCATCCCCGACCAGTCGATTGCCGATGCGGCTTTCGCCATCCAGAAGGACGGCGGCGTATCGCCGGTGGTCCAGGGTTCCTTCGGCCCGGTTCTCCTGCGCGTCACCGGCATCAAGCCGGAAACGACCCGCACGCTGGAAGAGGCGAAGGAAGATATCCGCAAGGACCTCGCCACCGCCGCCGCTGCGGAAGAAATCACCAATGTTCACGACCGTTACGAGGATTTGCGCGCCGGCGGTTCTTCGCTCGCCGATGCCGCAACGCAGCTGAACCTGAAACCCGTCACCATCGCCGCCATCGACGCTTCGGGCCTCGATGAAAAGGGCGATGCGGTTCAGGGCCTGCCCTCCCCGCAGCTGGCGCAGGAGGTCTTCAAGACCGAACCCGGCACGGAAGCGCTGCCGATCAATCTCGGCCGTGAAGGCTACATCTGGTTCGATGTCGACCAGATCATCGCCGCCCGCGACCGCACACTTGCCGAAGTCCGCGACGATGTCGTGGCCGACTGGACGGCGGAGCAGCAGCGCAACGCACTCGCCGCCAAGGCCGAGGAACTGAAGGCGCGCGTCGAAAAGGGCGACACGCTGGAAGCCGTGGCCGGTGAGCTGAGCCTTGCCGTCGAACAGAAGTCCGGCCTGCGCCGCAACAGCGAAGACGCCATTTTCGGCCAGCAGACAATCGCGGCGGTCTTCTCCGGCGCGGAGGGCAAGGTGGGCACGGCGACCGATGCCGACGGTTCCAGCCGTATCCTCTTCAAGGTCACCTCGGTCGACACCAATGCGCCTGCCGACGCGCTCGCCAATGACGACCAGCAGTTCGCCGCCATTGCCCGCGCGGCCGGCGACGACATGCTGGACCAGATGGTCAACCGCCTGCAGAATGACTATGGTGTCACCATCAATCAGGCCCTCGCCGATCAGGCGATGGTCGGCTTCTAACCCGGGGGGCGACAAGATGGCCGAACTGAAGCCGCTGATCGCCAAGGTCGCCAATGGAGAAAGTCTGAACCGCGAGGAATCGCGGGCGGCTTTCGACATTCTGATGTCGGGCGAAGCCACGCCGTCGCAGATCGGCGGTTTCCTGATGGCGCTGCGCGTGCGCGGCGAGACGGTGGACGAAATCGTCGGCGCCGTCTCCTCCATGCGTTCTCGCATGCTGCCGGTTTCGGCCCCCGCCAATGCCATCGATATCGTCGGCACCGGCGGTGACGGCATCGGCACCTATAATATCTCGACGCTCGCCTCGATCATCGTCGCCGGCACCGGCCTGCCGGTCGCCAAGCACGGCAACCGGGCGCTGAGCTCCAAATCCGGCACGGCGGATGCGCTCTCGGCGCTCGGCGTGAAGCTCGATATCGGTCCGGAACTCATCGCCCGCTGCATCAGCGAGGCGGGTCTCGGTTTCATGTTCGCGCAGCTTCACCATTCGGCCATGCGCCATGTCGGCCCAAGTCGCGTCGAGCTCGGCACGCGCACCATCTTCAACCTGCTCGGCCCCCTCTCCAACCCGGCCGGCGCCAAACGGCAATTGCTCGGCGTCTTTTCGCCGCGCTGGCTGGTGCCGCTTGCCGAAGTGCTGCGCGATCTGGGTTCGGAAAGCATCTGGGTCGTGCATGGCGACGGCATGGACGAAGTGACGACCACGGGCGTTACGCATGTCGCGGCACTGGAAGACGGCAAGATCCGCACCTTCGACCTGACGCCGAAGGATTTCGGTGTCGAGCCCGCTTCCATGGAAGATCTGAAGGGCGGAGACGGCATTGCCAATGCGGCGGCGCTGCGCGAGGTTCTGTCCGGCAAGCGCAACGCCTATCGCGACGTGTCGCTGTGCAACGCGGCCGCAGCGCTGGTTATCGCTGGCAAGGCGGAAACACTGTCTCAGGCGATGGCGATCGTCAGCGAGGCGCTGGACAGCGGCAAGGCCGCAGCCGCGCTCGACCGTCTGGTTGCCGTGTCCAACGAGGATCAGGAATGAGAGCGAGATCATGAGCGACATTCTGAAAAAGATCGAGATTTACAAGCGCGAGGAAATCGCCGCCGCCAAGGCGAAGGTTTCGCTGGCCGACCTGAAGGCCATGGCCGCCGACCAGAGCGCGCCGCGCGGTTTCTACAGGGCGCTCCGGGCAAAGCAGGCCGAAGGCAAGTTCGGCCTGATCGCCGAAATCAAGAAGGCCAGCCCCTCCAAGGGCCTCATCCGTCCGGATTTCGATCCGCCGGCGCTGGCCGTCGCCTATGAAGCCGGTGGCGCCGCCTGTCTTTCGGTGCTGACGGATAGCCCAAGCTTTCAGGGCGCCCCGGAATTCCTGACCGCCGCCCGCAATGCCTGCGCCCTGCCGGCGCTGCGCAAGGATTTCATGTTCGAGACCTATCAGGTGCATGAGGCGCGCGCCTGGGGCGCGGACTGCATTCTCCTCATCATGGCCTCGCTTTCCGACGACGAGGCGAAACGCCTTGAAGACGAGGCTTTCGCGCTCGGCATGGATGTGCTGGTGGAAGTGCACGATGAGGAAGAAACGGAACGGGCCCTGAAGCTTTCCTCGCCGCTTCTCGGCATCAACAACCGCAACCTGCGCACCTTCGAAGTCAGCCTCGAAACCAGCGAGAAACTGGCAGGCCTCGTGCCGGCCGAAAAGCTGCTGGTCGGCGAAAGCGGCATCTTCACCTTCGAGGATTGTAAGCGTCTCGAAAAAAGCGGCATCGGCACCTTCCTCGTCGGCGAAAGCCTGATGCGCAAGGACGATGTGACAGCGGCCACCAAAGCGCTGCTGACCGGCCAATCCGGCATTCTGGCGGCGGAATGATGCACCGATGAGCGAGGCGGGAAAGCTCACCCATATCGATGCCGGCGGCGAAGCGCATATGGTCGATGTCGGCGACAAGGCCGAGACCATCCGTGTCGCCGTCGCCGAAGGCTTCGTGAAGATGAAGCCGGAAACGCTGGCGCTCATCCGCGAGGGCAACGCCAAGAAGGGCGATGTCATCGGCACCGCACGCCTCGCCGGCATCATGGCCGCCAAGCAGACGGCAAATCTTATCCCGCTCTGCCATCCGCTGATGCTCACCAAGGTGGCGGTGGACATTGCCGAAGACGCCGCCCTGCCCGGCCTGCGGGTCGAAGCGCTGGTGAAATTGTCCGGCAAGACCGGCGTGGAGATGGAAGCGCTGACTGCGGTATCCATCGCCTGCCTGACGATCTACGACATGGCCAAGGCCGCCGACAAGGCGATGGAAATCGTCAATATCCGCCTTCTGGAAAAGAGCGGCGGCAAATCCGGCGATTTCCGGCGACAGGAGACTTGAATGAAACCGCTGCTGCCCGTGGATGAGGCCATGAGACGCCTTCTGGAAGCAGCGGTTCCGGTGACCGAAAGCGAAACCCTGCCGCTCGCCGAATGCGATGGCCGGGTTCTCTCGGCCGATCTCACCGCGCGCCTCACCCAGCCCCCCTTCGATGCCTCGGCCATGGACGGTTATGCGCTGCGCAGCGCCGATGCGGCGGAGATCGGCTCGGTCCTCACCGTCATCGGTCAGGCCGCCGCCGGCCATGCCTTTACCGGCACGGTGGGTGAAGGCCAGGCCGTGCGCATCTTCACCGGCGCGCCCGTGCCGCAGGGTGCGGACACCATTCTCATTCAGGAAGATGCGGAAGTGCTGGAGGGCGGAAAAATCCGCACCGCCTTCGACGTCACCGCCGGGCGACATATCCGCCCACGCGGACAGGATTTTACCGAAGGCGAAGCGGCCCTGACGGCCGGGCGTGAGCTCGGCTTCACCGACCTGACGCTCGCGGCGGCGATGAACCATGCCGCGCTCACCGTCTATCGCAGGCCACGCATCGCCATCCTCGCCACCGGCGATGAGTTGCTGCCGCCGGGAAGCGCGCCGCAGCCCGCCCAGATCATCGCCTCCAACACCTTCGGCGTCGCAGCCCTTGCCCGGCAGGCGGGTGCCGAGGTTGTCGATCTCGGCATCATCGCCGATGATGACAGGCTGATCCGCGCCGCCATCGGCAAGGCGGTCGCGGCGAAGGTCGATGTGCTGGTGACGCTCGGCGGCGCCTCCGTCGGCGACCACGACCTCGTGCAGGCCGCCTTGAAGGCGGAGGGCATGCAGCTGGATTTCTGGCGCATCGCCATGCGTCCGGGGAAACCGCTCATGGTCGGATCCATCGGCGCCATGCAGGTTCTGGGCCTGCCCGGAAACCCGGTTGCCAGCCTCGTCTGCGGCCTGCTGTTCCTCGAACCGCTGCTCCGCAGCATCGCCCGCCGCGCGCCGCTGCAACGCACGACGACCGCCCGCACCGCGACGCCGTTGAAAGCGAATGATCACCGGCAGGATTATCTGCGCGCCCGTTTCAGCACGGACGAAAACGGCCTGCTGGTGGCGGAAGCCCATGCGAAGCAGGATTCATCGATGATGAAGATATTGGCCCATTCCGACGGCTTGATCGTGCGCCCGCCAAATGCGCCAGCGGCGGCGGCCGGAGCGGAATGCCCGGTCATCAGGCTGAGATCCTGACACGCAGGCGATACGGCCGGACCTGCGGCCGGCAGCATAACTCGCCTCCTCCTGAACCTTACCGAATGGTTGCCGCGCCGTCACAAAACGGCACTGACGCGTGCCGCATGGCACGGAAACCGAAGATAAGACTGTAACATTCCTGTATCCCGACACGAATGATAAAAAAAACCGCCTATAGGCGGGATCTCCACGAATTCAAAAACCACCATGCCTTTCCGCCCAGGGATTATTTCTCCATATTGTTGTGCCAAAATAAATCACACGAATCCCGTTATTGGGATTGACAGAATAAATGCGATGCTGTCACCAAGGCGAATAGTAGAGGGAAAAACTTCCGGAATTCTTCAAAATGAAAATTACTTATATTTATCAATTAAATAAAATAAAAAGTGACGAAAATGAAGTTTCCGGGCACAAAAATTAGTTTCCCATAAATTAAGCTTTCCAAAACGAGCTTCATAATAATAATCATAGTCGATAAGCAGACTCACTGGAGTTTCTTGATGAACACGGCATCCACGCCCAAAACCACGGGGCCCGACATTGCCGGGCAGATTGCCTATGCCATGCGGAGCATGGGTGTTTCGCCGATCCCGCGTAACTACAGCCTCTTTTACGAAGCCTATATCGGTTCGAACCCTGCCCTGACGAAGGATCTGGCCGCGCTTGGAAACCGGGTCACGCAGGAGGATCTGGACGAGCTGTCCTCACGTTACGGGGAAGGCAATCCCGCCCGGTCCATCGACGATGCGCATGAGAAGCTCAGGCGCGAACTGGAGGGCCTTCTGGGCACGCTGAGGCGCGAACAATCCTCCATCGAAAACTACAACAGGATTCTCGGCGAAACGCGCCAGCGCATCGATGACAAGAATGCCGCCAGCAGCAATATTCTGAGGAATGCGATTTCGCTGCTGGCCGAGGCCACCGGCTCGAAGATCATCGACGGCGAAAAGGCCTTCAACGATGTCAACCGCCATGCCGAGGAGATGCACCAGGTGCGTCTGGAGCTGGATGAGTACAAGCGCATCGCCAATACGGATTCGCTGACGCGCCTGTCCAATCGGCGCGCCTTCGACGACCGGCTGGCATCCGTCTATGACAGCTCCATCGGCCTGCAATATACCACGCTCGTCCTGCTCGATATCGATCATTTCAAGCGGATCAACGACACTTTCGGCCATCCGGTCGGCGACAAGATTCTCGCCACCGTCGCCTCGGTCATCCGCGCCAATGTCCGCAAGGATGGTTTTGTCGCCAGAAGCGGCGGCGAGGAATTCGCCATCATTCTGGACGGCAATACGCCGGAAGAGGTGATGGTGATGTGCGAGCGCATCCGCCTGTCGCTGGAAAGCACGCCCTTCCGCAATTCGAGATCGGGCGCCGACTACGGCACGGTGACAATCTCCCTCGGCTTCGCTTCCGCCGCGCAGGCCAGCAACCCGAGCGAGCTTTACGGCCATGCCGACACCGCGCTCTACCATGCCAAGGAAACCGGCCGGAACCGCTCCGTCTATTACGAGGACGGCATGCAGAAGAACTATACCGGCAAGAACTGGCTGATTTATCGGACGTGAGGATGGTGGTGTGTGTGCCACTATCTACTCCGTCATGCCGGACTTGATCCGGCATCCAGTCACGGCGCGTCTGCGCCGTGAAAAGAGTCTCTGGCGATCAAGGACTTGATCGCGCTAGACCCCGGATCCAGTCCGGGGTGACGGAGTGAGACGCTCCGCTTTCGCCAATGGCGTAAGCCTTGCGAGGATTGCCTCAGCGGCCCGATGGTCGGTCGTTACTGCGCCTCACCACATGGTCTTCGCCGCCCGCGCCGCCCATTCCCGGTCATAGGTCTCCTGATCGAATTCCGCCTTGGCCGCCTTGAGCAGAAGACCGGGTGTCGGAAGCGAGGCCGGGTCGACGAAATTATCGGGGTTCCACAATTCCGAGCGCATCAGCGCCCGGGCGCACTGGAAATAGACTTCATCGATTGTCACCACGATGACGGTGCGCGGATGTTTGCCATCCATCTCGAAGCTCTCCAGCAGATCGGGATCGACGGAGACCACGGCGCGGCCGTTGATGCGCATCGTCGTATTCGAGCCGGGTATCAGGAACATCAGCGCCACGCGCGGATCGCGAACGATGTTCAGAAGCGAATCGACGCGGTTATTGCCGCGCCAGTCCGGCAGAAGCACGGTCCTCTCATCGGCCACCCGGACCACGCCGCCCTTGTCGCCGCGCGGCGAACAGTCCATGCCTTCCGGCCCGACCGTCGCCAGCGCCAGGAAGGGCGAAGTCTCGATCATCAGCCGGTATTCGGCCGTCAGCGTGGTTGTCACCTTGGCGATCGATGCCTCGCTCGTGCTGTCATAGATGGCCTTCAATTCCTCAACCGTACGAATGATCGTCATGTCCGTTCCTATCCCTGCCAATTCCCTCTGTCGCCGCCGAAGGACCGGGGCGTCCTATTCCTCTGCCGCTTCCGCCTTTTCCCGCTCGGCCCGCTCGCGCGCGGTGCGGGCGGCAACGAGGTCGGCAGGCTGGGCGTTGCCGCGGATCAGCGAACGGCCGGCATAGATGCCGCCGACGACTTCCATGGCGAAACGTTCCTCGTCGCGGTCGCGGAATTCCTCCACCAGACGCGCGGCGTCTTCCCGCTCCTCGCCCATGGCGCCCAGCACTTCCTCGCTGAAATTCAGCGCCGATTCCAGCGTTTCGCGGATCTGGTAATCGACGCCGGCCTTCAGCAGATCGATGGCATGGCCGCGGTCGTAAGCACGGGCGAGAACCGGAACCAGCGGGAATTCGTGCTTGACGATCTCCGCGATCCTGACGGCCGCCTCCTTGTCGTCGACGCAGATGAGAACCGCGCGCGACGTGCCCGCACCGGCGGCATGCAGGATTTCCGCCCGCGAGCCGTCGCCATAATAGACCTTGAAGCCGAATTCAGCCGCATCGCGCACGAAGTCGGCATCCTTGTCGATCAGCGACAGCGTGTAGCCCCGCGCCAGAAGCGGCTGGCTGACGATCTGGCCGAAACGTCCGAAACCGATCAGGAGAATGCTGCCCTCGACATTTTCAGGCACGTCCAGATCGTCGGTATTAGGAACCGCCGCCGGCACCAGCCGGTCATGCAGGATGACCATCAGTGGCGTCAGGACCATGGAGATGATGATCGTCGCCGTCAGGATGGCATTGGCCTCCCGGTCGAGAATGCCGGCGCTGACAGCGGCAGAATAGAGCACGAAGGCGAATTCGCCGCCCTGCGCCATCAGCACCGCCCGTTCCAGGCTCTCACGCCTGGTGGTGCCGAGCGCCCGCGCCACGCCATAGATGAGGAAGGCCTTGAGCAGCATGTATCCGGCGACACTGACCAGCACCAATTGCCAGTTGGAGGCAATGACGGCAAGATCGATCGCCATGCCGACGCCGAGGAAGAACAGGCCGAGCAGAATGCCGCGAAACGGCTCGATATCCGCCTCCAGCTGATGGCGGAAGGAGGATTCCGACAGCAGCACGCCGGCCAGGAAAGCGCCCATCGCCATGGAAAGGCCGCTGACCTGCATCAGAAGCGCCGAACCCAGCACCACCAGCAACGCCGCAGCCGTCATCACCTCGCGCGCACCGGAGGCCGCCAGCAGGCGGAAGAACGGGTTGAGCAGATAACGTCCGGCAAGGATGAGCGCACCGACGGCGGCAAGTGCAATGCCGACGGAAACCCAGCGCTCCGACGCCGTGACATCTTCCCCGCCCGAACCGAGGAAGGCGACGAGCGCCAGCAGCGGCACGATGGCCAGATCCTCGAACAGCAGGATGGCGATGATGCGCTGGCCCTTCAGGCTCGACATGCTGTTGCGCTCCTGCAGCATCTGCATGACGATCGCCGTCGACGTCAGCACGAAGCCCGTGCCAGCGACGAAGGACATGATGACAGGAAAGCCGAGGCCGACCCCGATCAACGTCAGGCCGCCCATGCAAACCAGCACCTGCAATGCGCCGAGCCCGAAAATATCCTGCCGCATGGACCACAGCCGCGACGGCTGCATTTCAAGGCCGATGATGAACAGGAACATCACCACGCCGAGTTCCGCTATGTGCAAAATGGCCTGCGAATCGGAAAAGAAACCAAGACCGTAAGGCCCGATCACCAGGCCGGCGGCGAGATAACCCAGCACGGAGCCGAGGCCGATGCGCTTGAAGATCGGCGCGGCGACAACGCCTGCCGCCAGCAATACGACCACCTGGGCCAGATCATTTCCGTTTGCTTCTACAGCCACACGCCACCCCGTTTAAATAGTGAGACAAAAGCTTTGCCCTCGTCCGATTATCGGCAACGCGCGAGAACATTTCCTCCGTCATGCCGGACTAGATCCGGCATCCAGCCACGGCGCGTCTGCGCCGTGAAAGGACTCTCCCGCGATCAAGGACTTGATCGCGCTGGACCCCGGATCAAGTCCGGGGTGACGAAGAGCGAATGCAACAACGTTGCCAAACGCAGCAGTTCTTCGACCCCTTTGCCATCATTCTCACGAGGGCGTCTCCCTCGCTGTTTTCTCTACCGGTACCGTGGCTCCCTGCTCAAGCCTTTTTCGGCGAGCTCCCGTTCATAATCCGCAAACAGCCTGTCCCCGGTCTCACCCAGTTCCTTCAGGTATTTCCAGGTGTAAATGCCACTGTCATGGCCATCGTCAAAAACGATGCGCACCGCATAGTTGCCTGTCGCGACCATGGAGCGGATGGCGACATCGCGTTTGCCCGGCACCGTGACCTTTTGTCCCGGCCCGTGGCCCTGCACTTCGGCCGAGGGCGAAAGCACGCGCAGCATCTCGGCCTTCAGCCGGTAAACGCTTCCATCGTCGAAGGAAACGGTCAATTCGCGCCGGTCTTTCGACACAAGCAGCTCGGTCGGCCAGGCATCGCTCATTTTTCACTTCCGCAAGCTCGTCATATGCGTCAGAATTACGGACTTGCCTCACGATAGGCAAGCCACTACATCAGCTAATAGAGCACACATTCGGCGTGTGTGCCCGGCGCAAGGCGCATTGAGGATGGAGACGTGAACGGTTTCTCCGGCTCGCTTGAAAAAGCGAAAACCCTGACGGAAAACAGCACACCGATGGTGGACCCTTTCGGCCGCGCCATCACCTATCTGCGCGTTTCCGTCACCGACCGCTGCGATTTCCGCTGTACCTATTGCATGTCCGAACACATGACCTTCCTGCCGAAGAAGGACCTTCTGACGCTCGAAGAACTCGACCGGCTCTGTTCCGTCTTCATAACGCGCGGCGTGCGCAAGCTGAGGCTGACCGGCGGTGAGCCGCTGGTGCGCAAGAACATCATGTCCCTGGTGAGGAACCTCGGGCGGCATGTCGAGAGCGGTGCGCTCGAGGAATTGACGCTGACCACCAACGGCTCACAGCTGGCGAAATTTGCAGCCGAACTCGCCGATTGCGGCGTGCGCCGCATCAATGTCTCCCTCGATACGCTCGACAGCGATAAATTCCGCCATATCACCCGCTGGGGGGATATCGGCCGGGTGATGGAGGGGCTCGATGCCGCACAGGCGGCAGGCATCAAGGTGAAACTCAACGCCGTTGCGCTGAAGGACTTCAACGATGCCGAAATGCCGGAACTGATGCGCTTCGCCCACGGCCGCGGCATGGACCTGACGGTCATCGAGACCATGCCGATGGGCGAGATCGAGGAAGACCGCACCGACCGTTATCTGCCGCTTTCAAAATTGCGCAGCGATCTCGAGCAGAGCTTCACGCTCATCGACAGCGATTACCAGACCGGCGGCCCGGCCCGTTACGTGACGGTGAAGGAAACCGGCGGCCGGCTGGGCTTCATCACGCCCATGACCCATAATTTCTGCGAAAGCTGCAATCGTGTCCGTCTCACCTGCACCGGCACGCTCTATATGTGTCTCGGCCAGGACGACGCTGCCGATCTACGCACGGCGCTGCGCGCTTCCGACAGCGACGCCTATCTTTCCAGCGCCATCGATGAAGCCCTTCTGCGCAAGCCGAAAGGACACGATTTCATCATCGACCGCACCCACAACCGACCCGCAGTCTCCCGCCATATGAGCGTGACAGGCGGCTGAGGCCGGCTGAACGTCTTTCTCATCCACCCACCCATATAAACGGTTGAATTGGCCGCTCTGCCGTGCCACGTCTCTTTATATGGAGGAATGCGTGGTTGCGCCGTAACGGCGGCTCCAGATCGCCCGGAGGGGCGGACGGAGTAAACCGCGCATGGTCTGGGATATTTGGGAATGGCATTGACGGACAATACGCGCGGCGCGCTTTTCATGGCGCTCGCAATGGCAAGCTTCACGGCCAACGACGCGCTGACGAAGTCCGTCACCCCCTACATCAACACCGGTCAGATCATGTTCGTCCGCGGCATCATGACCGTGGTGCTGATCTATATCGCGGCCCGGCATTTCGGCGCGCTCCGGCCCCTGAAAACCCTTTTGCGCCCCATCATCATCCTGCGCTGTCTCTGCGAGGTGACCGCCGCCGTTCTTTATCTGACGGCGCTCGGCCTCATCGAATTTTCCAATGCTTCGGCCATATTGCAGTCCCTGCCGCTGGTGGTGACGCTGGGTGCGGCGTTGTTCCTGCGCGAACCTGTGGGCTGGCGGCGCTGGGTGGCGATCATCGTCGGTTTCATCGGCGTGCTCGTCATCATCCGGCCCGGCCCGGAAGGCTTTACGCCGGGCGCGCTGCTGGTTGTCGCATCGCTGGCCGTCACCGCCGCGCGTGATCTGCTGACGCGTAAAATGTACGCCGATGTGCCTTCGCTTGCGATCACCGTCATCACCGCCTTCGTCAACATGGCAGTGGGCGGCCTCTTGATCCTGCCCTTCGGCGGCTGGCAGCCCATGAACGTCACGATCGTCTCGCATCTGGCCGCCTCGGCCATTCTGGTGCTGGTCGGCTACCAGGCGATCATATTGTCGATGAGATCGGGCGAAATTTCCTTCGTCGCGCCGTTTCGTTATACCGGCCTGCTCTGGGGTTTCATGATCGGCGTGTTCTTCTTCAACGAAAAGATCGACAATTACACCATCGTCGGCGCCATGATCGTCATCGGTTCGGGCCTTTATACCTTCTACCGCGAAAGCCTGCGCAAGCGCTCGCAGATGGCCAAGCGCGCAGCCGCCACACCCACCGCCGCGACCACGGTACGGCCGGCTTCCGTAACGAAAACTGCCGTTACGGAAGAGGCGGGAGAATGACATGAACAGTGGCCGTTTTCTGGACAGGACCACCCCGCCCCACATCATCACGCTGGTGGTCATCGCCGGCGTCGCGGCGCTGTGCATGAATGTGTTCCTGCCCTCGCTTGCGGCCATGGCGGTTTATTTCGAGACCGACTACGCGGTGATGCAATTTGCCGTTTCGGGTTATCTTGCCGCCACCGCCTGCCTGCAGCTCATCATCGGCCCGCTTTCCGATCTCTTCGGACGCCGCCCGGTTATGCTGGCCAGCATCGCCATCATGATCGTCGCAACGCTCGTCTGCATGCTCGCGCCCAATATCACCGTCTTCATGATCGGGCGGGTGGCGCAGGCGGCCGTCGTTTCCGGCTTCGTGCTGGCCCGCGCCATCGTGCGCGACATGGTGCCGATGGAACAGGCGGCCTCGATGATCGGCTACGTGACCATGGGCATGTCCGTGGTGCCGATGGTGGGGCCGACGGTTGGCGGCCTGCTTAACGACATATCCGGCTGGCAGTCGAGCTTCGCCCTCCTCTCCCTGCTCGGCATCGGCATTCTGGTGCTCGCCTGGTTCGATCTCGGCGAAACCAACCACAATAAATCGGCGAGCTTTTCGCAGCAGTTTCACGCCTGGCCGGAACTTCTGCGCTCGCCGCTCTTCTGGGGTTATGCGCTGACCTCGACCTTCTCATCGGGCATGTTCTTCTCCTTCCTCGGCGGTGCGCCTTTCGTCGGCAGCGTGCTTTACGGGCTTGCGCCGGCCATGCTCGGCCTGCAATTCTTCTTCATGGCCAGCGGTTACATGCTCGGCAACTTCATCTCCGGCCGTTATGCCAGCGAAATCGGCATTACCCGCATGATGCTGTCGGGCAATGTCATCGCCATTGCGGGCATCGCCACGACCATGGTGCTGATCTCCGCCGGGGCGGAAAGCGCCTATGCGTTTTTCGTGCCGCTCGCCTTGATCGGCGTCGGCAACGGCGTGACACTGCCGAGCGCCAATGCAGGCATGGTCAGCGTCCAGCCGCATCTGGCCGGCTCCGCCTCCGGCCTCGGCGGGCGATGACCATCGGCGGCGGCGCAGCGCTCTCGGTGCTCGCCTCCTCGGTCCTGTCCAGAGAGGACGGAACCTGGCCGCTTCTTCTGGTGATGCTGGCGACCGGCCTTGTCGCCCTCCTCACCACCTATGTCGTAAGGCTGCAGGAAAAGCGGGAATGACGGCCCCTTTCGAAATACCCGGTCTCGTGCTTGCCGGCGGGCTTTCGCGGCGCATGGGCAGCAACAAGGCGATGGTGCAATTGGGCGATGCGCCCCTCATCTCCCATGTCATCAGCCGCATCACGCCGCAGGTCTCAGATGTCACCATCAATGCGGCCAATGGCTGGGCGGAGAGTTTCGGCCTGCCGCTGCTGCCCGATACACTGAACGGCCATGCCGGGCCGCTCGCGGGTATTCTGGCCGGCATGCGCCATTTCCAGCACCGCGGGGATGCGGCGAGCCACTTCCTGACGGCGCCCGCCGACAGCCCGTTTTTCCCGGACGATCTCGTGGCGCGGCTTTACGAACACCTGTCGGACAATGCGATCGTCATCGCCGCCTCCAGCGGCCAGCTTCACCCGGTTTTTGCGCTGTGGCCGCTGGCGCTGGCGGACGATCTCGAGGCGTGGCTGAAGAACGATGCGAACCGGCGCATCCGCGCCTATCTCGCCCGGCATGTCACTATCGGCGTGGCCTTCCCGCCGCTGGAAACGGCAAAGGGCAGCCTCGATCCGTTCTTCAACATCAACACGCCGGATGAACTGGCGCTGGCGCGCAGCTATCTGGAGAACCTGCAATCATGACGGCACAAAAGGTCTTCGGCATCGCCGGCTGGAAGAACTCGGGCAAGACCGGCCTTGCGGTCCGTATCGTCACCGAGCTGACGGCGCGCGGCTACCGCGTCTCCACCATCAAGCACGCCCATCATGATTTCGATATCGACAAGGTCGGCGCGGATAGCTGGCGTCACAGGCAGGCCGGCGCGCGTGAGGTCACCATCGTTTCCGGCACCCGCTTCGCCATCATGCATGAATTGCGCGGCGAACCGGAACCCTCCTTCGAGGATATTCTCGCCCGCCTCGCCCCCTGCGATCTGGTGCTGATCGAAGGCTATAAATACGAGCCGGTGCCGAAGATCGAAGCTCGCCGGCTGGAGGCCGCCAAGACTGAACCGCTTGCGCCGCTCGATCCGCATATCGTCGCAATCGCCGCCGATCACGCGGTGACGGACACGGCGCTGCCGGTTTTCGATCTCGACGATACCGGCGCCATTGCCGATTTCATCGAGAACACGGTGGGGCTGGTGAGGGCGTAAACAGGCGTCGGAACGAAGCGGCGTCGGCGCCCAGGCCGCCTCCCCACTTCCGTCATACCGGCCCTGAGCCGGTATCCAGCCAGCCCAAGTCCTTGGGCTGAAAGGACCCTCTCGCCGCGCCGACGCGCGCTGGATGCCGGATCAGGTCCGGCATGACGGAGGAGATGTGCCATGAAGCCGAAACCCACAACGCCTGCCGCAACGACGACGCAAGCTTCCGTGATCCCCCACCCCAAAAATGAAAAAGCCGGGCTCTTCACCCGGCTTCATCATTCCTTGAGACGCAATACCTATTCAAGGAAACTGGAGGGGTTCACCGGCGTCGCATCCTTGCGAACTTCGAAGTGAACCTGCGGACGCTTGGCGCTGCCGGTCATGCCCGATGTGGCGATGGTCTGGCCGCGCTGCACCTTCTGGCCGCGCTGCACGTCGAGATTGGCGGCATTGCCGTAAACGGTAACCTTGCCGTCGTCATGGCGGACGAGAACCGTGTTGCCGAGCTGCTTCAGGCCGTTGCCCGCATAGATGACCACGCCGTTTTCGGCGGCCTTGATCGGCGTGCCTTCCGGAACGGAGATGTTGATGCCATCGTTGCGGCTGCCTTCGACATTGTCGCCGAAATTGTTGATGACCGCGCCGCGAACCGGCCAGCGATATTTGCCGATGCCCGTGGATTCCGGTGCGACGGAAGCCATGTCGGCCTTTTTCTCGATGTCGCTGACACTGGCGGTGGCCGGTGTGGCAGGCGCAGTCGGAGCCGCGGCAGCAGCCGGCGCCTTGTAGGGCTCAGGCTTGGCGGATGCGGTTTCGACCGGCTTGGCCGCTTCCTTGGCGGGAACGGAAGCCGTCTTGATGGCATCCGTCGAAGCGCCCGGCATATTGAGCGTCTGGCCGATGCGGATGCTTTCGTTGCTGAGACCGTTTGCCGCCTTGAGGGCAGCGACCGACACGCCGTTTTCGCGGGCGATCTTCGCCAGGCTGTCGCCGGGCTGAACCTTGTAGCCACCGGTGGGCGGCAGCGGCTTGCCGCCGGGAGGCGTCAGCTTGCCGGTTTCGGAGGAAACCTTGTCGCGGGCGGCGGCCTGCGACGGCAGCACGGCCACGTTCCCTTCAGGACTACGCAGCGGTGTCGGCTGGTCGCCATTGCGGTTGAGGGCGATATCGCCGGCCGCGTCCTTGGCGGCATTGCGGACCTGACCGAACTTCGGAATGAGGATCGACTGGCCGGCCTGCGCCGAGGATGCGGTCTTCAGACCGTTGACGCGCAGCAGTTCCTTTTCCGGAACGCCGTAGCGGTTGGAGAGGGTCGCGATGCTTTCGCCGGGACGCAGGGTCACGGAGGAAGCGCCATCGGTGTGCCAGCCGTTCTTGTCGGAACGGACGGTTGCGGTGGTCAGATTGTCGGTAACGGGAGCGGCAGCCTGCCGGGCGGGCGCAGCAAGAGACGGCGCGGCCTTGGGCTGAGCGGACGGGAAAGGCTGGGCCATGGCTTCGTTGCGGCTCGACGGATCGCGACTTGCCACCGCCGTCGGCGCCGACAGCTCGGAACGCTGCACCGGAGAGGCCGAAGCCGAGCGGGCCGTGGAAGGCTGAACGCCGCCATAACCACCCGATTGCGGGTATGAATTGCCCGCCATGTTCTGGTTGGCATAACCGCCCTGCGGTGCGGCAGAGGCGTAACCGCCATTCATGTCGCCCTGCGGAACCGGGGCCTGCCCGTAAGCACCGCCGCCCTGACGGGCAGGAATTGACGCCGTGGTCATCTGATCCGGTCCACTGGAAAAGAGGCCGCTGAACCGCGTTGCATCCGAGCTACAGCCCGTTGCGACGCTTGCCAGCAATGCCGCTGCGAACATTTTTGCGACTGATTTTCCGATTTTAGACGAATGTCTCATACGCATGACTCGATCTACACTGACGCCAACCCGCCGCATCGAGACCGATCCGGCACAAATTTCACTTCTTGCAAGGCCCATTTCCCGAGGTGGGGAAAACCATGCGTCGATGTTTATGATTAAAGCGCGTTAGTGTTACCACGCCGTTAAAACGTTAAGCCGTTCAGCGCTTTTTTGACACTTCGATAACCATGACGAAAACCGGATGCGTCATGTTGATACAATAATGATATTAAAAATCAGATAGTTGCGGCAATTCAGAACATTAGGAGACAAAGATAGAATGTCGCCAAAATTTTCATTTTGTCACAAATGACGCGCAATATGAGTGCTGAGCGGCAGGTAAGGCGCCTCGAACAGCTCTTCCTTCTCGAAGCGGCTGCCGGTCTTGGAGAAGCGTGTCATCACGCAGCGCTCGTCTTCGAGAATGATCGGCGCGATCATCATGCCGCCCGAAACGATCTGTTCGGCAAAGAAGCGGGGCATGGTGGTGAAGGCGGCGGTGGAGACGATGCGGTCGAAGGTACCCTCGCCCACCAGGCCGTTGCTGCCATCCGCCTGACGGATGACGACGTTGCGGATGGAGAGATCGTCTAGACAGTTCTGCGCCTGCTGCACCAGCGTCTTGTAACGCTCCAGCGAAAAGACGCGCTCCACCCGGCGCGCGATGATCGCGGTCATGAAACCGCTGCCCGTGCCGATTTCCAGCACGCGCTGGCCGGGTTTCAGCTGCAGCCGGGCAAGGATCTTCACCGCCATGTCGGCGCCTTCCATGAAGGCGCCGCAGTCGATCGGAATCGTGCGGCTGGAATAGGCGTCCGTCGCAAATTGCGGCGGCACGAATTTGGAGCGCGGCGTCTGCTCGACCGCCGTCAGAAGGTCGAGATCGGAAATCCCCTCGCCCCTTAAGCGGAGAACGAGAGCGGCAAAACCTTCCTTTTCGACCATTGCGGATTTCAATCGGCGACTCCGAATCCAAGTGCTTGCGCAACCCGATCCTTCACCGTGTAGTCCGTCAGGTCAAGCTTAAGCGGTGTGACGGAAATCTTGCCATGTTTCAAAGCGTGGATATCGGTGCCTTCGCGGAAGGTGCCGAGACGCTCGCCGAAGCGCAGCCAGTAATAGGGAAAACCGCGGCCATCCTGACGCTCTTCCACCGTCAGGCCGAAATCGAGCTTGCCCTGTCCGGTCACGGAAACGCCCTGCACATCCTTGGGCGCGCAATTGGGGAAATTCAGATTGAGGAACGTGCCGTCAGGCAGATCGACATTCATCAGCTTGCGCAGAAGGTCCGGCGCATAGGTCTCGGCGACTTCCCACGGCACGACGCGACCATCGGCGTGGCTGAACGCCTGGCTGAGCGCAAAGGAGCGCACGCCCTGCAGCGTACCTTCGATGGCGCCGGCAATGGTGCCGGAATAGGTCACGTCATCGGCCATGTTGGCGCCGGCATTGACGCCGGAAAGCACGAGATCCGGCTTTTCCGGCAGGACTTCGCGAATGCCCATGATGACGCAATCGGTCGGCGTGCCGCGCAGCGCGAAATGCTTGTCGGAAACTTTTCGCAGACGCAGCGGTTCGGACAGGGTCAGCGAGTGCGCAAGACCGCTCTGGTCGGTCTCCGGCGCGACGATCCAGACATCGTCGGACAGCGTGCGGGCGATACGCTCCAGCACGGCCAGACCTTCGGCGTGGATACCGTCGTCATTCGTCAGCAAAATCCGCATGTTTTCCTCCGCTGCTGTATCCCACTATGAGGACACAATGATTTCTCTAACAGAAGCACCCCCACGACCGTCATTCCGGCCTTGAGCCGGAATCCAGTCGACGCGCGTCTGCGCGGCGGGAAGAGTCTTTTTCAGCCCAAGGACTTGGGCTGGCTGGATTCCGGCTCAAGGCCGGAATGACGGCCGCGCCCTTAGCAGACGAACAATCAGGCCGCTTTCTCAATCCGCTTCAGACCGCCCATATAGGGCAGCAGCACGTCTGGAATTGTGACGGAACCGTCCTCGTTCAGATAATTTTCGAGAACCGCAATCAGGCAGCGGCCGACGGCCGTGCCGGAGCCGTTCAGCGTGTGCACGAACTTCGTCGCCTTGTCGTCCTTGCCGCGATAGCGCGCATTCATGCGCCGCGCCTGGAAATCGCCGCAGACCGAGCAGGACGAAATTTCGCGATAGGTGTTCTGGCCGGGCAGCCACACTTCCAGATCGTAGGTCTTGCGGGCGCTGAAGCCCATGTCGCCGGTGCAGAGCGTCATGGTGCGGAAATGCAGGCCAAGGCGTTTCAGCACCTCTTCGGCGCAGGCCGTCATGCGCTCATGTTCGGCAACGGCGCTTTCCGCATCGGTGATGGAGACGAGTTCGCACTTCCAGAACTGGTGCTGGCGCAGCATGCCGCGCGTGTCGCGACCGGCCGAGCCCGCTTCCGAACGGAAGGACGGCGTCAGCGCCGTGAAGCGCAGCGGCAACTTCTCCTGATCGAGAATTTCACCGGAGACGAGGTTGGTCAGCGTCACTTCCGCCGTCGGGATCAGCCAGCGGCCATCCGTGGTCCTGAACAGGTCCTCGGTGAATTTCGGCAATTGGCCGGTGCCGAACATCGCCTCGTCGCGCACCATCAGCGGCGAAGACACTTCGGTATAACCGTGCTCGCCGGTGTGCAGGTCGATCATGAACTGGCCGAGCGCCCGTTCCAGACGCGCGAGCTGGCTGGTCAGCACGGTGAAGCGCGCACCGGAAAGCTTGGCGGCGCGCTCGAAATCCATATAGCCGAGCGCTTCGCCGATATCGAAGTGTTCCCTGGCCTCATGGTTCCAGCCGGGCTTCTGGCCGACCACGCGGGCCACCACATTGTCATGCTCGTCATTGCCGTCGGGCACGTCGTCGAAGGGCATGTTGGGCAGGCGCGACAGGGCATCGTTGAGCTCGGCGGTGACCTGACGGTCTTCCTCCTCCGCGCGCGGCATGTTGTCCTTGAGATCGGCGACTTCCGCCTTGAGTTTTTCGGCAAGCTCCATGTTCTTCTGCGCCATGGCGGCGCCGATTTCCTTGGAGGCGGCGTTGCGGCGCGATTGCATGTCCTGCAGGGACTGGATGACGGAACGGCGCTTTTCATCGAGCGCGATCAGGCCGCTGGCGGCGGGCTCCGCGCCACGGCGCGCAAGCGCCGCATCGAAAGCTTCGGGGTTTTCGCGTATCCATTTAATGTCGTGCATCGTCGTTCCAGACCGTTGTTGCATCGTCGCGTTTTACAGCAAAACGCCGGGCATGAGCCCGGCGCGAGGAAATGTCGTGAGCGGCGAGACCTTCAAGAATGTCAGGTCTCCTCCAGCTCCGTGCTTTTGGATTCCGCCGCACGTTTCCTCTCCACGAGTCGAGCCATGTAGATGGAAATCTCGTAGAGAATGATCGCAGGCAGCGCAAGACCGATCTGGGACATGGGATCCGGCGGCGTCAGCACGGCGGCGACCACGAAGGCGAGGACAATCGCGAACTTGCGCTTTTCCCGCAGCCAGTCGCTGGTCAAAAGCCCGACGCGCGCCAGAAGCGTGGTGACGACAGGCAGCTGGAACACCAGACCGAAGGAGAGAACCAGCGTCATGATGAGGCTGAGATATTCCGACACCTTCGGCATCAGCGAAATCGCCACCTCGCCATCCTCGGGCAATTGCTGCATGGCGAGGAAGAACCACATGACCATGGGCGTGAAGAAGAAATAAACGAGCGCCGCACCGATGAGGAAAAGGATCGGCGACGCGATGAGGAACGGCAGGAAAGCCGCCCGTTCGTTCTTGTAGAGACCGGGCGCCACGAATTTATAGAGCTGCGAGGCGACCACCGGAAACGAGATCACCATCGCGCCGAACATGGCGACCTTGATCTGCGTGAAGAAGAATTCCTGCGGCGCGGTATAGATCAGCGACGATTTCGTGACATCGAGGCCTGCCCAGAGAACCGCCCATTTGTAAGGAATGACAAGCAGGTTGAACAGGTGCTTGGCAACGGCGAAACAGGCGATGAAGGCGACGAAGAACGCGCCGAGCGCCCAGATCAGCCGCGTGCGCAACTCCATGAGATGCTCGATGAGCGGCTGCGGCTTGTCCTCGATATCCCCGCTCATGCTTCATCCTTTTTGGGCTTTGCGGCCTTGGTTTTTGCCGTTTTCGCCGGCTTGGTCTCGGCCACGACCGCCTTGTCTGCGGCAGCCTTCCTGACGGCAGCCTTTTTGGCGACGGCCTTCACGGTGGGATTGGAAACAGCGGGCTTCGAAACGGCGGGCTCACTGGTTTTCGCGGCGGTTTTCGTCGCCGGAGCGGTTTCGGGCGTTGCCGCTGCGGCCTTGCTGCGGGCGGCGCGTTTGGGCTTGGCGGCAACCGCTTCGACTTCCACGGTCGCAATCGATTTCGCCCGCGCGCGCTTCGGCTTCTCCTCCGCAGCGACGGCTGCGGCAACCGGCGCGGCGGATACGGCGACAACAGGCGGCGCATCCGGCAGCTTCATCTCCGGCTCAGGCACGCTCACCAGCGGCGCAACCGGCTCGCTTGTGACGGGCGCTGGGGTGGAAGACAGGCCGTCCGGCGGGGTGGTCGCCTTCTGCAGATCGGACTTGATCTCATTGCCAAGCTGGCGAAGCGGGTTCATCGCATCGCGCAGCGAGTTGGTGGGGTTGAGATTGCGGACATCGGAGATGGTCTGGCGCACATCGTCCATGTCGGCCTCTTTGAGGGCCTCGTCGAACTGGGTGCGGAAATCCCCCGCCATCTTGCGAAGGCCGGCCATCGTCTTGCCGAAAGCGCGGATCATGGGCGGCAAGTCCTTCGGCCCGACGACCACGATCAACACGACCGCAATCACCAGAAGCTCGCTCCAGCCGATATCTAACATCAATATGCTCCCGAGACCCTAGCGCATCGGCCCCGAAAATCGGAATCGATTTTCGACCGGAACGATGCGCAACATACAAGTGGTAGAGCGTCCTTGTGCGTCCGAAAGAACGCACGGCGCTCTAGCGCCAGTCCCACACCAAGCGGCGACAGGCCGCTTACTTGATCTCGTCAGCCTTGTGGTCGACGGTCTTCGTGTTGGCATCGGCCGGCGGCGGCGTCTGGTCTTCGTCAGCCATGCCCTTCTTGAAGCTCTTGATGCCCTTTGCGACATCGCCCATCAATTCCGGGATCTTGCCGCGTCCGAAGAGGACGAGAACGATCACCAGCACGATGAGCCAATGCCACACACTAAAAGAACCCATAACTGAAACTCCTGAATTTCGCTTTCAGACGATGTAAGACGTTTGAAAGGCTTTTTCAAACGACAAATCGCCGCTTCGACAGCGAGTGCGCATAAAGTTTTCGTGGCCCCGCCAACAGGATGGCAATATCAGTCGTCGCCATCGCCGCCGCCCGGCGCAAGCAGGCCCAGTTCCTCGAGATCGAGCTGCGTGATCGGGTCTTCGTCCTCACGCAATTCGTCGCTCATCATCGGCAGAGGAACGCCGAAATTGGAGGGAATGCGGCCCGAAAGCAGCCCTGCCCCCTTAAGCTCCTCGAGGCCCGGCAGATCGCGCAATTCCTCAAGGCCGAAATGGTCGAGAAACTCCACCGTGGTGCCGATCGTCACCGGCCTGCCGGGTGTGCGCCTGCGGCCACGGAACCTGACCCAGCCCGCCTCCATCAGCACGTCGAGCGTGCCGCGCGAGGTCTGCACGCCGCGGATTTCCTCGATTTCGGCGCGTGTCACCGGTTGATGATATGCGATAATCGCCAGAACTTCCAGCGCCGCGCGCGACAGCTTCTTCGGCTCCTTTTCCTCGGCGCGGATGACGAAGGAGAGATCGCCGGCGGTGCGGAAGGCCCATTGCCCACCCACCTGCACGAGATTGACGCCCCGCTCCGCATAAAGAACCTTGAGATGCTGGAGAATCGCGACGACATCCATGCCGCGCGGCAGGCGCTCGGCGATGAAAGCCACGGAAACCGGCTCGGACGAGGCAAAGACCAGGGCCTCGGCGATCCGCTCGGCCTCCCTCAGCTGGCGCTCGGAAAATACCGTGGGTTCGGGCTCGCCCCCGTCGGCCGCGATGGTGGCCTCGGCGGTTTCATCGTCATTCATCATTGTCAGTCCTTTCGGCATTCACCGCACGGTCGTCTCGTCCACCCTTACGCATATAAATGGGCTGGAAAGCGCCTTCCTGCCGGATTTGCAGCGAGCCCTCGCGCACCAGCTCCAGCGAAGCGGCAAAGGCGCTGGCAATCGCCGTCACCCGCATGGCGGGATCGGGCACATATTGCAGCAGATACTGATCGAGCACGGTCCATTCCCCGACATCGCCGAGAAGATGGGTCAGAAGCTCACGCGCCTCGACAAGCGACCAGACCTGCCGTTTTTCAATGGTGACCTGGGTAATCGCCTGCCGCTGCCGCAGATTGGCATAGGCGCTCAGGAGATCGTAGAGGTTCGCCTCATAGGCCGAGCGGTTGATATGGGGAATATGCTCCGGCGCGCCACGGGCAAAAACATCGCGGCCGAGCTGGGCGCGGTTGACAAGGCGTTCCGCCGCCTCGCGCATCGCTTCCAGGCGTTTCAGCCGGAAAGCGAGCGTCGCGGCCATTTCCTCGCCCGAGGGACCGTCATCCTTCGATTGCTGCGGAATGAGGAGCTTGGATTTGAGGAAGGCAAGCCACGCCGCCATGACGAGATAATCGGCCGCAAGCTCGATGCGCACGCGGCGCGCGCTTTCCACGAATTGCAGATATTGTTCGGCAAGCGCCAGCACCGAAATGCGCGACAGATCGACCTTCTGCGTGCGGGCAAGATGCAGCAGCAGATCGAGCGGGCCTTCGAAACCCGCGACATCGATGACCAGCCCGGCCTCGCCCGTCAGCCGCTCCGGCGTCACATCCTGCCAGAGCTTGTCCATCGGTGTTGAATTGCGAGACTTGTCTGCGGCCATTGTTCCATCCGCCGGGCGTCCGGCCTGTCGTCCCGAGTAACGGGCCGCCGCCCGACTGTCAGGAAACGGCCCACATGGCGTTGAATTCGGCTCTCAGCTCCGCTTCGTCGGAAGGGTCCGCAACGGGGAAACCCGCTTCCACGGCCCGCACCCGCTCCAGCGAACGGCCGGAAAGAACGGGAACCTCCTTCACGACCTCAAGCATTTCACCCATCACACCGTTGCAATGCAAGACTATATCGCAGCCGCCCGCAACAATATTCGCAGCTCTTTCACCGAGCGTGCCCTTCAGCGCATTCATGGAACTGTCGTCGGACATCAGCAAGCCGTCAAATCCGATCCGGCCGCGAATGATTTCCTCGATCACCTTCGGCGAGGTCGTCGCCGGCCGTTCGCGGTCGACGGCGTTGAACACCAGATGCGCGCTCATCGCCATCAATTCACGGTTCAGCGCCCGGAACGGCACGAAATCATGGGCGTCCAGCTCATCGAGCGGCACATCGACGACCGGCAGCTCATGGTGCGAATCCACCATGCCACGGCCATGGCCCGGCATATGTTTCATGACAGGCAGCATGCCGCCCGCCTTCAGCCCGTCGGCCGCCGCCTGCCCCATCTCGGCCACCATGGTCGGGGTATAGCCATAGGCGCGGTTGCCGATGACATTGCTGGCGCCTTCCACCGGCACATCGAGCACCGGCAGGCAATCGACATTGATGCCAAATTTCATAAGGTCGAAAGCATGCAGGCGCGACATCAACCAGGCAGCACGCAGACCCGCCCCCCGGTCGCGCTCATAGATTTCGCCGAGAATGCGGGCGTTCGGATAGGCCTGCAGGATCGGCGGCTTGATACGCTGCACGCGCCCGCCCTCCTGATCGATCAGCACCGGCGCATCTGGCCGCCCGACGGCATCGCGCATGGCGGCGACGAGATCGGTGATCTGCTGCGGCTCGCCAATGTTGCGCCCGAACAGGATGAAGCCCCACGGCTGCTCATCGCGGTAAAGAGCAATCTCGTCGGCAGTCAGCGAAAGCCCGCTGCATCCGAGGATCATAGCTTTGCAATCGGTCATGGTGTCACGCCTGTTACAGAATAGATGGGAAGAACTTTGCCTGCTCCTCGGCCAATGCCGGGGCGGCGACGTTTACCGTCCGTCACCCCGGCCTCCGAGCCGGGGTCCAGCGCGATCAAGTCCTTGATCGCGTAAGACTCGTTTCACGGCGCAGACGCGCCGTGGCTGGATGCCGGATCAAGTCCGGCATGACGGAGGTTAGGTGCTCCGTCACTGTTGTTAGACAATCAGCGCCGGAGCACTACCCCCGGCGCGTCTCTATCACCGCGCCACGAGGCAGCTACCGCCGGCCGAGCGGAACTTTTCGCACAGCGCCACGGCTTCATTCTTGTCACCCGCCGGGATGCGGACGCGGTAGAACGTGCCCTTGCCGGCGATTTCGGCGGCCTTGATATCGACGCCGCGTCCACCGATGACCGAGCCGAACTTGGCCGACATGTTCTGGTAGGACTTCTGGGCTTCCGCCTGGCTCGGCAGCGAGGCGATCTGGATGTAGTAGCCACCGGGGGAAGGCGTGCTGGTCGCTGCAGGCGTCGCGGCTGCCGTCTGCTGCTGCGCGGCCTGCGGCTGCGCCGGAGCTGTCGCGGGGCGAACATTGCCCTGGTTGGTCACCGTTGCCACCACATTGGCGGGCTGCGAGGACGGACGCGCCGCAGGAAGCGGTGCTGCCGATTGCGCTGCCGGCTTGGCAGCGACGGCAGGCGTATTTGCCTGCGGCTGAGCCTGTTCCGGCGCGACCGGAACCCGCGATGCGGCGATGACGGCGGGAGCGCCCTCACCGGGCTTGGCGGTCTGCGGTGCTGCAAGCTCCTCGACCTTGTCGGCCTTCGGCGGCTGGGCTGCCGGTACCTCGACTTCCTGGGCAACCAGCGTGCCGTCAGGCTTGACGATCATGGTGCGAACCTTGCGCGGCGAAACGCCGGTTGCAGCCGAACCTTCGGTCTGTGCGGCCTTTTCTTCCGGCGAAAGCAGGCGCGGATCCTCGGTTTCGCCAACCGGCGTGCCGGCGGCTTCCACATCCGCGTCGTTTTCGCCTTCCAGCGGCAACTGTTCGGGGATCAGCGTGCGCTGAACCACATCCACCGGCTGCTCGTTGCTGGAAATCAGCGCCGGCTGCTTCGGGTCGGCAGCGCTGCCACCGGCTACGCGGTCATAAACCGCCTTGTCCTGGTTCGGCACAACGCGACCGCCCGGATTTTCCGGCACGACCTTCATCGGATCGTTATCGGCGGAGATGATGACCGGCGCGCCATTGGAACCGGTGCTGGACGAACCGCCGGAGACCAGCGCGTAAACGCCGCCACCGATCAGCACCAGACCGATTGCAGCGGCAACCGGCATGATCCAGCGGCGACCGCCGCGTTCATCTTCCTCACGATAGGCCGCCTGATGGTCGACATAGGTGTTTTCGGCATCGCGCGGGGCGCTGCCACGGGAAGCCGCAGCCTCCTGCATGGAGCGGCGGAAATCCTCTTCCAGCGCCCGTTCGAATTCGTCGGCCTCTTCCGGAGCCTGCGCGGGACGCGCCTGGGCGGCGCCACGGTTTTCCGCATGTTTATGACGGTCGAGACCGCCGGCAACCGCGGGCGCAAACAGCGTCGCAAGCTCGGTATCGATATCGAGTTCTTCCTCGTGGCGGCGCGCGGCCGGCTTGGGTTCGAAAACCCCGACCGGCAGTTCCGGCACGTCCATCTCGACGATGTTTTCCGGATGTTCTTCCGTCTCGCCGATCTGCGAAGGATCGAAAGGCAGGCTTTCCAGCGTCTGCGGCGCGGCCGGCTGCGGTGCTGCGGCGGCCGGACGCGGCTGAACCGCAGCAGCGGCCACGGGTGCGGCAACGGCAACGGGAGCCGGGCGCGGCTGAGGTGCCGGCTGTTCCCTCACCGGCTGCGGCGCAACGGCAGCAGCGGCAACCGGAGCGGCCGGCGGCTGGCGAACGGGCTGCGGTGCGGGCGCAGGCGCAACTTCCGCCTCGGCGATTTCAGACAGGTCCAGATCAAGATCGAGATCGTCGAGCGCAAGCTCGAAATCATCATCGTTGAAGCCGGCGAAATCCGTGAAATCAAGCTCCTCAGCGGGTGCTGCGGGCGCGGCAGCGACAATCGGCGCTGCCTTCACCGGCGCAGCGGCAACCACGGGCGGCTCCACCTTCGCAGCCTGCGCAGCGGGAACGTCCTGAACCAGCGGTGTTTCGCCGCGACCGGGAATGGAATATTTCGCGACGTCGTAAATCAGCTCGTCCATCGGCGAGAGATGTTTCGCTGCCGGCTTCTCGGCAGCCTCGAACGCCAGAGGCTCTGCGGCAGGCGCAAAGGTCTCGGCGACCGGAGGCATATAGGACGGCGCGGTCTCTTCCGCCTGCACGACGGCAGGTGCGGGCTCGACCTGGGGCTCAATACGGGCCGCGGCAGGCTGCTGTTCGGAACGCGGCTCGACCCGCTTCGGATCGGCGGCAGACACATCCCGGCGCGCGCCGAAATTGGCAAGCGGCAGCCGCAGGCTGGAAAATTCCAGCGAGGAACGGCCGCCATGCGACGGCGGACGCACGGAAACCGGTGCGGGCGCCTCCTCGGCGACGGCTATTTCCACCTCATCGGCGAGATCGAAAGCCTGCGGCTCCGGCGCATAGGAATGAACATCGGCGTGAATGTTGCTCGAAACATCGGCCGGAAGCTCCGGCATCGTGTGCCATTCTGGCTCTGCGGGTTCTGCGGCCTGCGGTTCTTCCCATGCAACCTGCTGGGCGGCGGGCTGGCAAACCATCGGCTCGGCGGGACGCGATTGGCGCGAATGCACATCGAAAACTTCCGCCACCGCGGAGGCATCGTCGCGGAAATCCGCGCGAATATCCTGCGTGGTCGTTTCGACATAGTTGTGAATATAGGCCTGATCGACTTCCGGAAGCGGCTCTTCCCTCACCTCCGGTGCGGATGCGGCCACGGGCGCGGGTTCGTCCGCCGGTGCAAGCTCGGGCTCGCGGCGGGCGAAAACCGATTCGACACGCTGCATGAAATCGTTGGGGTGGATGCCCGCACGGACATCGTTTGCCGGATCAAGAACGACCGGATCGGCGTGCGGTGCGTCGTAAACCTCGAATTCCCTCAGAAGCTCATCTTCGAGATTGAATTCGGGCTCGCGGCGGGTCACCGATGGCGCAGCCTCGGAACCCGCATGCGAAGGACGATCTTCGAAGCCGACGATACGCGCCAGTTCTGCCAGAGGATCGTTGTCAGCGAACCCTTCGGACCGGGCGTCCCGGTTATACGCGACATTTTTTTCGACCATTACGTGTTCCACCATCTACGCATTGCAGCACTTGCCAGCGTATTGTGAGCAAATAATGGTGATATGTTATCGCATTTCAGCAGGTGCGTCCGCTCCTAAAAGCGTAAGGCCGGACCTCAAAACATTTGCGACAGCATTCACCAGCCCAAGTCTGGCAATGCTCAATTCTCGGTTTTTATCGTTAATAAAACGTAATTCCGGCTGGTCTTTACCCTTGTTCCAGTGTCCATGGAAGGAACTGGCGAGATCGTAGAGGTAAAAAGCAAGCCGGTGCGGCTCGTGCGAAAGGGCCGCCGATTCGATCAGGCGCGGATATTCCGCAAGCTTTGCAACCAGCTGCAACTCATTGATATCGCTAATCAAAGCAACAGAGGCCGCCATCTCCTCAGCCGAAGGAGAAAGCCCCGGAAACGCTTCCTGCGCCTGCCGGAAGATCGACATGGAGCGGGCATGGGCATATTGCACGTAAAAAACCGGATTATCCTTCGATTGTTCGGTCACTTTCGCGAAATCGAAGTCCAGCGGCTCGGAATTCTTCCGATAAAGCATCATGAATCGCACCGGATCGCGACCCACTTCGTCGACAACATCGCGCAGCGTGACGAAGTCGCCGGAGCGCTTCGACATCTTCACCGGCTCGCCGTCACGGAACAGCTTGACGAGCTGGCACAGAAGTACGGTCAGTTTCGACTTGCCTTCGGAGACGGCGCGCGCGACCGCTTCCAGCCGCTTCACGTAACCGCCATGGTCGGCGCCGAGCACATAGATCATCTCGGAGAAACCACGGTCGAACTTGTTCTTGAAATAAGCAACGTCGGCGGCGAAATAGGTGTAGGAACCGTCCGACTTCATCAGCGCACGGTCCATGTCGTCGCCCACTTCCGTCGAGCGGAACAGCGTCTGTTCGCGGTCTTCCCAGTCTTCCGGCAATTCGCCCTTCGGCGGCGGCAGGGTGCCCTTGTAGACATGGCCCTTGAATGTGAGATCGTTGATGGCCGAGAGGATCGGCCCGCCATTGCCCTCATGCAGCGTGCGCTCCGAGAAGAACACGTCGTGCCGGACGTTGAGCAGCGCCAGATCCTCGCGGATCATCGCCATCATCGCGTCGATCGCCTTGTCCTTGACGATCGGCATCCACTTTTCCTCGGGCATGGCGCGCAGCTTGATGCCATATTCATCCGCCAGCGCCTGGCCGACGGGAACGAGATAGTCGCCGGGATAAAGGCCGGACGGAATGGTACCGATATCTTCGCCGAGCGCCTCGCGGTAACGCAGGAACACCGAACGGGCCAGCACATCGATCTGCGAGCCGGCATCGTTGATGTAATATTCCTTGGTGACGCCATAACCGGCAAAAGCGAGCAGGTTCGCCAGCGTGTCGCCGACGACGGCGCCACGGCAATGGCCGACATGCATCGGGCCTGTCGGATTGGCGGAAACATATTCGACGTTGATCTTCTGGCCCGCACCGATGGTGGAGCGGCCGAAATCGACGCCCTGCCCGATCATGTCGGCCAGCAGACGCTGCCAGTAACCGACGGAAACCTTGAGATTGATGAAGCCCGGACCGGCAACATTGACGCTGTCCACATCGCCATCGGCCTGAAGAGCCGGCACGATGAGTTCTGCCAGCGCGCGCGGATTGGTGCCGAGCGGCTTGGCCAGCACCATGGCGGCATTGGTTGCGACATCGCCGTGGCTGAGATCGCGCGGGGATTCGACGGTAATTCGACTGAAATCGACCTTTTCGCGGTTCTCTTTCACGAGATCAAGGGTCTCGAGCGCGTTTTTGATCCTGGTATCGAAATCGGCAAAAATGTTCATCGTTCCAACCTGCGCGAAGGGCTTCTGTTTATATCCGGCCTTTTAACCGGGTCGGCTTCGCGATCGCCCGCTGCCCTATCGCAAATCGGGGGTGTGGTCAAACAGCCGCTGGTGGGCGCGCAGTGCATAACTGTCGGTCATGCCGGCCAGATAGTCGCCCACATGCCGGGCTTTTGCGGCCACGCTCATGCCGGAAATGCTGTCCACCCAGTAGTGGCTCTGCATTTCCGCCGGCGTTTCCATATAACGGTGGAAAAGATCGGTGACGATCTGTGTCGCGCCGGCGCGGATGCGCATGATTTCCGGATGCCGGTAGATATGGCCGAACAGCAGTTTCTTGATCTGCCGGTCGGTCTCGGCCATTTCCGGCGAGAAGGTCGCAACGGTGAAATCGGCAGCGCGGATATCCGCCGCACTTTTCGGCTTCAGGCGGGCGAGATTCTGCTGCGCAACGCCGATCACATCTTCCACCATATGGGTGATCTGCCGGCGCATGATCTCATTGGCGAAGCGCTCCTTGTCGAGCACCGGATACTTCGCCCGCACCTCGGCCATCAGGCCGCCGAGGAACGGCACTTCCTCCAGCATCTCGAAGGTGAGATAACCGGCACGCAACCCGTCATCGATGTCGTGGGTATTATAGGCGATGTCATCGGCAATCGCCGCCACCTGCGCCTCGAGGCTGGCATAGCTGCCGATTTCCAGATCCTGCAGCTCGCAATATTCGAGGATGGGCAGCGGAACCGGTCCCTTGATCCCCTCGCCCTTGGCATTGACCAGCGGGCCATTGTGCTTGACCAGCCCTTCGAGCGTCTCCCAGGTCAGGTTGATGCCGTCATATTCGGCATAACGGCGCTCCAGCTTGGTGACGATGCGCAGCGACTGGGCGTTATGATCGAAGCCGCCATAGGGCAGCAGCACCGCATCCAGCGCATCCTCGCCCGTATGGCCGAAGGGCGTGTGACCGAAATCATGCACCAGCGCCACGCCTTCGGCCAGATCCTCATCGAGCTTCAGCGCGCGGGCGAGCGCCCGGGCGATCTGCGCCACCTCGATGGTGTGGGTGAGACGCGTACGATAATGGTCGCCGTCAGGGCTGATGAACACCTGCGTCTTGTGCTTCAGGCGGCGAAAGGCCGTCGTGTGGACGATGCGGTCGCGGTCGCGCTGAAACTCCGAGCGCGTCAGGCTTCCGGTTTCGGGAAAAAGACGCCCGCGCGTGGTCCATGGATCCGAGGCGAAAACCGCCCTCTCGCCGCTTCCGAAACCCAATGCGCGCTGGTCTATGATCATGCATCCACCTGTTGTCTTCTCCAGCCGGGACTTCCTTTTGGTCTCGGCCATTGACCTTTTCATTCACCCTTCATACCTATCGCAGAGGTCGGCGCAAAGCATCATCGCCGCGTTGACCGTCTTCACACAGGCTATAGACCGGTAATTTGACCGGTTTATAATGGTGACAACGAGATTATTGCTCTCCGGTTCTTGACCCCGGCAGGAGAAACGACATGGAAAACAGCGACATTACCCTTTCTGAAGCTGCGGCGAAGCGAATCGCCCAGATCGTCGCGGCCGAAGCCGGCAAACAGGCGCTGCGCGTCTCGGTGGAAGGCGGCGGCTGCTCGGGCTTCTCCTACAAGTTCGATCTGGCCGAAGACAAAGCCGATGACGACATCGTGATTGCCCGCGGCGACGCCAAGGTGCTGATCGACAGCCTCTCGGTCGTCTATATGGCCGGCTCCGAAATCGACTTCGTCGACAATCTGCTCGGCCAGTCCTTCCAGATCAAGAACCCGAATGCGGTGGCAAGCTGCGGCTGTGGCACCAGCTTTTCTATTTGAGTGGGAAATACCGGCGTGCAATCCGCACGCCAGTCACCAAGCTTTGAAGTAACTCGCATCTCTCTTCTCTCCTCATTCCTGTGCTTGTCACAGGAATCCAGTCGACGCGCGTCTGCGCGGCGGGAAGAGTCCTTTCAGCCCAAAGACTTGGGCTGGCTGGATTCCTGTGACAAGCACAGGAATGAGGGAGGAAAAACGCAGCGACCCTGCCCGTCCGGCGTCTTTCCACCACATCCGCACCATCAATTTCCAAAAACGGTGGCAATCGCTTTTGCATCGGGTAAAAGTACCCTCGCAAAAGGGAAACTCCGATGAAGATTGCCACCTGGAACATCAACGGCGTCAAGGCGCGTATCGAAAACCTCTGCCAGTGGCTGAAGGATTCATCGCCCGATATCGTCTGCCTTCAGGAAATCAAATCGGTCGACGAGGGTTTTCCCCGGCTGGAGCTGGAGGCGCTCGGCTATCATGTCGAGACCCATGGCCAGAAGGGCTTCAACGGTGTCGCCCTGCTCTCGAAGGTCAAGCCCGACGAGGTCAATCGCGGCCTGCCGGGTGACGATGCCGATGAACAGGCGCGTTTCATCGAAGGCGTGTTTTCCGTCGATGGCGGCGCGATCCGCGTCTGCTCGCTTTACCTGCCGAACGGCAATCCGCCTGACGATCCAGTGAAATATCCCTACAAGCTTGCCTGGATGGAACGGCTGCGGCATTTTGCCGAAGATCGCCTCGCGCTCGAGGAGCCGCTGATCCTTGCGGGCGACTATAACGTCATTCCCGAACCCTTCGATTGCCACGACCCCCGTGTCTGGGAGGGCGACGCCCTGTTCCTGCCGAAAACACGCGCAGCCTTCCGCAGGCTGGAGAATCTGGGTTTCACCGATGCCGCGCGTGCGACGACGGATGAAGCAGGACTTTATTCCTTCTGGGATTATCAGGCCGGGGCATGGCCGAAAAACAATGGCATCCGCATCGATCATCTGATGCTGTCGGCCGAAGCTGCCGACAGGCTGCAATCCGTCAGCATCGAAAAACGTGTACGGGCCTGGGAAAAACCGTCCGACCATGTGCCGGTCTGCGGTTATTTCGATTTCAGTCCGATCAGCTGACCGGCTTCGATCAGACGGAAGAAGCCGCCTCGATCGCCATTCTCAATCCGGCCCATTCTTAATCCGGATCGTTGAACTGCATGTTCTGCGCCATGGCGATGGCGGCGCGGCGATCGTTCTCACCGGCGAGCGAAAAAGCCTGTTCCTGCAGGTTCTGTATCCAGGTGCAGTCCGCCGCCGTGCACTTGTCGAGCGCCGCCGTCATGAAGGCCAGCCCCTGCGTCGTCTGGCCTTCCTGGAAGATCAGGTTGCCGAAAATCGACATGGCGCCGGCATGGCCGTGCTTGCGGGCCTGGTTGAGCCACTTCTTGGCCTGCTGCACATCGGCGCGGCCGCCCTCGCCAGCGAGAATCATCTCCGCCAGACGGAACTGCGCCTCGGCGACGCCAAAGGTGGAAGCAACCTGGAAATAAAGCTGGCGGGCCTGCGACAGGTCCATCTTCACCGGGCTGCCGGGAATGCCGTGACGGTAATAATCGGCAAGGGAAAGCAGCGCATTGACGAAAAAGCCGGTATCGTCCGAACCCGGCTCCACGCCCTGACTGGCGATTTCGCTGTAGATCTTGAAAGCTTCGAAGTCGTTCTTGGCGACGCCATCGCCATAGGCATACATATTGGCAAGCGCCCAGCGCGAGCCGGTATGGCCCTTTTCAGCCGCGTAGCGATAGGCCTCTACGGCTTCGCCCTTGTTGCCGTTCTTGTAGGCCTTGAAGCCGAACTTGAACAGGTCGAAGGGGCCGGATTCCTTGGTCACGCCCGCATTGATGTCAAAAGCCGCAGCAGGCATTGCGAGCGACGCAAGCAACATGCCCATGAGGAGCGGCTTTAAAACGTTGGCTTCACATTTCAGCATTTCAGCGAACTTCTCTTAACTCTTCCCGGCATATAGCCAATACTTGCGGAATACTGCAAAGCCGAACCCCGCCGGGTCGCGATTTTTCGAACACACTGCGTCTTTCCGGCAGCACTTTCCAGCGCACCACCGGTGGTCTTTTGCGGCAAATGCCCTAATTTTCCAGTGAGACAGATATAGGCATAATTTCCGGCAATATAACGGCATTTCACCGTCCACCGGTCAGCGCCAAACAAGAAAGCCGGATGAAATTCCCGTATTACTTGCTTAAACCCTGAATCCAAACCCGTTTTCACTTTCCGGCCTTGCGCACCACCACATCAAACGCCTGCATGTTCTTCCATTCCCGCGTCCCTAAACATAAGCCAAGCACCCTGTTTGTGGCGGGAAATGGACAGATATGCTCACATTCCAACGCGACCACACGCTTGCAGAAAAGTGTTGCCAAATCGTCACAAAACTTTCGGGCTAAAAAATTTTATCGAGCAGGAATCATAGTCGCGCATGAAAAAAGGCCCGGTTGGTAAACCGGACCTTTATTTTAGCATCTACGGAAGGATGATGTCAGAACTTGACCTTCACGCCGGTCGAGATCGCCGCCACGACGTCGCTGCCGAAGCTATAGCCAGCCTCGTCGCCGCAGGTCGCGGTGCCGACGTTGCTGCAGCGGCCGCCGCTGATCGAGGATTCACCCGAGGTCAGCAGGCCGACAGCGCCGGCGATCTTGAACTCGACGTTCGGCGTGGGCGAATAAACGAGCTGGGTGCCGACCATCCAGGTATCGGTCTGCGTGCCGATAACCGTCGATGTGCCACGATCCCAAGTCAGGCTGACAGCGCCGCTCCACTGGTCGTTGAACTTGTGGCCGATACCGCCGGTAACCGTCCAGCCGTCACGATAATAAAGATCGAGCGTGGTGAGCGAGGTGACGCCCGCAATACAGGACGGGACACCGACCTGGCAGAAAGGCACGACCTGAATCTGGCTCCAGTCCGTCCACTTGACCGAACCGAAAGCGAGCCAGTTCGGCGCAATACCGGACTGCACCTTGAGTTCCAGGCTGTCAGGCATGGAAACCGAGCCGTAAACCGGGGTAACCTTGCCGCCGTAAGCGATGAGAGCCGGGCTGCCGGCTGCCGGAAGGCTTCTGAGGTCGACCGTACCGTTCAGATCGTGATCGACCGCGCTGTTATAAACGAGGCTCGTGCGGAAAGCGATTTCCGGTATCTCATAGGCGATACCTGCGCGCCATCCCCAGCCGTCGCCTTCCATATCGAGCTTGCCGACACCGGAATAAATGGAAGGATAAGCCGGACCAAGCGCCGTCGGGGAAATCACCTGGCGGTATTTATAACCGCTGACTTCCTGATAGAAGCCGCCGCCGATGATCGAGAAATCGCCCTTGCCGAGATCGAACTTCACGCGGCAGGTGGTGGCGTAGTTATGCGATTTGACCTTGGTTTCGATATTGTAGCTCGACCCCTGCCAGATGCCGGGGTTCAAATCCGCGCCCCAGGGCTGCGAATAGTCGAACATGCAGTCGCCGAAATCGCCGATGGCCGCCTTGGCGCCAACACGCGTCGACCAGTAGTTTTCAGAATCGTCGGCGGTGGTCGACCAGGAACCGGGCAGCGGACCGCCGCTCTTCAGTGGATTGTCGCGCGCATTCTCTACCTTGCGCTGCGGCGCGACGAAAGTGGCGGAACTGTCGAGAACGTAATCGGACGGATCGAACAGCAGATCGATATTATAGCCGCCGCGCTCAAGGCCACTCGCCAGTGAGGGCGTTACCGCCGCGATGCTGACTGCGAAACATACCGCGCCGCGAAAAATTGCAGTTTTTGCCATCTCTCTCCCCAATCAAGGCAATGTGATCATCAAAAGAGTGAAGCGCTTCGCAGCAAATGACAATCTGCCGCACTCTGGCACAGTTCTGCGACACTTCTCCATTTTTTACGTAAGAATTTCATGTCGATCCCCTTGCATAATCATTTTAGGTTATTTTTCTAATCCAATTGAAGCAATCAGACATAAAATGAAACAAATTCCCACTTGAGACAGGAATTGTCGCCAAATAACCACACTCACGAGTTTCCCGAGGAAACGCGCTTATCAGGCCGTTTTTGTTGGATTTTTCGGCTGTTTCAGAGGTTTTTGGCCGGGCATGGCGTGAAATAATCGCTCTTTCGGGCGCACATGATTCGCCATTGCAGTGCAGCAATCAATCGAGACGGATTGTTACGCAGAAACAAAAAACGCCCCGTTTCGAACGGGGCGTTTTTCTTTCCATAAAAGAGCCGGAGGCAGCTATTACCCCGCTTCGCTGACCCGCGTGAGCGCCGTTCTCAGGCTTGCAAGCTGCACTTCCAGCTCCGCCTTGCGCTCGCGCTCGGCGGCGACCACTTCCGGATCGGCATTGGCCAGGAATTTTTCGTTCGACAGCTTCTTGTCGATGCGTTCCATTTCCGCATCCACCTTGCCGATCGCCTTTTCGAGACGGGCTTCCTCGGCGGCCAGATCGATGAGCTTGCCGAGCGGCAGGCAGACCGTGGCCTCACCGACGACGATCTGCGCGGAGCCCTTCGGGGCGACATCGGCGGCGCGGATTTCATCCGCACGCGCCAGGCGCCGGATGGCGGCGGCGTGGCGGTCGAGCCGCGCTTCGGTGGAGGTATTGGCGCCGACAACCACCAGCGAAGCGGTGGCGCCGGGCGGCACGTTCATCTCGGCGCGCGCGGAGCGAATGCCGGAGACGAGATCGATCAGCCAGTTGATTTCGGCCGCCGCGGCATCGTCGCGGAATTCCGGCACCGGCCAGTCGGTCAGGCAAAGCAGATTATCCCGCTCCTCGCCCTCGCCCGCCGTATGCGCCCACAGCTCTTCCGTCATGAAGGGCATGAAGGGATGCAGGAGCTTGTAGATCTCGTCCAGAACATAGGCCGCGCAGGCCTGCGATTCCCGCTTGGCCTTTTCGTCTTCGCCGCTGAAGACGGGCTTCAGCAATTCCAGATACCAGTCGCAGAACTGGTTCCAGACGAAACGGTAAAGAATGCCGGAGGCATCGTTGAAACGGAAGTTCTCGAGCGCCGCCGTCACGTCGCGCGCCGTATTGGCAAGCTCGGTCAGGATCCAGCGGTTGATGGTCAGCGACGCGGTTTCGGCCAGGAAATGCGGATCGCGCTTCACGCCGTTCATCTCGGCAAAACGGGTCGCATTCCAGAGCTTGGTGCCGAAGTTGCGATAACCGGCGATACGCGCCGGATCGAGCTTCACGTCGCGACCCTGCGCCGCCATGATGGCGAGCGTGAAACGCAGCGCATCCGCACCATATTCGTCGATCAGTTCCAGCGGATCGATGACGTTGCCCTTGGACTTCGACATCTTCTGGCCGTTCTTGTCGCGAACCAGCGCGTGGATATAGACCGTGCTGAAAGGCTCGACCGGGTTGCCCGCATCGTCCTTCATGAAATGCAGGCCCATCTGCATCATCCGCACCACCCAGAACGGGATGATGTCGAAACCGGTGACCAGCACGTTGGTCGGATAATAGCGCGCCAGTTCCGGTGTCTGCTCGGGCCAGCCAAGCGTGGAGAACGGCCACAGCGCCGACGAGAACCAGGTGTCGAGCACGTCTTCGTCGCGGGTCAGGATTTCGCCCGGCTTGAAGTTCTCAAGCTTCTCCTCGACCCAGGCCTTCCACGGACCCTCATGGGCGATGTAATGCTGGATGGCCGCCTGAAGCGCCTCTTCTTCGGTCTTCTCGACGAAGACCTGTCCGTCCGGGCCATACCATGCGGGGATCTGGTGACCCCACCACAATTGCCGCGAAATGCACCAGGGCTGGATGTTTTCCATCCACTGGAAGTAGGTGTTTTCCCAGTTCTTCGGCACGAAATTGGTGCGGCCTTCGCGAACCGAGGCAATCGCCGGCTGGGCGAGCGTCTTGTTGTCCACCCACCACTGGTCGGTCAGGCGCGGTTCGATCGGCACGCCGCCACGGTCGCCGTGCGGCACCACATGCTTGTGCGGCTCGATCTTGTCGAGCAGGCCGGCTTCCTCGAAGATTTCGACGATAACCTTGCGGGCGAAGAAGCGATCCTGTCCTTCCAGACGATCCCATGCGCCATGCAGCGCCGCCGGATGGCTGAGACCTTCGAGGAAATCCTCATTTTCCTTGATGGAGATCGTGCCGTCGATATTCATGATGTTGATGGCGCGCAGGCCGCAGCGCTTGCCGACTTCGAAATCGTTGAAGTCATGCGCAGGCGTGATCTTAACCGCGCCCGTGCCGGCCGTCGGATCGGCATAGTCATCGGCGACGATCGGAATCTTGCGGCCGACGATCGGCAGGATGACATGCTTGCCGATGATGCCCTTGTAGCGTTCATCCTTCGGGTTCACCGCAACGCCGGTATCGCCGAGCATGGTTTCGGGCCGCGTCGTGGCGACGACGATATAATCGCGCGTTTCGAACTCGGTGGGCTTACCCTCCTCGTCGAAAGCGACCGGATATTGATAGGTGACACCCTTTTCCAGCGGATAACGGAAGTGCCAAAGGTTGCCCTTCACCTCGATCTGTTCGACTTCCATGTCGGAAATCGCAGTCTGCAGCTTCGGGTCCCAGTTGACGAGGCGCTTGTCCTTGTAAATCAGGTTCTGCTTGTAGAGGGTGACGAAGACCTCGAGAACGGCCTCGGAAAGCCCCTCATCCATGGTGAAGCGCTCACGCGACCAGTCGCAGGAGGCGCCGAGACGTTTCAGCTGGTTGAAGATCAGGCCGCCGGATTCGGCCTTCCATTCCCAGACCTTCTCCACGAAGGCCTCGCGGCCCATCTCGCGACGGCCCGGAAGCTGCTGCTCCATCAGCTTGCGCTCGACGACCATCTGCGTGGCGATGCCGGCATGGTCCATGCCCGGCTGCCACAGCACGTCCTTGCCGCGCATGCGCTCGAAGCGGACCAGAATATCCTGCAGCGTGTTGTTGAGCGCGTGGCCCATATGCAGGGAGCCGGTCACATTCGGCGGCGGGATGACGATGGTGAAGGTTTCCGCGCCCGGCTTGGCGTTGGCGCCGGCACGAAAAGCGTTAGCCTCGTCCCAGGCTTTGGCGATCTTCGGTTCGACGGATGCGGAATCGTAGGTCTTTTCGAGCATTTCCTGACCTGAATTTTAGAGTTCTTGTGTGGATTTTTTTAAATAAGGATGGACGGGAGAGAGTCAACAGAAACCCGCCCACGAGCCAACCATTGAGCGGACCCACGGGTGACTATGACCCCATAACACCTTCATCTTCAACAAAAAAGCCGCCCCGATGCCGGAGCGGCCCCTGTTTCGTCGCATCCGCCGCAATCGCATATGCGGCCGGAGCGGAACTTAGCGGCGCGAACCGCGCGCCACGCGCTCGATTTCCTCGCGCACCAGACGCTCCACGAGCGTCGGCAGATTGTCTTCCAGCCAGTCCTGCAGCATCGGGCGCAGCATTTCGGCGGCCATATCCTCGATCGAGCGCCGCTCGACGCCGTCGAAAACCTGCGCCAGCTCGCTGAACGAACGGGCGATCTGCGCACCGGCAGCGGCGGAAAGAAGATTGAGTGACAGACCGCCCTCGACACCCGCCTCGTCTTTTGCCTGTGGCTCGGCCAGATCGAATGCCGGTTTCTCAACGACAGGTTCCAGCACCGCTATGTCGAAACGCTCCGCTGTCAGCGGCGTTTCGAGGGCGCCGCGCAGCGAAAGCTGGTCGAAGCGGTTTTCGGCCGAAGACGCGCTTTCAATGGCGGCAGCGGCGGCGCGATCCTCAGCGGCAAAAGACACCGGCTGCTCGCTCACGCTCGCGGCGGCCGCAGCCGCCATCAGCGGCCGAACATCCGTCGGGCGCTGCGGTGCGGCGCGTTCGGAAGACGGTACGGACAAAGGCTGCGATACGGTCGGCGCAGCAGCCGACGGCGCGGTCTCGGCCGCACCACGCTGGGCCTGCGCGGCGAAAGCCTGCGGCCCCATGGCGGCGTTACGGTCTGCGGCGGCACGCACACGGGCGGCAACATCGGCAAGGGACATGGTCTTCTCGGCGGAGCTTTCCTGCCCTTCAACCATTGCCTTTTCGGCAACCGGCGAAAAATCCTGCGCAGGCCGTGCGCCGAAAGCCTGGTTTGCGGCGGGGGGAACGCGCGCCGGCGGGCTGATGGGCTCCGCCACGAAGGCCGCTTCGCTCGCAGCTTCGTCTTCATCGTCATAGACCGGCGGCAACTGCCCGGAAAACGCACCGGCAGGTCCGGTCTCGTTGCTTTCGATGATCCGGCGGATAGACGCCAGAATCTCTTCCATGGACGGTTCACGCGCTACGCTTGGCTGAGCCATATCAATCCCCGGTTTCCACTCTGCGAACGCCCTTGCCGCATCCCTCGGACACCGGATGAGCGCTCCTTGACCTGTTCAATTTTCACATCGCGTTTTCGACAACCGAAATCGATCGTCACACCGATGCTCTGAAACATGGCCGGCCAAGCGCTTGAGCATTTCGCCGTCCCTGTCGCAGGATCATGCGGGGCAGAAATACGCACACCCCGAATCACCCTTAGTTTAGGTCAGCATAGCGAGGAACTAAATCACTGATTCGACAAGTTTCGTGATGATGCACAGCTTTGTGAAAACGGCCCGAAAGGATGCGCTCCGCCGGCAAACCGAACATAAAAACGCCGGGGCGGAAACTCCACCCCGGCGTCAAAAAAGAAGATGATCGTTTGCCGATCAGAAAACGAATTCGGCCGCCTTGGCAAAACCCGGCAGCGGCTTGACCGAAGCATTGAAGAAAGTGGCAGCCGATGTGCTGTTGCCATCGCGGCGATAGACGGTGGCCTTCGCGGCGCCGCCATATCCGACGACGACAACCAGACGGCCGCCGTCACGCAGCTGGTCGCTCAGTGCCGCCGGCACTTCCTCCACCGAGCCGTTGATGAAAACGAGGTCATAGGGTGCTTCGCCCGCATAGCCCTTTTCGAGATCGCCGGTCACGACCGCGACATTGTCATATCCGAGCGAAGCGAGCGTCTCGGTCGCCTGTGCGGCCAGCGCCTCATCGCTTTCAAGCGAAACCACCGAACCGGCAAGCTGCGAAAGGATGGCGGCCGCATAACCTGCGCCGCCGCCCACTTCCAGCACCACGTCCTCCTTCGACACGGCCGAAAGCTGCAGCAGCTTCGCCAGCGGCGAGGTCTTCATGACATAACGGGCCGGACGGCCATCGCGGGCGGGACAGATCTGCAGGTCCTCGTCCACATAGGCGATCTGCCGCACGCCCGCCGGCACGAATGCCTCGCGCGGCACGCTCAAAAACGCCTTCAGCACGGAATGCGACGTCACGTCGGTCGTGCGCAACTGGCTGTCGACCATATTGGCGCGTGCGGTTTCGAAATCCATCATATCGTATCGCCTCAATTTCACGGATGCCGGTCGGGAAGCCTCGGCTCCAAAAGCTCAAAACGGCAGGGGCTCACCCTCGCCTTTGGATAATCTCATAATTGCCCAAGCGCACGCTTTCAAGCGTGGTGAGTGGGATGTAGGGGAAAAAGCGATACGCCTCTGAAATAAGGATGCAATTTTGGAGACATTGCAAACGACGCGACATGTTTTTACCTGAGAGGTCATCGTCAGATGAAAAACAGCAGTTTAGTTCGCAAAGTAAGAGCCACCCGTAATGAGGCCAGTTGCCAGATCAATCTCAAACGGAAGCCATCGATCATCCAATGGATCATAAGCTTTGCCAAACAACGTATCGTTTTCAATGGAAACATACTCGATTCCATCCCAAGAAACGCGTTCGCTCCGCCAAAATACTCCGGTTCTATTATACGCTACGACCTCGAGATCGTCACAGACAACCATAATTTCCAAGGGGGCGAAGTATCCCATCCAGACAACATATCTGGAGATTTCTTCAATCAATTCTTTGGTTACGGCATTGATTTTATAGGCGCGCCCATCTGCAAGAACAAAAACCGCTCCTGCTCCCAACTCAGCGTAAACACCGGTTGCGACAGATGACGTTCGATACCCGGGATCGAAATTGCCGACCCAGCTATTGCCGTCTGACGTTGTAAATTCGAAAACAACGCCTTCCCGAAAACTGCCAGGTTTTGGGAAGCTGATTGCCATCTCACCATAGGCAGGCAAACCGCAGAGTCGTTTGAAAGTAACCATACAAACTTACTCAACCGTTTATTTGGAACGAGCTTAGAATAAAGCACAGAAAGGCGTGTAGTATTACACACGATTCTGAGTATCAGGTTGGGAAAATAAATTTTGGAGGCCTCGCCCGGAATTGAACCGGGGTACAAGGATTTGCAGTCCTCTGCGTCACCACTCCGCCACGAGGCCTCACACGCTCATCAATCAAGCGATGGCGGGCATTTAGAACGAATCCATTATGGGCGCAAGAGGGTTCGTTCCGAATGTGGTATTTTTTCGGATCGGACCGGCATACCGCTAAGGCCAGCCTCCTAAGCGCTTAAGATTCCGAAGCTTTTTCTATCTGCCTTATATTTCAGAAGAAACAAAGCCCGCATCCGGCGCGTTTGCGCCGTTGCGGGCAAGACTGCGTTTCCTGTGCCGGCCGGTCAGATCCGCCCAAGCAGAACCAGGATCAGGACGATCACCAGAACCAGTCCGAGACCGCCTGACGGGCCATAGCCATAATTGTGGTAACCCCAGCTTGGCAGTGCGCCGATCAGGAAAAGAATGAGCAGGATGACGAGGATGGTGCCGAGCATGTGTAACCCTCCACTATTGGCATATGTCCTGCCTGTTTGAATGATGAAACGCGCAAAAAGTTCCCTTTCCTGCATAGCCGGCAGCATAATGGTGGAAAGGCATCCTCTTCCGTTTCAACGGGTTACACCGGGAATTCGGAAATGCGGCCTTGCCTGCTCCGTCTCGGGAAATAATTCTCTGGCTAATTATATCGCCGCAAAAAGCCCTGAAGGGCTGCGGCGGGCCGGCCTTCACCGGGATCGACCAAAGCAGCGATTTATTCGAGGTAATTTCTCGGCCTATGTCTATCGGCAGTTGTCCGTCATATTAGCGCCAGTCCCCCGTACCCTGAAACTGGCGGGAGACGGAGAGATCTGGCATCACTGGCAGTGCGCCAGATCTCTCCCGCCCCTCCCCACGCTCCTCGAATTCTCCTTTGCAGGCACACGGATATTTTACCGACTGTGTTCTCGTTCCCCTTGCCTTGCCGGTTTCACTCCGGCTAGACCCCGGATCGGGAGGGAGAAACGAGAATCATATGTCCGGTTTTGCGAACCTCATCCCGCTTTTCATCTTCGGCCTCCTCGTCTACTTTTTCTTTCGCTGGGTCGCGCGCGACATTCAGAATCCGAAGAGCAAATAGTCGGGGAAATCGTCTCCGGCCCCCTGCCCGCCGGGAACCGCCGCGCCTTGACATCGTTTTCCCAGACGCACTTCGGAGGACAGGATGAAAACGCTCGTATCGCCGGCCGCTATCGCGCTTACACTGGCGCTTGCCGGATGCACCACGGCCGGACCGGCCGCCTATGTCGGCCCCGCACCCTATGTCGAACCCATCCCCGGCAGCATCATCTACAGGGGCCAGCCGCGCACCAAACTGACGAAATCGCCGATCGGCAGCACCTTTACCCATGAATTCCGCATCGACGCCAGCACGCGGGCGGTGGAAACCTACCGCATCGCGCCGGACCGCTCGCTGGAACTCATCGACCGCCGCATCATCCGCGAATGGCTGTTCGGGCGCGACGACTGACCGCACCGTAACCGCGAGAACCGGGCCGGGAACGGGATTGCGCATCCCGGCCGCTTGGTTTAGAGCCGGGCGCAACAACCACTATGGATAGGCGATGAATACGCGCTGGCAAAAACCCGTCCTGATCGCGTTCGAAACGCCGGGCGACTATACGAGCATCGACACCACGCAGGCGGCCTCCTGGGCGCTGATCGAGGATTGGCCGATTGAAGACGGCGATGCGCTGGACAAGGCGCTGCTGATCTGCGCCGCCGTCGATGCCGGCAGGAAAAAGCCCGAGGATGCGCGCAAGGCCTTCATCGCAGCAGCAATCGAAGCCGGCCTCGATATCAAGGCCTGACGGCGGAACACCTGCGGGCCGTCGACTAAAAAATGCCGCCTGCGGCGTCAGCTTTTCAGAATAAGACGTTGGATGGATCGCAACAGATGGAAGCTTCCGGAAACATGAAAAAAGCCCTGTTCATTTTTCTCCTCTCCTGCCTGGCGATCGGCCTTCTCGGCCACCTCGTGGTGGCCTTCGTCGTCACCGGCTGAAGCGCGAAAATCCCCTCCGCCGGAAGACGGCGCGAGTGGACATTAGAATTTCCTGAATTTCATTCTTTCGTTATGGAACCGCGATAAACTCTGGCCGTTCTCTTTTCATCCAACAGGAGGAGGATTGGAATGCGTGACGGATTGAACGGTTTTCTCGAAATCTCGATGCTCGGCTTCGTGGTCGCAAGCTGCCTTTTCATGGTCAACCTACCGATCTGACCCACGGGAAAAATTCTTCTTCGACAGGACCGGCGACGTGACGTTCCGGTATTAAAAAATGCGGCCTTGTGGGCCGCATTTCTTTTCAACACACCACCCAATCAGGCGGAAAGCTTGGCGGCGAGTTTGGCGACATGCGCGCCCTGGAAACGGGCGGCTTCCAGTTCGATTGCGGAAGGCTGGCGCGAGCCGTCGCCATCGGTGATGGTGGAGGCGCCATAGGGCGAGCCGCCCTTGATTTCATCGACGCCCATCTGGCCCTGGAAAGCATAGGGCAGACCGACGACCGCCATGCCATGGTGCAGGAAGGTGGGGATGAAACCGAGGATGGTCGATTCCTGACCGCCATGCTGCGTGGCGGAAGAGGTGAAGGCCGAACCGACCTTGCCGACCAGCTTGCCGCCGAACCACAGGCCGCCCGTCTGGTCCCAGAAATTGCGCATCTGCGAGGCGACAGTGCCAAAACGCGTGCCAGCACCGACGATGATCGCGTCATATTCGGCAAGCTCGTCCACCGTTGCGATCGGCGCTGCCTGATCGAGCTTGAAATGCGAGGACTTGGCGACTTCTTCCGGCACCAGCTCGGGAACGCGCTTCACGACGACATCGGCGCCCGTCGATTTTGCGCCTTCGGCGACAGCGTAAGCCATCGTTTCGATATGACCGTAAGAAGAATAATAGAGTACAAGAACTTTCGTCATTCTCTTCGTTTCCTTTGTTGTAACTGTTTCCGGCGTACCGGCGATAAGCTTCTTCAAAAATTCAATGATCATCGGCGTTGACCCGTCAAATGTATGTGAAGAAAACCTAGCCGAGAGGCCCTTATCCCGCCAGCCGGGGATTGGCATACGCACTGTTCACCATGAGTGAACGGAAAACCGGAACGTCAACCATTTACAAAAAGACATTTTTTCAAAACCGCTTTGCATTCCCCGGGAGCGGGGCTAACGTCGGGTGAAACAGATGACGAGTGCAACCATGCCCAATCCCTCCTCCGCCCAATCCGTCGTGACCGCCGCCATGCTTGCCATTGGCGACGAACTGCTTTCGGGCCGCACCAAGGACAAGAATATCGGCCACCTCGCGGATGTCCTCACCATGTCCGGCATCGACCTGAAGGAAGTGCGCATCGTCGCCGACGAGGAGGAAGCGATCGTGGAAGCGCTGAACGCGCTGCGCGGCCGCTATGACTATGTCTTCACGTCAGGCGGCATCGGCCCGACCCATGACGACATCACCGCGGATGCGGTCTCTGCGGCGTTCGGCCTGCCCTGCGAGCACGATGCCGAGGCGCTGCGCCTGCTGGGTGACATGTATCGCGTCCGCGAGATGGAGTTCACCGAGGCGCGCAAGCGCATGGCGCGTATGCCGAGAGGAGCCGCCCACATCGCCAATCCCGTTTCCGTCGCCCCCGGCTTCGTCATCGGCAATGTTTACGTCATGGCCGGCGTGCCGCAGGTGTTTCAGGCCATGCTGGACAATGTCATGCCGACGCTGCGCACCGGCGCGAAAGTCATGTCGCAGGCGGTGCGGTCGCCCTATGGCGAAGGCGATATCGGCACGCCGCTGACGGCCATCCAGAAAGCCCATCCCGAAACCAGCATCGGCTCCTATCCCAAATATGACGGGCAGCGCTTTTCGACGGAGATCGTCGTGCGCGCCCGCGACGCCGGCGTCCTGAAGGCGGCGGCAGACGCGGTTGCCGCCATGATCGAGACTATCGGCCATGAAAAAAGACTGGCAGCCAGCAAGGGCGATGCAACCGCCTAAGGCAGAAAAGGCTTGAGACAGAAGAGGCTTGAGACGAGGAAGCTTTGACCAAAATCAAGGTGGCGGCCTGTAAAGGCGGCCACTCTCCCCCTGAGCATTTCCAGGAAAAGCGGAACAGCTTTTCCGTCCGGACAATGCATAAAACAGAGACTTGGATCGTTCTGGCGATTCGAAGAAAAGCCAGAACGATCTGAAAACGACATGTCACCGAGGAGAGAGAAATGGGTTACAAGACGATATTGGCAGTGGTCGACAATGTTTCGAACACGCAGAAGCTCGGCGAATTCGTGGTAAGCCTTGCCGATCAGTTTTCCTCGCATGTGATCGGCCTCATATGGAAACGCTGGCCGCCGTTCCCCTCGTCGCGCCGATGGAAATTCCCGATCCCGCCACCGTGCAGGCGCTGCAGGACGTGGCGCATAAGGAAACCACCGACGTCGGGACTATTTTCGAGCGTACGCTGTCCGCCAACGGCATCTCGCATGAATGGCGCAGCTTCGTCACATCGGTGGGTTACGCCTCCGCATCCGCCATCGACAGCGCCCGTTGCGCCGATCTCATCGTCGCCCGCCAGAGCAACTCCTCCGCACTTTCCGACAGCCGTTCGGATATTGACGGTTTCCTCTATGAAAGCGGCCGCCCCGTTCTCCTCGTGCCGCATGTGCTGACCGTTGCGAAACCGATCAAGCGCGTCCTGATCGCCTGGAACGGCTCGCGCGAGGCGACCCGCGCCACCTTCGACGCCCTGCCCTTCCTCAAGGCAGCCGATAGCGTCGAGATTTTCTCCGTCGATCAGGCCGAGAGCGAAACGCAGTCTTCCGGCCTCGCCGGTGCGGAACTGGCCGCCACGCTCGCCCGACACGGCGTCAACGTTACCGTGACCTCGCAGGAAAAGATCGCCGGCGTCTCGCCGCAGGCCGCCATCGAAAACCGGCTGTCCGATAACAGCATCGACCTTCTTGTCATGGGCGCTTACGGCCATTCCCGCTGGTGGGAACTGCTGTTCGGCGGTGTCACCCGCACCCTGCTCGATTCCATGACGGCGCTGACGCTGCTGTCGCGTTAAAAATGGATGCGGCGCAAACAGCGCGCCGCAAGCCCCGCCATCTCGGTTAAAATGAGCGTTTGCCCCTTGTTTCTTCTCCCCGCCGGGGAGAAGTCCGCGGCAGCGGGATGAGGGGGCAAGGGCAGTGAGTTACGGCAGCGTTGCCCCCTCATCCGACCCTTCGGGCCACCTTCTCCCCGGCGGGGAGAAGAAACAAGCGGCAATCTCCAGCTCTGTCCTTTAAGCGGAAAGCTTGCCTTTTTGCCGGTCTTGCGGCTATTAGCCAAAGCCATCGACAATTTTGACCAGATGGTAGACGACATGTCCCTTCCCGATAAAGCCTTTCCCGTATCCTGGGACCAGTTCCACCGCGATGCCCGCGCGCTTGCCTGGCGTCTTGCCGGCCTCGACAAAGAGTTCCGCGCGATCGTCTGTATCACCCGCGGCGGCCTCGTGCCGGCGGCGATCATTTCCCGCGAACTGAATATCCGCCTGATCGACACGGTCTGCATCGCCACCCGCCATGATTACGTCAATCAGGGCGAAACGGTTCTGCTGAAGGGTGTCGCCCCGGAACTTTCGGCGGATGGCGGCGAAGGCGTGCTGGTGCTGGACGACCTGACCGATACCGGCAAGACGGCGCTCGAAGTGCGCGAAATGCTGCCCAAGGCGCATTTCGCCTGTGTTTACGCCAAGCCGAAGGGCGTGCCGACCATCGACACCTTCGTCACCGAAGTCAGCCAGGACACCTGGATTTATTTCCCCTGGGACATGGGCTTCACCTATCAGGAGCCGATTGCCAAGGGATCGCGAGGCTGACCAGCCCCGCAGAGAAAAATCACGCTTTGAAACCGCCCCATCGGGGCGGTTTTTTTGTCGGAAAACGCCTTTATGGCGACAGCTAAAAAACACGGAAAAACCGCAGTGTCGCCTTTATGCCGCACCCCGGAAATGCGGGGTTTTGCCTTTCCCTTGCGGAAACCAGCCTCGCGCAAGCTTCAAACTTTCCCGCCAAGTCACTGATTTTTCTAAGAGCTTTTCCTATCCCCGTTTTCCACAGGCACTCCACACAATATCTTGTGGTTAAAAATGGGTTTCAATCTATGGCTTGACGAATCTGTGCCGCGAGAGGAAAGTGACAATTATGTTGCGGCGGCAACGGACCGGAAAGTAACGAGGCCGGTTCCTCTCCATCTTCAGCGCGCATGTCCAAAGCGGCGTCCCGGCCATGAGGGGGCGGTTCGCCGCAGGCTTTTGCGCGCCTTTGGGAACCGCCAAAAACATGACGCGGGGACTGGCGGCAGGAAGCTGTTGATACTATATTTAGTATTCCATGACATGCTTGCAGCCGAATAAGCCACGAGATACAGGGATGACATCCAAGGATGAACATCCCTTTCAGATCGGCAACAACCGGCTGCGCGAAGGCATCGCACGGCTGGACCGGATTTTTGCGCCCTTCACCGGGCGCCCAATGGACGAGGACAGAAACCATGCGCATTGAACGCCGCTTCACGAAGCCCGGCCAATCGCCTTATGCGGAGATCGACTTCCGCAAGGCCGTCAGTGAAATCAAGAACCCGGATGGATCGATCGTGTTCCGTCTGGCGGACATCGACGTTCCCGCGCAGTTCAGCCAGGTTGCCACCGACGTTCTGGCGCAGAAATATTTCCGCAAGGCCGGCGTGCCGAAGTTCCTGAAAAAGGTTGAGGAAAACGACGTTCCTTCATTCCTGTGGCGCTCGGTGCCCGATGAAAAGGCGCTGAAGGATGTGCCCGAAGCCGAGCGTTTCGGCTCCGAGACCGATGCGCGTCAGGTTTTCGACCGTCTGGCCGGCACCTGGGCCTATTGGGGCTGGAAGGGCAAATATTTCTCGTCCGAAGAAGATGCCCTCGCTTTCCGCGACGAGCTTGCCTATATGCTCGCCACCCAGCGCGTTGCGCCGAATTCCCCGCAATGGTTCAACACCGGCCTGCATTGGGCCTATGGCATCGATGGCCCCGGCCAGGGCCACTTCTATGTCGATCCCTTTACCGGCAAGCTGACCAAGTCCAAGTCCGCTTACGAACACCCGCAGCCGCATGCCTGCTTCATCCAGTCCGTTGAGGACGACCTCGTCAATGAAGGCGGCATCATGGATCTGTGGGTGCGTGAAGCGCGCCTGTTCAAATACGGTTCCGGCACCGGCTCCAACTTCTCCTATCTGCGCGGCGAAGGCGAAAAGCTTTCCGGCGGCGGCCGCTCCTCCGGCCTGATGAGCTTCCTCAAGATCGGCGACCGTGCAGCCGGCGCCATCAAGTCCGGCGGCACCACCCGCCGTGCGGCGAAGATGGTCGTTGTCGATGCCGACCATCCGGATATCGAAGCCTATATCGACTGGAAGGTGAACGAGGAGCAGAAGGTTGCCGCTCTCGTGACCGGCTCCAAGATCGTCGCCAAGCACCTGAAGGCGATCATGAAGGCCTGCGTCAATTGCGAGGCTGACAATGGAGACTGCTTCGACCCGGCCAAAAACCCTGCCCTGAAGCGCGAAATTCGCGCCGCCAAGAAGGACATGGTGCCGGAAAACTACGTCAAGCGCGTCATCCAGTTCGCCGAACAGGGTTACAAGGACATCCAGTTCAAGACCTATGACACGGATTGGGATTCGGAAGCCTATCTGACGGTTTCGGGCCAGAACTCCAACAACTCCGTCTCGCTGAAGGACGACTTCCTGCGCGCTGTCGAAAATGACGGCGACTGGAACCTCACCGCCCGCAAGGACGGCAAGGTCATGAAGACGCTGAAGGCCCGCGACCTCTGGGAAAAGATTTCCCACGCCGCCTGGGCATCGGCCGATCCGGGCCTGCACTTCAACACCACCATGAACGACTGGCACACTTCGCCGGCCGCCGGCCCCATCCGCGCCTCCAACCCGTGCTCGGAATACATGTTCCTCGACGACACGGCCTGCAACCTCGCCTCGCTGAACCTTCTGCAGTTCAAGGATCAGGCGACGAAGCGCATCGATATCGCCGATTACGAACATGCCGTTCGCCTGTGGACGGTCGTGCTCGAAGTGTCGGTCATGATGGCGCAGTTCCCGTCGCGCCAGATCGCCGAACTTTCCTATGAATACCGCACGCTCGGCCTCGGTTACGCCAATATCGGCGGCCTCCTGATGTCCTCGGGCATTCCCTATGACAGCGCCGAAGGCCGCGCGATTGCCGGTGCGCTCACCGCCATCATGACCGGTGTGTCCTACGCCACCTCGGCCGAAATGGCCGGCGAGCTTGGCCCCTTCCCGGGCTTTGCGCCGAACCGCGACAACATGCTGCGCGTCATCCGCAACCACCGCCGCGCCGCTCACGGCCAGTCGGAAGGTTATGAAGGCCTGTCGGTCAACCCGGTTGCGCTCATCCATGGCGATTGCCCGGATCAGGACCTGATCGCCCATGCCGTCGCCGCCTGGGACAAGGCGCTGACGCTCGGCGAACAGCACGGCTACCGCAACGCCCAGACGACGGTTATCGCGCCGACCGGCACGATCGGCCTCGTGATGGATTGCGACACGACCGGCATCGAGCCCGACTTCGCGCTGGTGAAGTTCAAGAAGCTCGCCGGCGGCGGTTACTTCAAGATCATCAACCGCGCCGTTCCGGATGCGCTGCGTTCGCTTAGGTATTCCGAAAGCCAGATCGCCGAGATCGAAGCCTACGCCGTCGGCCATGGCAATCTCAACCAGGCGCCCGGCATCAACCCTTCCACGCTGAAGGCCAAGGGCTTCACCGATGAGAAGATCGAGGCCGTCAATGGCGCGCTGAAGAGCGCCTTCGACATCAAGTTCGTCTTCAACCAGTGGACGCTCGGCGCCGATTTCCTCAAGGAAACGCTGAAAGTTTCCGACGAGCAGCTCTCCGACATGAGCTTCAACCTGCTCGAGCACCTCGGCTTCGGCAAGAAGGACATCGAAGCGGCAAACGTTCACGTCTGCGGCGCGATGACGCTGGAAGGCGCACCGTTCCTGAAGGCCGAGCATCTGCCGGTCTTCGATTGCGCCAACCCCTGCGGCAAGATCGGCAAGCGTTATCTCTCGGTCGAATCGCATATCCGCATGATGGCGGCGGCACAGCCCTTCATCTCCGGTGCGATCTCCAAGACGATCAACATGCCGAACGATGCGACCGTCGAGGATTGCGGCAGCGCCTACATGCTCTCCTGGAAGCTGGCGCTGAAGGCGAACGCCCTTTACCGCGATGGTTCCAAGCTTTCCCAGCCGCTCAACGCTTCGCTGGTGGAAGATGAGGACGAAGAAGACCTGATCGAAGAGCTGATCCAGCAGCCGGCTGCACAGCAGGCCGTGACGATCACCGAAAAGATCGTCGAACGCGTCATCGAGCGCGTCTCGCGCGAGCGTGAAAAGCTGCCGAACCGCCGTCAGGGTTACACCCAGAAGGCAACCGTCGGCGGTCATAAGGTCTATCTGCGCACCGGCGAATTCGGCGATGGCCGCATCGGCGAAATCTTCATCGACATGCACAAGGAAGGTGCGGCCTTCCGTGCGATGATGAACAACTTCGCCATCGCCATTTCGCTCGGCCTGCAATATGGCGTGCCGCTGGAAGAATATGTGGAGGCCTTCACCTTCACCAAGTTCGAACCGGCCGGCATGGTGCAGGGCAACGACGCGATCAAGAACGCCACGTCGATCCTCGACTACGTGTTCCGCGAACTCGCCGTCTCCTATCTCGGCCGCCACGATCTCGCCCATGTCGATACGTCGGATTTCTCCAACACGGCGCTCGGCAAGGGTATCCAGGAAGGCAAGACCAACCTCGTTTCCACCGGCTGGACCCGCGGTTACAAGCCGACGCTGGTTTCCAGCAATGGCGGCGAACGGTCGTCTTCCGAGCCGAAGGGCTCGGCAACGGCAGCCCCCGCCCGCGCTTCGGCCAACGTGACCTCCTTTGCCGGCTCCGCCGCCCGCAAGCTGGAACCGACCGTCTCCGTCGCAACCTCCGAAATCGTCTCCTTCAAGCGGGACTATGAAGAGCGCGCCAGGGAACTGGCCGAAGAAATCGCCGAGGAAGTGATCGACGACGTCGCCCAGGAATCCCAGCAGACGGCAACCGCCCTCTTCTCCGACAAGGCCGCCGCAGATGCTGCATCGGCCAAGACGGAAGCCAAGAAGGTGGAAAACGAACGCCGCATGCGCTCGATTGCACAGGGCTACACGGGCAATATGTGCTCGGAATGCCAGAACTTCACGATGGTGCGGAACGGCACTTGTGAGAAGTGCGATACTTGTGGGGCTACGAGCGGGTGCAGCTGATAAATACAGGGATAAGTGGTAACGCCACTTTTAAATTCCTAAAGTTGATATGAACATATCCCCGCAGCGATTGGTTCGCTGCGGGGATTTTTGTTAAGGAACCAAAATGCGTTGTTCGCACTGCTTAGTAAATTTTCATGACAATTGGCTTCCTGGAACTTTCTACAGGCGTAACCAACCAACAGGTTGGACATACCATACCGCTGCATGTCCAGCATGCGAACGACTAACTATCGTAATTGAAAATGATGACGGCGAGCAGCGAATTGTAGAACCGATTTCCACGTCAAGAGGACCAATTTCTAATTTTGTTCCTTCTGAAATATCAATAGACTACACAGAAGCATGTAACGTTCTACCGATTAGCCCCAAGGCTTCAGCGGCGCTAGCGCGCCGTTGCTTACAGAACATTCTAAATACATTTGGATACAAAGCAAAAGATCTGGCGAAACAGGTAGATGCCTTAATTAACGAGACAGATCCCAAAAAAGCGTTGCCAATAGGCTTGCATGAAACAATAGATGCTATCCGCAATTTTGGAAACTTTTCTGCTCATCCGATAGATGAAAAAACGACGCTGCAAGTAATCGATGTCGAGGCGGAAGAGGCCGAATGGTGCCTTGAAATATTAGAAGAATTGTTCGAACATTTTTACGAACGCCCAGCAATTGCAGCTCAGAAAAAGGCCGCGCTAGATGCAAAGCTAGCAGCAGCAGGAAAGCCACCATCGAAATAACTACCAAGACATACAACACGCCGAGAGTGCGAATAATATGGCGACAATGGCTGGTAAAATCGATCAAACCGACTGGGTCCGTCTTCGCGCGATGACTGATGAAGAGGCGGAAACCAATGCGCTGACCGATCCAGACAATCCGCCGCTTTCCGCCAAGCAGCTCGCCTCGGCCCCCAGAATGCCACGCATCAAAATCATCCGCCGGGCGCTAAAGCTGACGCAGGAGGAGTTTTCCGTCCGTTATCATATTCCGCTCGGCACCCTGCGCGATTGGGAACAGGGTCGCAGCGAGCCGGATCAACCGGCCCGCGCTTATCTAAAGGTTATCGCCGTCGATCCGGAGGGAACGGCGGCCGCGCTTCGTAAAGGCGCGGCGTGACCCACCTCACCCCATAAAATCCACCAGCAACTTCACATTCAATCCCGCAATCACCACCGCGATCAGCCAGGCAAAGGCCGAGAGCCAGAGCGGTGAGCGCAGCTCGCCCATCTTGGCCTTATCGGCGGTGAACATCACGAGCGGGAAGACGGCGAAGGAGAGTTGCAGGCTGAGCACCACCTGCGTCAGGATCAGCAGTTCCGCCGTGCCGCTATCGCCGTAGAAGATGGTCACGCCGGCGGCGGGGACAATGGCGATGGCGCGGGTGATGAGACGGCGCAGCCAGGGGGCGAGCCGCATCTTGAGGAAACCTTCCATCACGATCTGGCCGGCAAGCGTTGCCGTGACGGTGGAATTGATGCCGCAGCAGAGGAGCGCCACGCCGAACAGCGTCGGCGCAATGGCAAGGCCGAGCAGCGGTGCCAGCAGATTATGGGCTTCGCCGAGTTCGGCAACGGTCGTCTGCCCCGCCTTGTTGAAGGTCGCCGCCGCCAGAATGAGGATCGAGGCGTTGATGAGGAGCGCGAACATCAGCGCGATGGTGGAATCGAGCGTGGCGAATTTCAGCGCCTCGCGTTTTTCGGCAATCGTCTCACCGATTTCGCGGGTCTGCACGATGCCCGAATGCAGATAGAGATTATGCGGCATGACGGTGGCGCCGAGAATGCCGAGCGCCAGATAGAGCATGTCCGGATTGGTGACGATCTCCGTCGTCGGCGCGAAACCGAGGATCACCTGCCCCCAGTCGGGATCGGCGAGCGCCACCTGAATGGCGAAACACACGGCGATGACGCCAAGCAGCGTGATGACCAGCGCCTCCACCCAGCGGAAGCCGAGCTTCTGCAGATAAAGGATCAGGAATACGTCGAGCGCGGTGATGAGAACGCCGAGTTCCAGCGGAATGCCGAAAATGAGGTTGAGGCCGATGGCCGTACCGATCACCTCGGCGATATCGGTGGCGATGATGGCGATTTCGGCCAGCAGCCACAGCACCATGGCCACCGGTTTCGGATAGGCATCGCGACAGGCCTGGGCGAGATCGCGGCCGGAGGCGATCGCAAGACGGGCGCAGAGCGATTGCAGCACGATCGCCATGATGTTCGAGACCAGCGCGACGGTGAGCAGCGTGTAGCCGAATCTGGAGCCGCCGGCGAGCGACGTCGCCCAGTTTCCGGGATCCATGTAACCGACCGCAACGAGATAGCCGGGGCCGAAAAAGGCCATCGCCCGGCGAAACGTGCCGGCATTCGGTTTGACCCGGATCGAGCTGTGAACGTCGGACAACGAGAGATCGTCGCCGTTCCGTCGCCATCCAAAGACTGGCTTGTCCATTTTCTGCGCTTTCAAATGGGAGATTGAATTGGTGCAATTGCAAATCATTCGCATAAGCGGCAACGGCTGGCAAGGGGAGTTTTGCGGTCGGATATCGGCGCACGATGCCGCAGGCGCGTGCCCGGTTCGGGCGCGAACCGACACACCATCACGCGCTTATGGCTGGCCCTCCTCTCCTTCCCGCCGCGCGCCGGCTGGATTCCGTCTAAGGCAGGGATGATGGCGGTCGGGGGAAAAGGGCGGCGGCGAACCGGAGGCCTCACGGCCTTGTCATCGCCCTGCCCCGTCGATTTCGGAACGGTCGCGTACCCGCCTGCGTTGATCTTTCAGGAAGCAACCTATTACGGGAAAGTTCATGCGACAGGGCCACAAATTCAGCCTGGTGAACCATCCGAGCCGATGGCCGAAATATATAATGGCGCACAGAAAGCCGCGCGACTGGCTGATGACGATCAGCGGCATCGTGCTGCTGTTCATCGTCGCCGCCGCGGTCGCCATGGGTTATCTCGTCACCAGCCATCCCGGCAAGCCGGAGCCCAACCCCGGTATCGTGGAGGAACAGGCGGCGGAAAACAGCGGATGAGCGATGGCGCAGAAAGCGCCGCTCATCAGCTCAGGCCCGCAAGGTGCCCGCTGAACTGCGCCTCGTGCAGCCGGCTGTAATGGCCCTTGGCGGCCAGCAACTCGGCATGGGCGCCGGTTTCGGCAATGCCGGTCTGGTCCACCACCACGATGCGCGAGGCATCGCGGATCGTCGCCAGCCGGTGGGCGATGACGAGCGTGGTGCGGCCTTTGGCAAGCTCGGTCAGCGATTGCTGGATGGCGCGTTCGGTTTCCGTGTCGAGCGCCGAGGTCGCCTCATCGAGAATGAGGATCGGCGGGTTCTTGAGGAACATGCGGGCAATGGCGAGACGCTGTTTCTGGCCGCCGGAAAGCTTGACGCCGCGCTCGCCAATGACGGTGTCGAGCCCGAGCGGCATGGCCTCGATGACACCATCGAGACGGGCGCGCCGCGCCGCATCCATGATGTCCGCGTCCGAAGCGCCGAGCCGGCCATATTCGATATTCTCACGGATCGTGCCGCCGAACAGGAAAACATCCTGCTGTACGATACCGATCTGGTTGCGCAGCGAAGCAAGCTTCATCTTGCGGATATCGATGCCGTCAATGGTGATCGCGCCGCTAGTGACATCGTAAAAACGCGGCAAAAGCGAGCAGAGCGTCGTCTTGCCCGCCCCCGAAGGACCGACAAAGGCCACCGTCTCACCGGCGCTGATCTTCAGGTCGATATTGGTAAGAACCGTCTTGCCCTCGGCATAACCGAAACCGACATGGCGATATTCAATATTGCCGCGCAGCAACGGCGCTTCCACCGCATCCGGCGCATCGACGATATCGGGCGCGGTGTCCAGCAATTCGGTGAAACGGCGGAAACCGGCAATGCCCTTGGGATAGGTCTCGATGACCGAATTGATCTTTTCCACTGGCCGGAAAAACACGCCCACCAGCAGCAGGAAGCCGACGAAGCCGCCTTCCGTCAGGCTGCCCGTCAGCACGAACCAGGCGCCGCAGATCATCACGATCATCTGCGTCAGGCGCATGCTCATATAGCTGAGCGAGGTGCTGGCAGCCATGATCTTGTAGGCGTCGAGCTTGGTGCGGCGGTATTTCTGATTGTCCTTCTCGAACAGCGCGCGCTCGTGATCCTCATTGGCGAAGGCCTGCACGACCCGCATGCCGCCGACATTTTCCTCGATACGGGCGTTGAAATCCCCCACCCGGCCGTAAAGCGCACGAAAATTCTGCGTCATGCGGCCGCCGTAACGGCTGGTCACCCAGGCGGTAACGGGCACGACGGCGGCGGTGATGAGCGCGAGCGGCACATTGACCGAAAGCATCAAGAGGAACGCGCCGATGAAGGTCATGATGGCGATGAACAGGTCTTCGGGGCCGTGGTGGGCCACCTCGCCGATCTCTTCCAGATCCTTGGTCAGCCGCCCGACCAGATGGCCGGTCTTCTGGTTGTCGAAATAACGGAAGGAGAGCTTCTGCAGATGGTCGAAGGCCAGACGCCGCATGTCGGTCTCGATATTGATGCCGAGCATATGTCCCCAATAGGTGACTGTCGCCATCAGCCCGGTATTCAGCACATAGATGACCAGCAGCCCGACCGACGCCGCAAGGATGATGGCCCATTCACCGCCCGGCAGCAGCACATCCACAAAGGCCTTCACCGCCATCGGAAAACCGAGTTCGAGCACGCCCGACAACACCGCGCAGGAAAAATCGAGAATGAACAGACCGCGATAGGGACGGTAATAGGCGAAGAAACGGCGGAGCATGGCATGACCTGGAGATCGGGCGCGGCAACCTTACGCCGCAAGAAAAACGGAGTTCAATTGTCATATTTCGATGCGCGCGCCAAGACCGATGTTCTATTTTTACCAAAATCGTTCAATAGGTTCAGCAATAAACACACAACGGTAATGTGATCCGATTATATTGCACTTATATGTATCGGTGTGACAGAGTGAATGCACCCTTCGGGGAGAATGCGAGAAAGAGCCTGCCGTGAGTAACATTGACAGCCGTAAGCCCAGTGGCGAACCGAGATGGCTTGGTCCCGCCAGCCCGACGCGGATCGCCCTGATCCCGCCCATCTCGGCTGCGCGCTGGCTTCTCGTTCTCGTCGCCCTTGCCGGCATTTATTTCTTCCACGGCTTTCTCGTCCCCGTTCTCGCCGCTCTCGTCATCGGTTTCGCCAGCTGGCCGGTTTATACCCGGCTTCTGCGGCAGGTGGGCGGCAACACCACGCTCGGCGCCACCATCGCCATCATCCTCATCCTCGCCTTCCTCGTGGTGCCGATCTTCATCGCCGCCTCCTATACGGCAAGCGAAATCCGCGAATGGTTCGGCTGGGCGGTGCATGTCAACAAGACGGGCGCCCCCGTGCCGGACTGGATCGCCGCCCTTCCCGCCGTCGGCCCCTGGCTCGGCGAACAATGGGTGAAATATATCGGCACGCCGGGCGCCATCGGCGAGCTCATCCAGCTCGTCAGCGGCGCCAATATCGGCAATATCTACCGGGCGATCCTTGCCGCCGGCAACGGCGCGTTCCACCTTGTGCTGACCCTGCTGTTCATGCTGATCGCGCTGTTCTTCGTCTACCGCAACGGCGCGGGCTTCACCCGGCAGGTCGATCTGGTCGGCGAACGCATCCTGCCGACACGGTGGGAACGCATTTCCCGCGTCGTGCCCGCCACCATCAGCTCCACCGTCACAGGCATGACGCTGATCGCCATCGGCGAAGGCATCATCCTCGGCATCGCCTACTGGATCGCCGGCGTGCCCTCGCCCGTCACGCTCGGCGTACTCACCGGCGTCATGGCGCTCATTCCGGGCGGTGCGCCGCTCTCGTTTACCCTGGTGTCGATCTATCTGGTCGCCAGCGGCTCGCCCGCCCACGGGCTGGCGCTGTTCGTCTGGGGTTCGGTGGAACTCTTCATCGTCGACAAGACCATCCGTCCGAAACTCGTCGGCGGGCCGATCAAACTGCCCTTCCTGCCCACCTTTTTCGGCCTCGTCGGCGGCGTCAAGACCATGGGCTTCCTCGGCCTCTTCATCGGCCCGGTGCTGATGGCGCTCCTGGTCGCAATCTGGCGCGAATGGGTGCGTGAAGTGGAAATCTCCGCCGCCGCCAGTGCCGAGGCTCCGCCCCCGCCGCCCACGCAGGAAGACGCCATCGATGAGGTTGCCGCGCTCGAAGACAATAGCGAGGAAACGACCGCGTTTCGGAAAGCGGCGTTTTGATCGGTGAAGCCTGCAGGCAGACGCCTCGACGCTGGTGCCTATAGTCCTCAAACCGCGCATCCGTCATGCTCGGGCCTGTCCCGAGCATCTGCTACCGATTGATTCTACGATACGTGATTAGATCCTCGGCACGGGGCCGAGGATGGATGTGCAGGATACGGCAAACTCGCGCGGTAGGCTTAAAGCACCTTCTCCATGAACAGGCTGAGCGGATCCGGCTTATAAGGCGCAAAGGCCTCGATCTCCACAAACCCCGCCTTGCGGTAAAGACCGATCGCCTCCGGCTGGCTGATGCCGGTTTCGAGACGGATGACGGAAAGGCCAAGCTCGGCGCCGCGCGCGACAAGCGTATCCATGATCAGCTTGCCAATCCGCAATCCCCGCGCCTCGGGATCGACGAACATGCGCTTGACCTCCGCCGTGCCGTCACCCGCCTCCACCAGCGCGCCGCAGCCGACGACGCGGCCGTCATGCCGGGCCACGAAAAACGAGACATTGTCCTGCTCGAGCGCGCCGATATCGACCAGATGATTGCTCTCGGCGGGGTAAAGCGAGGCCATATAGGCGTTGGAAAGGTCGATGAGGCGCAGAACCGCATCCTGCCGGGGTGTTTCAAGCTTGATTTCGGTGGCCAATGCGATGCCTGCCTTCTCTATAAAATGCGTATTTCGTCGTAATGTCACTGCAATCGGGATAGATGAGTTTCTAGAGCATAAATCCCGACAGAGGCAACACACACCATGAAAACAGCCCTCGTTCTCATGACCTTCCTTGGTTGCGACGACAGCGCCACCGATTGCCATTACCTCGCCACCTCGCAGCAGCGCTGGACGAGCATCGAACTGTGCGACGCCGTGTCGGAAAAGGAGCTGGAGCGATACGCCAACGCACCTTACCCAGTAGTGGTAGCCGTGTGCCAGACACCGGGCGAACAGCCCCCGCAGACGGCCGGCACGCAACCTCCCGCCACGGCACCGGCCACTGCGCCGCAGGCAACGGCGGCTGTTACGCCGAAGGAAGAGGAAAGCCTCACCAAACAGGCGATCAGCCGCGTCAGCCGTATCCTGCCTTCAACCGAAGGCATAAAGCATCTTTTGGGGACACCGGTGAGGATGGTTGAAAACAGCTATTCGTGGATCGCCAAGCGGTTCGATAAGTGAGGCAATTGGGAAAAAGCCGCAGCGGCTTTCTTTGCCGATGCGAGGTGGAGATTTCCTCTGACAGCAAAGCCCCCACTTCCCTCATTCCTGTGCTTGTCACAGGAATGAGGGTGAGAGGATGCACCCGCGGAAACCCGGACGTTACGCCGCCTCGACCGTCAGCGCTTCCGCATAATACCGCGCCTTCTGCCGCTCTTCGGCGATGGCGAGCTTGCGCACGGCATGCAGCAGTTCGTACAGCGTTTCGGAACCGTTGACGTCACGGAAATGGGCCAGCAGTTCCGCCGAGACGGAGGCCGCCACATCAGAGAGCTGCGAGCGGGCGGCACGGCGCCACATCAGCGTCGCCTCGATGAAGACGTCGACAACATCGCCGAAAAGACCGACCGACTGGAACAGCGCCTTCAAGGCATGCGGCCGCCCCGTCGCCAGAATGGCCCGCACCTTGCGGTCATCGAGACCGGAGAGATTGACCATGGCCGCCGTGAAGAATTCCAGCCGGCCCGAACATACGGCATGGATGAGCAGCGCCGGCGTCAGTTCCAGCCGCTGGCGCAGATGCTCCACCAGCGCCGGCAGCTCCGGCGAGGAAACGCTGGCGGCGATAAGGATGGTGGCGGAATCTTCCGCCTCGCGGAAAAGACTGTCGGCGCGGTTGCGCGCGATCATTGCGTGAACCAGCGCGGAGCCCGCGAGAGCTTCGCTGATGCGGCCCATCAACAGGTGACGCGCATCGGCGGGCAGCGCCTCGCGGCGAAGCAGGAGGTCGCGAATATCGGCATCCGAACCATGGCGCTCGGCGATGCGCCTGAGCGAAAACGGCGTGATGAAGGCATCGTCGTTTTCGAGCAGGATGATGGTTTCCGGCAGGTCGCCGACTTCGGCAAGCGCCGCGCAGACACCGCGCGGCAGGCCCGGCCTTGCGGCGATGAGGGATCGCGTCAGGCTTTCGCCGCGCCCGACGAGGTCGACCAGATCGGCTTCGCCGAGAACCGGCGAGCGGGCAATGACGGTGCAGGCGATTTCCGGCTGGTCTTCGGCGAGTGAAACGAGAATGGCGCGCGGAGCGTCATGGGCATCCGCCAGCGCTTCGGCAAGCGCCAGTCGCACACGCGGCGAAGGATCGTCGAGCAGATAGGTCATCGCCATATAGGCGGCATCGCGGTTCTCGCGCGCCATGTCGGACTGAAGATAGGCACGGCCGAGAGCATTGGCGGCTTTCGCCCGCTCGGTCGATCCAGCCTTTTCAGACCAGCGAAGAAATGCCTGTACGATCACCTGAGCCTCGAAAACATTCGCAACAATGGATGGCGGCATCATCGCCGCCACCATGTATAAAACTCTAGGCGCAAATGGTTTACGTTTGGTTCACCATAAAAATTAACCGCCGCCGAAGAAGGACTATATTTATGGCGCAGTAGAGGGGCGCTGCAGCTGGAATACATCGCTGCCGCCATCGCAGTAATCCATATAGCCCATGCGCGCCACGGGTCGCGACAGCTCCATATCGATGCGCCCGTCGCGAATGATCGTTTCATCGATATGGATCGCCATGACCTGTCCGATCACCATCCACGAATCCGCCGGCTGGCCGTCAACGTCCTTAAGCTGCTGTATCTGGGTCACGCGGCACTCCAGAACCGCCAGCGCCTCGCCCACGAAAGGCGCATCCACCACCCGCCCGTCGACGGCAGTGAGACCGGCAAGGGCGAACTCATCGACATCATAACCGACGGGTGCAGAAGACGCATTCATCCGGTCCACCAGATGGCGGCTGACGAGATTGGCGGTGAAGACGCCGGTTTCCTCGACATTGCGCAGGCTGTCCTTCCTGCCGCTGGAGGAGAACATCACAAGCTTTGGCCGGTCCGAAATCGCATTGAAGAAGGAATAGGGCGAGAGGTTGAGGGAACCGTCCCTGCCCTTCGAGCCGATCCAGCCGATCGGACGCGGTGCGACGATGGCCTTGAACGGATCATGCGGCAGGCCATGCTGGTTGGTGTCCGTGGTGTAGAACATCAAACGTCCCCGACCCAGGTGACGACGTCGGCAAGCTCCGGCCGCGGCCGCTCCACCGGCGGGAATGTCGTCGAGCCGATATGAATGAACCCGGCCACCTTCTCTTCCGCGCCGACCTCGATTTCCGCGAGGAATGCGGAATCGAAAGCAAACCATTCGGTCAGCCAGTTCGCCGCAAAACCGCTGGCATTGGCGGCGAAGATGAGGTTGAGGCACACAGCACCGGCGGACATGACCTGTTCCCATTCCGGAATCTTGAAATGCGGCTTTGCGGTGCTGATGACGGCGATAACGACGGGCGCGCGGGTGAAGCGGGTGCGTTCCGCTTCCTGCTGCTGCAGGTCCAGTTCCGGGTTCTTTTCAAGCGCGATCCTCAGCGCCGTCTCACCGAGACGCACGCGCTCCTCGCCGCGATAGACGACGAAACGCCAGGGGGCGAGCTTGCCATGGTCAGGCACGCGCACGGCAAGGCGCAGGATGTCCTCGATTTGCCCCTTCGAAGGCCCCGGCTCGGCAAGTTGCAGGGCGGGCGTGGAACGGCGAACCTTGAGATAATCGAGGAGCTTGATATCATTTGTCATGATCAAAAATCTTCCATTCTGCTGTCATCGCAAAAACATGGGCCTTGAAATAGCCACGGCATTGGTTTTGAAGTGATCCGGGAAAATCAAGAAGTCAATCGGTATCGAAAATGTCGGCAATCAAAATCGCGGCACGTCTGACCATTGCATGTGCCGTGCTTGGCCTTTTATCGCAAGCCGCTTTTTCGCAGGATGCCTTCAAAGACTTCAAGCAGCTCGGCGGCACGCCGAAAATGCCGAAGCTGAACGCTTTCACCGCCCCTTCCGCACCCAACGCCCCGGAAAGCACCGCCCGCGATATCAGCATGGAAGCCAAGCTGACCAGCGAAGGCGAAGCGGTGAAGGAAGGTCTGTCCTGGCGCGTCTTCAGCCCCATTCCCGGCGCGGACGGCAAGTTGCCGATGCTGGCAAGTTCGGAAGGCGGCTCGGCGGAATTCCATCTGGTGCCGGGCGAATATTTCGTCAACGTCGCCTTCGGCCGTGCGGGCGTCACCAAGAAACTCAATGTCCCGACTTCCGGCAATGTGCAGAAACAGGTGCTGATTCTCGATGCCGGCGGCTTCGTGCTGAATGCGGTTGCGGGCTCTGACAAGCAGATTTCCGGCAACCAGCTCAAATTTTCCGTCTATTCGTCAGACGCCCGCCCCGATGGCGAGCGCGGCCTCGTCATGGCCGATATCAAGCCCAACACCATCGTGCGGCTGAATGCCGGCACCTATCACGTGGTTTCCGAATATGGCAACGTCAACGCGGTGGTGCGCGCCGACATCCAGGTGGAAGCCGGCAAGCTGACGGAAGCGACGCTCCAGCATCAGGCCGCTCAGATCACCCTCAAGCTCGTCTCCGAAGAAGGCGGCGAAGCCATTGCCGATACGGCCTGGTCGGTGCTGAACGGCGGCGGCGACGTGGTGAACGAAAGCGTCAGCGCCTTTTCGACCATGGTTCTGGCGGAAGGCGAATATACCGCCATCGCCCGCAACAAGGACAAGGTCTACCAGCGCAACTTCAAAGTGACCTCCGGCCGGGATTCGGACGTGGAAGTGCTGATGAAGGATCAGGCGCCGGAAGATATGACCGGGGATTTCGAGTAGGTTCGATTGAACTAATCGCGAGGCCAGCGGTAAGACCCAAAAACCTCTCATCCGTCATGCCGGACTTGATCCGGCATCCAGCCACGGCGCGTCTGCGCCGTGAGGGACGAGTCTTTCGCGATCAAGGACTTGATCGCACTGGACCCCGGATCTAGTCCGGGGTGACGGAGTGCGGATGCCCCGCCTTCTGCCGCCACATCTTTCACAAACAAAACGGCCCCCGAAGGGGCCGTTGTCATTTCTCACGCAACCTGCTTCTTCGCCGCAAGCTTGCGCTTCACATCCGGCGGTGTCGCCTCGTCCACAAGGCTCGTAATAGCATCTTCCAGCGACATCGGCGTCTGGTTCTGCGAACCGAGACGGCGGATGTTGACGGTGCGCTCTTCCGCTTCCTTGCGGCCGCAGACGATGATGACCGGAACCTTGGTCACCGAATGCTCACGGATCTTGTAGTTGATCTTCTCGTTGCGGAAGTCGGTCTCGACCGCCATGCCCGCCTCGCGCAGCGCTTCGGCAACCTCACGGCCGTAATCATCCGCATCCGAGGTGATCGTCGCGACCACGACCTGAAGCGGCGCGAACCACAGCGGCATATGGCCTGCGAAGTTCTCGATGAGAATGCCGAGGAAGCGCTCCATGGAACCGCAGATGGCGCGATGGATCATCACCGGCTGCGTCTTTTCGGAGTTCTGATCGATATAGAAGGCGCCGAAACGTTCCGGCAGATTGAAGTCCACCTGCGTCGTGCCGCATTGCCATTCACGGCCGATGGCATCCTTCAGCGTATATTCGAACTTCGGCCCGTAGAACGCGCCCTCGCCCGGCAGGATGCCGGTCTTGATGCGGCCGCCGGACTGTTCCTCGATGGTCTTCAGAACATCCATCATCACGCTTTCGGCGCGATCCCAGAGATCGTCGGAACCGACGCGCTTTTCCGGGCGCGTGGAGAGCTTGACGACGACTTCGCTGAAACCGAAATCCTCATAGACGGAGAGGATCAGGTCGTTGATACGCAGGCACTCCGCCGCCATCTGCTCTTCCGTGCAGAAGACATGCGCATCGTCCTGCGTGAAGCCGCGAACGCGCATCAGGCCGTGCAGAGCGCCCGAAGCCTCATAACGATGCACGGTGCCGAATTCCGCAAGGCGGACGGGCATTTCGCGGTAAGACTTCAAGCCATGCTTGAAGATCTGTACGTGACCCGGGCAGTTCATCGGCTTCAGGGCGAAGACGCGCTGATCGGCTTCCTCGTCATCGGGATGGGTGAAGGCATGGGCGGATTTCACCGCGAACATGTTTTCCTGATACCAGCCCCAGTGACCGGAGGTTTCCCACAGCGACTTGTCCAGCACCTGCGGCGCGTTGACTTCCTGATAGGTGTTGGCGAGCCGCCGGCGCATATAGGCCGTCAGCGTCTGGAACATGCGCCAGCCCTTGCCGTGCCAGAACACGACGCCCGGGCCTTCTTCCTGGAAATGGAACAGGTCCATTTCGCGGCCGAGACGGCGGTGGTCGCGCTTTTCGGCTTCGGCCAGCACGTGGAGATAATTGTCCAGCTCTTCCTGCGTCGCCCAGGCGGTGCCGTAGATGCGCGACAGCATCGCATTGTTGCTGTCACCGCGCCAATAGGCCCCGGCCACCTTCATCAGCTTGAAGGCCGTGCCGATCTGCCCCGTGGAAGCCATATGCGGCCCACGGCAGAGATCGAACCAGTCGCCCTGATAATAGATCTTCAGGTCCTGACCTTCCGGAATGGCGTCGACCAGCTCGACCTTGTAGTTCTCGCCCTTGGCGGCGAAAACTTGCCTGGCCTTTTCGCGCGACCAGATTTCGCGGGTAAACGGCTTGTTGCGCAGAATGATTTCCTTCATGCGCTTTTCGATCTTCGGCAGATCTTCCGGCGTGAAGGGTTCGTTCTTGGCGAAGTCGTAATAGAAGCCGTTTTCGATGACAGGGCCGATCGTCACCTGCGTGCCGGGCCAAAGCTCCTGCACGGCTTCAGCCATGACGTGGGCGGCATCGTGGCGGATGAGTTCCAGCGCACGCCCGTCTTCACGCGTGACGATCTCTATTTTGCCATCGGTGATGGTCTCGGACAAATCGCGCACGGTACCGTCAAGCGCAATGGCGACAGCCTTCTTGGCAAGCGATTTGGAAATGGATTCGGCGACGTCGCGGCCGGTCGTACCGGCGGGGTAGCTGCGCACGGATCCATCGGGAAATGTAAGGGAAACAGCTTCAGACATTGTCTAATCTCCTGTCCAGTCCCGCCAACGAATGCGGGTGGTGTTGGAATAATGATTTGCCCGCGACAAGCGGACAGGCAGGCTGATAAAGGCTTTTGCCATTGCAGTCAAAGGCGAAGGATCGCTCAGCGAAGCATTTGCGCGAGACCATTGACCGTATTGGCGTTGCGGGTCGTGCCGATACCGAGCCTTTTGGTGGTCAGCACGGACAGCAGCCTGCTCTCGCTCGGCTTGCCGCAAAAATCGATCCATAGATCGCCGCCGGCAAGCGCGATCTTTTCCCTCCCTCGGTATTTCTCCAGCAATTCGAGGACGCCGTTGTCCAGCGGCGCGCGCATCACCCGAACGCAGACATCCGGCGGATTGCCCTGAGCAAAGGGATTGTCCGCCGCCAGTTTCAGCCAGTCGCTCCCCGAACGAACGAGAATATCGACATGTTTGCCGAAGCGGTCTTCGAAGGCGCGCTCCAGCCTGTCCTCAATCTCACGAACAGGTGCCGCCCCGGCGCGAAAAACCAGATTTCCAGTCGCGACCAGCGTTCTGCATTCGGCAAATCCCAGCTCTTCCGCCATTGCCCGCAGATCGGCCATGATGAGCCGCTTGCCCGCGCCGAGCACGATGCTGTGCAGCAGCGCCACATAGTCATTCATCGATGCAGGCTCCAGTAACGCCACGGCATCCACCAGCGCCTGCGGCCATCGAGCACTTCCGGCACCGGGTCCAGCCCGCTGGTGCCGCCCGGCCCGCAGCGCGCGACGCGAAACAGGGTCATCCACCCGCCGGCCCAGAGCCCGTGTCGGGCAATGGCTTCATAGCCATATTCGGAACAGGTGGGGATATGGCGGCAGGAATTCCCGATGAAGCCGGATAGCGTCAGCTGATAAAACCGGATGAAACCGACGCCCAGAAGCCGCCCCGGCGTTTTGGCAAAGCTGCCCGTCCAGTTGCGGGATCGGCCCGCTTTTTCCGCCGTCTGCTGGTGCCGGCAGCCCGGTTCGCCGCACATCGCCTAACCCGCGGCGTTGAGAGCCGGCCGCCCTTCGATCTGGTCGAGCGCATCGACCACCGCTTCGAAGGTCAGCATGGTGGAAGCGTGGCGCGCTTTGAAATCGCGGACAGGCTGAAGCACCCGCATATCCTCGAAACGGCCCGTCGGCCCCTTACCGTCCTGTTTCAGCATGGCGAGCATGTCTTCCCGCGCCTGCCGGATTTCGCCGCTGGAAGCCCCGATGATGTGGTGCGCCATGATGGAAGCGGAGGCCTGGCCGAGCGCGCAGGCGCGAACCTCATGCGAAAACGCCGTCACGATGCCGCCTTCGACCTTCAGATAGACCTTGAGCTTAGAGCCGCACAGCCTGGAGTGTTTCTCGGCGCTTGCGTCGGCATCCTCAAGAACGCCGATGAGCGGAATATTCCCGGCAAAGTCCAGAATGCGATTATTGTAGATATCGTCCATCGTCGGTGCCCGGCGCGCTCAAGATTGCCCAAAAACAGGACAGGTCAAATTTTTCAAACACAGCGTTTGTCGCAGTGAAGCTTTCCTGCCCTTCATTCTCATTATATGCTAACGAGCTTTCTGGACATCAAGCCGTGATGAAATTAACGGCTCCGATACCGAAATAACAGCATCGGTCTTGCCAAAATGCTGTAAAACAACCAGATAGCAGCAACTGCGAACAAGAGTTCGCGATGAAAAACGAATTCAGGTGCGGCCTTTACCCGCATCGGGAGAGACGGAATGGATGCGATCGTGAAGAATTTCCCCGGCGCTGGCGCAAAACCCGACGTGGCAGAAGCTCGCCCAAGCCAGGCCGAAGCGGAAGAAGCAGTGCGCGTTCTTCTGCGCTGGGCAGGAGAAAATCCCGCCCGCGAAGGACTTCTGGATACGCCGAAGCGCGTCGCCAAGGCCTATCGCGAGCTTTTTGCCGGTTATGAGCTGAACGTTCAGGACGTGCTCGGCACGACCTTCGAGGAAGTCGGCGGTTATGACGATGTGGTGCTGGTGCGCGACATCCCCTTCTTCTCCCATTGCGAACACCATATGGTGCCGATCGTCGGCAAGGCGCATGTCGCCTATCTTCCGGCGGGCCGCGTGCTCGGCCTGTCGAAGATCGCCCGCGTCGTCGAAATCTTCGGCCGCCGCCTGCAGACGCAGGAAAACATGACCGCGCAGATCGCGAGATCCATCGAGGAAACCCTGAAACCGCGCGGCGTGGCCGTCATGATCGACGCCGAACATATGTGCATGTCCATGCGCGGCGTAAACAAGCAGGGGTCGACGACGCTGACCACCAGCTTTACCGGTGTGTTCAAGAACGATCCGGCCGAACAGGTGCGCTTCATGACCATGGTGCGGAACCGCTAAGCGCCGGACCGAAGGCCGTAACGCGGTTTTCGGAAAATCCGATGCGCAAGAAAATTCAGAGTGGCGGAAGCAGATCCGTTTATCCGCCGCTCCCATCGTTCCGCCAGTTGATTTTCCGGGGTTACCATGTCCATTCCCTTTCCATCCGCCCCTGCGGATAAGGAAGTGCTCGAAAACGCAGGTCTTTTTTCGCCGAAATTCGATGCTCACGGCCTCGTCACCGCCGTTGTCACCGATTCGCGTGACGGCGAGTTGCTGATGGTCGCCCATATGAATGCGGAAGCCCTGTCGCTGACGCTGGAGACCGGCATCGCCCACTATTACAGCCGTTCGCGCGACAAGATCTGGAAGAAGGGCGAAACGTCGGGCAATCTGCAGACGGTGAAGGAATTCCGCACCGATTGCGATCAGGACGCCGTGTGGCTGAAGGTCTCCGTCGCCGGCCATGACGCCACCTGCCACACCGGTCGCCGCTCCTGTTTTTATCGCACGGTCGAACTCTCCGACGGCCAGGCGGTGACGAAGATCACCGACGATACCCGCCATTTCGATCCGGCGACCACCTATTCCGCAACTTGAACGGCCACCTTCCATCGGCCGCACCAATTTGCTACCAATATAGCGGGTTCCGGGGATAGGACGGAGCCTGAAGGAACTGGCAGGGAGTGCGGTCATGTTGGGATGGGGAAATCGTCACAATCAACTTTCGGCTGGCAATCCCGAAGCCTTCGGCAACGAACCGCCGGTCACCCAGATCGTCGATACGCGCAGGATAGCGCTCGCCCTTGGCGGCGGGGCTGCACGCGGCTGGGCCCATATCGGCGTCCTGCGGGCGCTGGATGAGGCCGGGGTGAAGATCGGCATGATCGCCGGCACCTCTATCGGCGCGCTGGTCGGCGGTTGTTATCTCGCCGGCAAGCTCGATGAGCTGGAAGAATTCGCCCGCTCGCTGACGATGCGCCGCATTGCCGGCCTGCTCGATCTCACCATCGGCGGCGGCGGGCTCTTCGGCGGCATGCGGCTGACCAAGCGCATGCAGGAACATCTGGAAGGCCTGCGCGTCGAAAACCTCGACCATCCCTTCATCGCCGTCGCGACGGAACTGCGCACCGGCCACGAGGTCTGGATTCACCAGGGCGATCTCGTCACCGCGCTGCGCTCTTCCTACGCGCTGCCGGGCATTTTCGAACCCGTGCAGTGCAACGGCCGCACCCTGATAGACGGTGCGCTCGTCAACCCCGTGCCGGTTTCGGTCTGCCGGGCCTATGAGCAAGCGCTGGTCGTCGCGGTCAATCTGAATTACGACCTCTTCGGCCGCTCCGCCGTGGTCAAGCACGCCGCCTCGCCATCGCATGGGGGCGTCGCACCGGCGGTGGAAAGCCCGCCGCGTCCCGGCCTGCCGGGCGTCATGGTGCAGGCTTTCAACATCATTCAGGACAGGATTTCACGCTCGCGCCTGGCGGGCGACCCGCCCGACCTCATGCTTCACCCCCGCATCAACGATATCGGCCTCTCGGAATTCCATCGCGCCAGCGAAGCCATCGACCGGGGATATGAGGAAACGCGCTCCCGCATTCCGGAGCTCGAGCGCATGCAGCAGGCTTTCCGGCGCTAGCGCCCTGCTTTAAGCACGAAACGAATAGATGAAACGCCCAGCCGTGGTGAGACCATGTATTGGTATATCTCAGTCCTGCCCCCGACCGACGAAAACACACTGTGCGACACGAATCGATTGGTCGGGTTTCTGGAAGAACAACCTGAACTCAAACGGACTAACGATGTCAGCTTTGCGTCGGCGGAGGGTCAGCCCTGGATCGACATCACCATTGTGAAAGGAACGGCCGATGGCAACTGGTCAAGCAGCGGCAAATTCATTTCACAGTTCAATCGGGTTGAAATTGTCTGCGCCGATTGTCCTCAGCGAGACTTCTACGTGGACATATCCACGAAAATAGCCGACTTTCTTCAATGGCGATACGTGACGGAAGGCGATATATGAGTCCCGGCCCGAGACTGAAGCTTTTCCAGCTGTCTTACGCCGGGACGCAAGATCATCCGGCAATATAGGCCTTGATGTGCTCCGCTTCGGCTTCGATCTCGCCAATCCGCGCCTTCACCACGTCACCGATGGAGATGATGCCGGCAAGGCGGCCGTTCTCTTCAACCGGCACATGCCTGAAGCGTCCGCCCGTCATGATTTCCATCAGCTCATCGGTGGTGGAATTGTGATGACAGCGGATGACATTCTTGGTCATGGCCACCGACACGGATTGCTGGAGGGAAGCGGCACCCTGGCCCGCCACGGCCTTTACCAGATCGCGCTCCGTGAAGATGCCGAGAACGACGCCATCGGCGTCGGTCACGACGACGGAACCGATCTTATGCGCGTGCAGCGTTCCCGCCGCCTCGCCGATGCTGACCTCCGGACCGACAGTCACGACGTCCCGGCCCTTGCGGTCGAGAAGATCCTTTACGAATGTTGGCATGCCTTCCTCCTCTTTTCAGCGATACGCAGCGCCGCAGTCTCCCCCGGCGGTTGCAAATCATGGGATATGGTGCGCTGAGGTCCGCATGAATGCAATCCCGGATGGGACGCGCGAAAGCAAATTTGCGCCACGGCCGACAAGGAGCGTGATCGGCTCAGGCCAGTCGTCGATCGAAAAGCCCGAAGAACAGGAAGCCGAGCAGAAAGCCGAAGACATGGGCATCCCAGGCGATTTCACCACCGACATTGCCGAACAGCGGCACGCCGACCGCAATCAGCACATTGCCGAACAGCCACATCAGCGTGAAGATCAGCACGGTGCGGTTGGAAAGCGCCCCAAGAATGCTCTGCCGCGGCATCAGATGGCCGAAGGAGGCGCTATATCCGCCACGTGCCGGGAAAGCGAAGCGGCAGGCCGCCCCCATCAGCGCCGAAACGACACCGGACGCCCCGATCAGCACCGTCACATCGCCCCAGTTCAGCGCCGCATGACCGAAGGCGGAAACGGCGGCGGAAATGCACCATAACAGCACGAAGCGCACTGTTCCGATCCGGCGCAGAACCGGCGCGCCGAAGGCCATCAGCCACAATCCGTTAAAGAGAATGTGCTCGATGCCGCCATGCAGGAAAGAATAGGTCACCGGCGTCCAGAGCCATTCCAGCCCCTGCTGGGAAAACGGCACCGCATAACGCAGCGGAATGAAGCCGAAGGTGAAGATGAACCAGCCATTGCCTTCCTCCGACAGAAGATAGGCGGGAACCACATAAGCGACGATCAGCGCGGCCAGGATGCCGACCAGCAGCGATGGCAGGTTGAAGACGGGATTGTTCGTGTCGTCTTTCGGCTCCGGCGTTTCCGAAACCGGCGGCTGTTCGCCGTCCCCGTAGGACATGATCCCATCCCTGTCTTGGTCGAATTTTGCGTTCCCCGAGCAATATAGGAAGCCCGAACGAAAAAAAAGCCGTCCCGCCCTTGAAGCGCTCGACGCCCAAACCGCTATCGGCAAGGACGCCGGGCCGCGGGCGGTCCGGCTTGCGGGCCCGCCTTAAAATAACAGGCGACGCCATCGAATTGTGCTGACGGAGCTTTCCCCGACATGGCCGCTCCGATGCCACGACTATCGCCATCGGGCAATATCAACCCTTTGTTAACCTTAACAAATCCAACTGGCACGAAAATCGCTACACCTCCAGATACAGACGTTCGGATGGACATGATGTCCCAAAAACGAACATGGAGAGATGCTATGAAGAGCATGGCCGGACTGGACATATATGCCTATTGGGATGAACTGCGCGGCAAACGATCGGCCCCGCGACGCGAGGACATCGATCCCGCAAAGCTGAAACATCACCTTGGCGATCTTTTTATCCTCACGGACAAGGGAGAGAACACCCCGTTCTTCCGCCTTGCCGGTACTCGTCTTTGCGATCTGTTCGGCCGGGAATTGCGGGATCGCCCATTTTCGGAATTGTGGCAGCCGGCAAATGCCGTCTTCCCCTGCCGTGTCGCGCGCGGCATCCTGCACCACCAGTTGCCCGTGGTCTTCGATGTCGAGGCGGAGGACAGCTATGGCGCGGCACCGCTGGCATTCGAAATGCTGCTCCTGCCGCTGCGCACCGATCCCGACGCCGCCCCAAGGCTGCTCGGAGCGCTGCTTGCGGAGCGGCCGCGACACGAATTCGCCGCGCCCATCCAGTGCCTGTCCATGCAAAGCAGCCGCCTGCTGCGCCTGGACATCGCACCGGCAGGGTATCCGCTGAACAAGGGGGCCGAGGATACACCGCGCGCCGAAAGCTGCTGACGGACCTGTTCCAACGCTCCCCGCCCCTCCGGGAGAGGTCCGGCAGCACCGGAATCTCAAAAAAATACGTCAGAACTGTAACGATATTGCCGATCAGAAAAATTGTAGAGATTAAACAATACAGTCTGTTAACTCGCGCAGGGTAGAAACTTACCGTCATCATTCATTACAATTGCGCTGCCCATGTTTTCGTCCCGCTCGGTCAACACCGCCCAAATCCTGCGTCCGGTTGAGGAAGCTCATCTCGACGACGCCGTCCGTGTGTCCTTCACCGGCCGCCTGATGTTGCCCGATCATGAAGAATATGATTGCACCGCGACCGAGATGACCGCCGAAAGGGCGCAGTTCACCTGCTCGGGCATTGCCCGCCACGGTGACCGCGTCATCGCCTATCTCCAGCATATCGGCCGGATCGAAGGCACGGTGACATCGCTCACCGCATCGGGCTTCCTCATCGCCATCAACGCGCCGGAGCGCAAGCGGGAAAAACTCGCCGCGCAGCTCGCCTGGATCGCCAAGCGTCAATTGCTCGGCCTGCCGGAAGACCGCCGCCACGACCGCCTGACGCCGCGCAATGCGAGAGCACAGCTCGTTCTGGAAGACGGTGTGCTCGTCGCCTGCCGGCTGATCGACCTTTCCCTGTCGGGTGCGGCAATCGAGATCGAAAACCGGCCGCCGCTCGGAAGCCGGGTCCAGCTCGGCAAGAACATGAGCGGCAAGATCGTGCGCCACTTCATGGAAGGCGTCGCCGTCGAATTCGACCGCGTCCAGTCGCCCGACGCACTGATCGAATTTCTCTAACTAGTTCCGCCCGGACACGGCAGGTTTTACGCCCGTAAGAATGCGTGCGGCATTTTCGGCGCGTTTTGCGCTCGCCCCAATCGCATAATTGCGAAGATTCCCGGACGGCGCCTTGGCAGTCAATGCTCCGTCTTCGGCCATATCGGGTTCATCAGCCGCTCCTGGCGTCAGAGGTGCTTATTCTCACTTCTCGCTACCGAACTTCAATTTTCATGCCCTGACGCCTACGGCACGCAGCAGACCGACCCGGATCCACCATAGTCAGTAAAAAGGATGAGCGCGGCGGAACCTGTTGCGCCCTTGGCCAGATCATCAACGGCACGAAAATCGCTCCGCAAAACTTTTTCCCAGAAAAAATGCAGTTTTTTTGAAGTTTTTTTGTCGCTTTTTCCGGCCTGTCCCAGCCTGAAACAGCCATCCCAAAACGGGAAATCCACCTCTTCGCCACGCACCACAAGCCGGCCGCGCGCGACCACGGAAATCGCAGGACGCGGAAAACCGCTGTCAATACAGCGATCTAGATGGCTACCGAAAGCCTAAAGCCAGGATGCGTAAAATTGTAATAAAATTTGCTTCAAACACGCATAAAAACTAGTTCGAATACAGTTCAAAACAACGGCTAATTTGCTGAAATTTAAGCTCAAATTGCTCTTCGCAAATTTCCGCCGGGTCAAAATATACCTGCGAATGTCTCCTCACCACGGGGAGACAAGCAATGAACAAGAACAACCGTTTCGTTTTCACTCTGATCGCATTCATCGTCAGCGCCTTCGCGCATCAGGCAAGCGCCTCGCCGGCCGCCGTCATGCGCGTCATCGGCAAGGCCAATCCGCCGATCGGCCACTATGAATTCTGCCAGACCTATCAGAGCGAATGCCAGCCGACCTCGCTGGACAACGGCCCGATGAAGCTGACCGAAGAGCGCTGGAAGACGATGCTCGACGTCAACTACACCGTCAACACCACCATCACGCCGATGACCGACATGGAAATCTATGGCGTCGAAGAACGCTGGGCCTATCCCACCACGGTCGGCGATTGCGAAGACTTCGTGCTCCTGAAGCGCAAGATGCTGATGAACAAAGGCTTCTCCGCCTCCAACCTGTTGATCACCGTGGTTCTGCAGCCGAATGGCGAAGGCCACGCCGTTCTGACCGTCCGCACCGATCGTGGCGATTTCGTTCTCGACAACATGCGCAACAAGGTCATGAACTGGTCTGAAACCGAATATACCTACCTGAAGCGCCAGGACACCGCCAATCCCGGCCGCTGGGTCAAAATTCAGGATGGCCGCGCCACCAATGCGGTCGGCGGCATCAACTGACCGCACGACCGACCCGTCTCCCCAAATGAAAAAGCCGGCTCCACAAGGATGCCGGCTTTTTCATTTTCAAATCCGTTAAGCGTCAGAGCAGCCCAAGCTCCGCCAGTTCCCGCCTGAGATCGGAAGGCATGTCCTCGCCGCCCGTGCCGCCGCCGAGATCGCGGGGCGCCTCGTCGTCCTTCAGGTAACGCCAGCCCTGAAACGGGCGCTTCGGCGCAGGTGAGGTTTCGATAACCTCCGGGCCGAGAATGAGATCGCAGCGGGAAATGCCGTCTTCGCCCTTGAAGGAGCGGATATCGAGAAGTTTCTGCCGCGCCTGCACCTGCCCCTTGATGACCCAGTAGAGCGAACCGCCCTCGAGCAATTCCTCGACACGTTTCGGGATCATCCGGGTGGTGTGGACGCTGTGCGGCTCAAGGCCTGCGGCAATTGCGGTCAGAGCACGATGCGCGACCCAGTCTCTCAAGTCCTGGATTGAATCCGCGCCGACGCAAAGTTTGATGAGATGTAGAGGCATGGTTCTATCAATGCCTTTTTGCGGCGGGCGTCAAGCATGGCAACCATGCCTGACGCCCTGCCCGCTCAGCACTCCACAACGTTCACGGCAAGGCCGCCCGTGGAAGTTTCCTTGTATTTCTCGCTCATGTCGTTGCCGGTCTGGCGCATGGTCTCGATACAGGCATCGAGCGGCACGAAATGCTGGCCGTCGCCCTTCAGCGCCAGCGAGGCCGCCGTCACCGCTTTCACCGCGCCCATGGCATTACGTTCGATGCACGGCACCTGCACAAGCCCGGCAATCGGATCGCAGGTCATGCCGAGATGATGCTCGAGCGCGATCTCGGCGGCATTTTCCACCTGTTCCGGCGATCCGCCCATGACCGCGGCAAGGCCCGCCGCCGCCATGGCGGAAGCCGAGCCCACTTCGCCCTGACAGCCCACTTCCGCGCCTGAAATCGAGGCATTGTGCTTGATGATGCCGCCGATGGCGGCCGCCGTCAGCAAAAAGTCGCGCACGTCATCGACGCTCGCATCCTCATGGAAATGCCGGAAATATCTGACGGTCGCCGGAACGACGCCTGCCGCACCGTTGGTCGGCGCGGTCACCACGCGGCCGCCGGCGGCATTTTCCTCGTTCACCGCCATGGCGTAAACGCTCAGCCAGTCATTGGCCATGACCGGGTTCAGCCGGTTGCTGCGCCATTCCGCATTCAGCTTCTCGTAAATCGAACGGGCGCGGCGGCGCACCTTCAGGCCGCCCGGCATGATGCCGTCCACTTTCAGCCCGCGCTCGATGCAGCCGTTCATCGCCTCCCAGATCTGGTCGAGACGCTCGTTCAGCTCCTCGCGGGAAACCACCGTCTCCTCGTTGGCGCGCTTCATCTGGGCGATGGTGCGGCCGGAACGGGCCGCCATATCCAGCATTTCCCGCGCGGTGGCGAAGGGATAGGGCACGCGCGGACCGTTATCGATGGTCTTGCCGCGCTGCTTGATCGCCTCCAGCTCCGTATCGGTTACGACGAAACCGCCGCCGACGGAATAATAGATGCGCTTGATGAGCAGCCTGCCCTGATTGTCGAAGGCGGAAAAGGTCATGCCGTTGGCGTGGCCGGGCAGCGGGTTCTTCTTGTCGAAGACCAGATCTTCGGCCGGGCGGAACACATAGGACGGATGGCCGGGTGGCGTCACGGCGCCGGCCTTTTCCACCGTCTCGATAATGGCGTCCATCGCATCGGGATCGACAATATCCGGCCGCTCGCCGGTGAGGCCGAGAATGACGGCACGCCCGGTACCGTGGCCGATGCCGGTAAAGGCGAGCGAGCCATGCAGGCTGACCTTCAGCTGCGCAACGGCCGCGCCTGCCGGCCGCGGCCACTCATCGCTGAGGATCAGCGCCAGAAAGCGGTTGGCTGCCGTCATCGGCCCCATCGTATGGGAGCTCGAAGGACCGATACCGATCTTGAAGACGTCAAAGACCGAAAGAAACATGAAGTTCGCCTTGAATAAGAATGGATTCCACCACCATCATATCCAAAGCCGAAACGGATCGCCACAAAAGAGCGTCAGCGGTTTGCGCAGCTGCGACATAATTGCCTTCAAACGAAAACAGCACGGTTTCCAAAGGAAAACCGCGCCGTTTCAAAACCCGTCATTCAGGAGAGATGCTTATGGGCTGCCAAAAATGTACGTCAATGCGAGAAAAGCGGCAAAGCCTGCAAGTGCGCGCAAGGTGACGCCCCAGCAGGATTTCTGAGCGGTTTCTTCCATGATTACTCCAGCTATTCACTCTCCGGGGGATCTTCAAGACCCGGCCCGTTGAGGCAAGCATTTATTAAAATCCGGCGGCGAAGGCAAATGCAAAAAGCGGCTAAATGAAGGCGTTTTTGACAGGCTGCCATTCGCCACGTGCATAGGTATGTGAAAAAACAAGGTGTTAGCGTGAGGCCCGCATAAGCGCCATTTTGGCGATCGCCGCAATTTGGACTAAAGTGTAACCGTTATTTAAAGCTTATGCACAAACACCTGTTGAAAACCTTGGCCGCCGACACGGCAAAGTCGAATTTATTCCACAGTCGCCGCGCCTTGAAAGCACAACACCTCTGCTTTATCGACGACGGATAACGACAACGGGACTCATTTCATGCAGCAGGCATCCTCTTTTCCCGATCGCGAAACGGTCGCTTCGAAACTGACTTCGCTTGCAAGCGAGGACAAGGCATGGGTGTCGTTGCTGATGGAAAACGCCTTGCAGGATGAAAACCTGCTGGCCAGCCTCAATCTATATCTCGACCGGCATGCCAGTGCCCGCTTCCTCAACAGCCTGAAACTGGAAGCCGCTGGTGAATGGCTCGGCACCAACGCCCCTGCCCGCCTGCAGATTCGCCTCGCGGAAACAGCCAAAACCAGCCAGCACCCCGCTTATCTGGCCTTCCGCAAAGGGTTGACGGCATCCGCGGGTCTCGAAAAAGCCTATCCCAAAGCGCCGATCTGATCTTCCGGCTGGAGCATGGGAGCGGGATTTCGGGCGAAAACCTGCTCTAGCTGTTAGCTTTCAGAAGGTTGTCCATTGGCAACGGGTCAAGGGTGTGTGGGGCTTTACCCCCCTCTGTCCTGCCGGACATCTCCCCCTCAAGGGGGGAGATCGGCAAGCGGCATTGTCACCGCTTCATTCGCCGACGTTGAGATGGGCGAGACCTTGCCGCAGATCGATCTCCCCCCTTGAGGGGGAGATGTCCGGCAGGACAGAGGGGGGTAAAGCCCCACACACCCTTGACCCGTTGCCAATGGACAACTTCCTGAAAGCGAACACCTAATCCGGCACCCTGTCGACAACGGCGATGATCGGCCCCATCAGGAACAGCGAGTCCCGCCTTTTCATTGCGGGAATATCGACACTGGATATGGTGCCGTCGAGATAGAGCGCATTCGGCGCGTCCAGCACATCCCTGAACAGCGTGGCGAAATCGTAAAAGCGCACTGTATTTTCCGAAATGGCGAAATGCACCATGCCATCGCGGGAAACGCCGACGCCGTTGCGTCGCTTCAGGCTGTCGCTATCGGGCAGAAAGCGCGGATGCAGCTTGCCATCGATGACGAGCATCGGCCCGGATTGCGTGGCGAAGTCCGGCTTGGGATCCGCTCCCAGATAGGCCTGCGTTTCCAGCACGCCGGCCGCGGCCCCCTTCAGATAAAACACGCCATTTGGCAGAAGATGAAAATTGCCCCAGCCGCCGCCGGTGCTGATCGGCGAGCGTTCGATGCCATTTTCGATAAAGAGCCCGACGGGGGAATAGTCCGAATGATACATGCCGCCATTCATGGCAAAGACGCTGAACATGTGCTGCCGCCACAGCGCAGACGAGAGAGCGGCGAATGAACCATATCCCTCGCCGGAGACATGATCGCGGTCGTAAATCCGGATGGTGCTTTTTGCCGGGTCGAAACTGCAGACGGTATAACGACCGCCCGCATGGTCCATGACCCTGCAGAAATCCGCCTGCCCGCCGGCCTCAGCCGAAAATGGCAACAGCAAAGGCAACAGCAGCTTCGCCAGTCTTTTCATCGATCCGTTCATGCCCGCCCCGTGATTCTCGTCGGGGCACATTCGCAGGAAAATTCGGTCAAAGAAAAGGCGTCACCCGTGTTTCAGGATGACGCCGGACCTTTAAGGGGAGATGTCGTCAGCGACGTGCGGCGCGGTCCACATTGCGGCCGGCATCCTGCGTCGCGTCGACGGCGTTCGCCGTGTCACGACCCATGCCGCGAATGGTGTTACCGCAGGAGCTCAGGGTGACAACGGTCAACAAAGCCACGAAAACGGTCGAAAGAATGCGTGTGATCATGTGAAACTACTCCCCTATGACTTGCCGTCCAAAGGCAAGTACCGATGTGATATGCGTCACAATAACGTGAGTCCCAAAAATCCGTTCCAGCGGCATTTCAAAAAATCCTGTCGATGAAAATTAACATGGTTTTGAAGTTCACGCGTGAAACTCGGCGTCTGGATCATGGCTTAGGAAAATCCCGTGGGTGATATGACTGACATCAACAATCGGCTTCTGGTGATGACGGCGGGCGGGGTGAACCCCAATGTCATGATCATGCGCTGGCGGCCCGATTTCCCGACATCCATGTTTTCATGGAGCAGCCGGAAAGCAAATCGGTCATTCTCAGGCGACGTGCACGACGGCTCGGCTGGATAGTCGCTGCGGGCCAGATGGCGACGATGATCGCCTCGCGGCTCGGCAAACGCTTCACCGTTAGCAGAAGCGATGCGATCATCGCCGAACACGGCCTTTCTCCCGATCTTCACCACAGCCTTTCCGTCACCCAATTCGCCTCGCTCAACGATGAGGAATGTCGCAAGGCCGCCAATCTGCTGAAACCGGCGGCGATCTTCACCATTTCCTGCCGCCTGCTGACGCCGACCACGCTTCAGGCCCTGCAATGCCCGGTCATCAACTTCCATGCCGGCATCAATCCTGCCTATCGCGGGCAGATGGGCGGTTACTGGGCGCTGGTGGAAAAAGACCGCGGCAATTTCGGCGCGACCGTGCATCTGGTCGACAAGGGCGTGGATACCGGCGCCACGCTCTACGAGAAGCGGCTGAAACCATCCCCTTCCGACACAATTGCCACCTATCCGCTGCTTCTGACCGCCGCTTCGGTGGATATCGCCGTCAGCGCCATCGAGGACGCCCTTTCCGGTAGCCTTGCGCCGCAGCCGCCCTCACCCGGCAAATCGGTACTGCGCTTCCCGCCGACCATCTGGACATGGCTTTGGAACGGCCTGACGAAGCGGATCTGGTGAAGCCGCGCGTCAGGGTTTAGGGCCGAGCTTCGTCGCAGATGCAAGCCTGTCTTGCCGCAACAGGCACAGACTTCGCCGCAAAATAGGTGCATGATAATAAAAAGGATCACGCACAAATTGCCCGATATTTCCGCCGCTTCCATCATTCCCGCCTCCATCGAAGCCTCGCCCGCGCAGGTGCTTGGTTCGACCGACCTTGCCGATCTCTTTCCGCAGGGTGTGCGCGTCTATCTCACCGACACTGGAGCGGCCTCGCAGGAAAGGCTCGTTGAAGCCGCAGGACATTTGCGCGACCTCGGTTACGAGCCGGTGCCGCATCTTGCAGCACGGCGCATCCCCTCCCGCGCAGCGTTTGAGGAACAGGTAAAACGGCTTGCCGGAGAAGCGGGCGTAACCGATGTTCTGGTTGTCGGCGGCGGCGTCGACCGCCCGGCCGGTCCCTTCGCATCCAGCATGGACATGCTGTCGTCAGGCATTTTCGACCGTTGCGGCATAAGGCAGATCGCCATCGCCGGCCACCCCGAAGGCAGCCCCGATTTCAACGAGGAGACGGCGATGGCCGCACTCAGGCTGAAACGCGATTTTGCCGAAAGAAGCGATGCAGTCATGCGCATCGTCACCCAGTTCGGTTTCGATCCCGCGCGTTTCATCGCCTGGGCGGAAGGACTTGCGGCGTCAGGCATCGAGCTTCCGGTGCATATCGGCGTTTCCGGCCCGGCCAAGATCACGACGCTCTTGAAATATGCCGCGCTTTGCGGCGTCGGCAATTCCATCGCCTATCTCAAGAAAAATGCGCTTTCGCTGACAACGCTTGCCAAGGGCCATTCGCCGGAAAGCATCGTCGGACCCATCGAGCGGCACTGGCAGACCAACCCGCAAGGGCCGATCCGGCAAATTCACGTCTTCCCCTTCGGCGGATTGCAGAATTCGGCCGACTGGCTGGTCAAACGCGGAAGCTGGCAAACCGGCGCAGCGGACCGTTCGGCATCGCCGGATTCGATGGCGGGCTAGAGCATTTCCAGGAAAAGTGGAACCCGGTTTTCCGTCCGGAAATGCGCCAAAACAAAGAGTTAGAGTGTTTTCGCGATTCGAAGAAAAGCGAAAAAACTCTAAAAACCGCCATTCTGGAGGCGCGACGGGCCACGGCCGCCGCGCACCTCCAAGACCTCAGGCCGCCTTGGCGACTTCGACAAAAGCGTTTCTAATGCTTTCAGCCACGGCAAGAACAGGGCGGGACGCCTTGTCACCCATGATCAGGCGGATATCGAAACAGCCGAGTTCCGGCAGGCCTTCCTTGTCGCCCAGAATGACCATGTCGTTCTGCACATAGGATCGCGGCAGCGGCGCGATGGCGAGATCGGCGGCAATCGCCGCGCGCTGCGCCATGGTATGGCCGCTGAGATAGGCGACGCGGAAATTGCGGCCGCGCTTTTCCAGCGAATGGATCGCTTCCGAGCGCCAGATGCAGCCCTCCTCCCAGATGGAGATTGGCAGCGGATCGCGCAGATAGGCGGTGCCGCATTTTGCGCCCGCCCAGACCAGACGCTCGCGCATCAGCACCTCGCCCGTATCCCGAAGGGGATGGGAGGCACAGTTGACGAGGGCGAGATCGAGCCTCTGCTCATCCATGCGCTTATAAAGATTGGAGCTGGAATCGATGGTGACGTCGATCATGATGCCGGGGAAAGCCTCAGCAAAACGCTTGAGAATGCCCGGCAGCAGACCACGCTCGCCAATATCCTCGGGTGCACCGAGCCGGACGACGCCGGAAAGCTCGGGCATGACGAAACGCGACACCGCCTCGTTGGACAGCGCGATCATGCGCCGCGCATAGGTCAAAAGCGTCTCCCCATGCGCCGTCAATGTCACCGAGCGGGCATCGCGCAGGAAAAGCGTCGTTTTCAGCTGCTCTTCAAGCTTCTTGATCTGCATGGAAACAGCAGAGGGCGTTCTGAACACCACTTCTGCGGCGGTGGAGAAATTTCCCGTTTCTGCGATGGCGACGAAGGTTCTCAATATGTCGTTATCCAGCAACGGCAGCGGTTGGCGGAAAGTCACGGTCATGGCACGCACCTTCAAATATTTTGATTTATAGATGGATATCATTTCGTTTGATTGAATGTCAACAAGCGCGCACCATCCGGGACATCGATTGACGGGGCGGATTTAGCCTCGTCGGCAAGCGCATACCGAAGTCGCAAACAGGATCGTGGTTCAGGAAAGGATCAAGACATGACCATGATACATTATCTCCCCGTGGCGAACCGTTCCTCGCACCGTCCGTCATCCAGCGGCTGGCTCCATCGCCTGTCCGACCATGTTGCCGCCCGTTACGCCGCATGGCGTCGCGAAAAAATGCTTCGCGCACTGGAAGCATTGCCGCCTGAAACATTGAAGGATATCGGATGGCCGACGACGGACAACAGCCGCATAAACGTCATCCGCAGATGACATTCAACCGGTGGCTCGCAACGTTTCCAGACGTGCGAGCCATCCCTGCCCGTCCTTCGAACGGAAGGACAAGGGCGCAAAATAGCCTGCCTGTTTTACATGCGACACACCGCCTTTTTTAAAGGCTTGTCGCAAAATTTGCATATTTCAAAAGCTATTTTTTGACAGCCCCGATTCCACGGCGTATTTTTCGTTAAAGATGTCGTAAACAGGACATCCAGAAGACCAATTCCAAGGGAGGAATTGCGTATTCGCAACGGAGCACGGGCAAATGAGCAGAAACTCCCAGAAGAAGCGCTCAATCGTCTTTTTTCTCATTCCGCAATTTACCATGCTGCCATTCGCCGCAGCGGTTGAAACGCTTCGCATCGCCAACCGAATGTTGGGCTATCAGGCCTATGAGTGGCGCCTCTCCTCGCTCGATGGCCAGAAGGTCATGTCGTCAAGCGGCATCTGTCTTGAGCCCGATACCTGTCTTGCCGATGAGCGGCGCTACGTCAGCGGCGAAAACCGCCCGGAAATGGCGATCATCTGTTCGGGCATCGATGTGGATCAACACATCAACAAATCCGTCAACGCCTGGCTGCGCGAAGCCTATAATCGCGGCATCGCCATCGGCAGCCTCTGTACCGCCGCCCATATTCTCGCACAGGCGGGCCTTTTGAACGGCAAGCGCTGCGCGATCCACTGGGAAAACCTACCCGGTTTTTCCGAAGCCTTCCCTCAGGTGGAAGTCTATGCCGATCTCTTCGAAGTCGACAGCAACATCTATACCTGCGCCGGCGGCACGGCCTCGCTCGACATGATGCTGAGCCTGATCGGCCAGGATTTCGGCGAAAACCTCGTCAACCGCGTCTGCGAACAGCAATTGACCGACCGGGTGCGCAGCCCCAACGACCGCCAGCGCCTGCCGCTACGCGCCCGCCTCGGCGTGCAGAACAGCAAGGTTCTGTCGATCATCGAATTGATGGAAGGCAATCTTGCCGAACCGTTGTCGCTGCTCGATATCGCCGACGCCGCCGATCTGTCGCGCCGGCAGGTGGAGCGTCTCTTCCGCCAGGAAATGGGCCGCTCGCCCGCCCGCTATTATCTCGAAATCCGCCTCGACCGCGCCCGCCACCTGCTGGTGCAATCGGCCATGCCGGTGGTCGAAGTCGCCGTCGCCTGCGGTTTCGTCTCCGCCTCGCATTTTTCCAAGTGTTATCGCGAAATCTACAATCGCACGCCGCAGCAGGAGCGCGCCGAACGCAAGCTGCTAATCAGTGCCTCACGGATGGCGATGGCGAGCCAGGCAGGCAAGGCCGCACATTGAGAAGGCGGCTTTAATATATTCAGGCGCAGCAGTGCGTATCTAAGGAATGCAAACCTCTCCTTCGTCATGCCGGACTTGATCCGGCATCCAGCCACGGCGCGTCTGCGCCGTGAGAAGAGTCTATTGCGATCAAGTCCTTGATCGCGCTGGCCCCCGAAGCCCGGGGTGACGAAGTGCGGATGATAAAACTGTGGTAAGATCGTAGGTTCAGCGAGCGGCCAGCAAAGACCAGGTTCACAGGCCTGCCCCAACACAATCAGACCACTTCACCCAAACGGCCGAACCGCATGGGCGAGGTCTTCCGCCGTCAAGCCGTCTCCCGCCCGGTGGCCGGCCTCACCATGCAGCCAAACACCGGCCGCGGCCGCTTCGAAGGTGGGAGCTCCCTGCGCCAGCAGCGCGCCGATGATGCCGGCCAGCACATCACCTGATCCAGCCGTCGCAAGGCTCGCGGGAGCATTGGTGTTGACCAGCGCCCGGCCATCCGGCGCGGCAATCACCGTATCCGCGCCCTTGTAGACCAGTACAGCACCACTGCGCGCCGAGGCGACCTGCGCCTTCTCGACCTTGCTCAGCATCTTGTCGGCGGCAAGATCGGGAAACAGTCGCGCAAATTCGCCCTCATGCGGCGTCAGCACGAATTTGCCCGTGCCCGACGTGACACGCGCAAACAGGTCCTCCTTGTGATCCCTGAAAGCCGTGATCGCATCGGCATCCAGCACCACCGCCCTGTCTCCAAGCAGGGACACGAATTGCCGCGCCTTTTCGAGATCGCCGAAACCCGGTCCGAGAACGAAAGTGCCATGACGCCCATCGTCCAGCCACAACCGCAGATCGTCGGCATCGTCCACCGGTGCGTTCATCACCGCCGTCAGCGTGACGGAGAGCACGTCGAGCGCTTGCCTCGGCGCGGCGATGGTGACGATCCCCGCCCCCGCCTTCAGTGCCGAAAGCGCGGTCATGCGGCTTGCGCCCGTCGCATGGGCCGGACCGGAAAAGACGGTCAGATGCCCGCGACGGAATTTATGGGTTTCCATATCGGCATGAGGCAAGGCATCCCGCCAGATCAGCGGATCATTTTCCGCCACCGATCCCGCATGGGCGTCAAGGATGCGGGACGGAATGCCGATATCGAACACCTCGAGCGTTCCACAAAGCTCCCGCCCCGGCATCAGCAGATGACCCGGCTTGCGCGCCATGAAAGTCACCGTCCGCTCGGCCCTGAACGATGCGCCGAGAGGTACGCCCCGCCTGCCGCAGAGGCCCGAGGGGAGGTCGACGGCGAGAAGCGGCACCTTCGCCCGCGTGACCGTCTCGATCACCCGAATAAGCTCCTGCGGAACATCGCGGGACAATCCGGCCCCGAACACCGCATCGATCACCACGTCGCCGGCAAGAGGCGCATAGCCGTCAAGCGGCAGCGGCGTCACGCCGCTCCGCTCGAACGCCGTCCGCGCATCGCCGCTGAGCGCGCCGACATCGCCGAGATGATGAACCGCGACGACCGCCCCACTCTGCAAAAGCGCCCGCGCCGCCACATAACCATCGCCGCCATTGTTGCCGCCGCCGCAGAGTACGACAAAACGCTGCGCCTGCGGATAGTGACGCAGCACTGAGGCGGCAACCGCCTGCCCCGCCCGCTCCATCAGGTCATAAAGAGGAATTCCGGATTGCCCGGCCGCCACATCGATGCGGGCCATGGCAACAGGATCGATCAGGAAGAGGCGCGGAAGGGATTTCATGTCCCGATCATCCCTTCAAAACGCCGGAAAGGCAATCGATACAAAAATAAGCAAATAGCCATGTCTAAATAATAGACAAATGCATAAAATATAAACAAACAGCTACTGCCCTGCTCACACCTTTCCAAATATTCAAAAAAACTAAAATAATACAAATTCACAGAAATGCTGATGGATTTTTCGGGTTTCCGCGAGAAATTGGCTGGAAAAGCGCAAAAAGCGAATGCATTTTGTGTCGGAAAGCCGGGGGATCGAAGTTTTTTCTTCAAGCCCGCTTCCGATCTGGCACAATACGTGCATTCTTGTGGCAGAGCGGGAGTTACCTGCTTTAACGGGAGAAGCGGAGAGATATTTTCTCATGAAAAAGATCGAAGCGATCATTAAGCCTTTCAAGCTCGATGAAGTGAAGGAAGCCCTTCAGGAAGTCGGACTTCAGGGAATCACGGTCACGGAAGCAAAAGGCTTTGGTCGTCAGAAGGGCCACACGGAACTCTACCGCGGAGCAGAGTACGTCGTGGACTTTTTGCCGAAAGTGAAAGTCGAAGTCGTATTGGCGGATGAGAATGCGGAAGCCGTCATCGAGGCGATCCGCAATGCGGCGCAGACAGGACGTATCGGCGACGGAAAGATTTTCGTTTCCAATGTCGAGGAAGTCATCCGCATCCGTACCGGTGAAACAGGCGTGGACGCCATATAATCAAAAACGTCCCGAGCCGGGGAGGCTTGGGTTTTCACCTCGTCATCATCACACTCAAGGAAAACGTTTAAATGACGACCGCAAACGATATCTTGAAGCAGATCAAGGATAACGACATCAAGTTCGTGGACCTGCGCTTTACCGACCCCAAGGGCAAGCTGCAGCACGTCACCATGGATGTTGTCTGTGTGGACGAAGACATGTTCGCCGATGGCGTCATGTTCGACGGCTCCTCGATCGCCGGCTGGAAGGCCATCAACGAGTCCGACATGGTGCTGATGCCCGATCCGGCCACCGCCCATATCGACCCGTTCTTCGCCCAGTCCACCCTGGTCGTCTTTTGCGACATCCTCGACCCGGTCTCTGGCGAAGCCTATAACCGCGACCCGCGCGGCACCGCCAAGAAGGCCGAAGCCTACCTCAAGGCGTCGGGTATCGGCGACACCGTTTTCGTTGGCCCGGAGCCGGAATTCTTCGTCTTCGACGACGTGAAGTACAAGGCTGATCCCTACAACACCGGCTTCAAGCTGGATTCGTCCGAACTGCCGTCCAACGACGACACGGATTACGAGACCGGCAACCTCGGCCACCGTCCGCGCGTCAAGGGCGGTTATTTCCCGGTTCCGCCGATCGACAGCCTCCAGGACATGCGCTCCGAAATGCTGACGGTTCTGGCCGAAATGGGCGTGGTCGTCGAAAAGCACCACCACGAAGTGGCTGCCGCACAGCACGAGTTGGGCGTGAAGTTCGACACGCTCGTCTCCAGCGCCGACAAGATGCAGATCTACAAGTACGTCGTGCACCAGGTCGCCAATGCCTATGGCAAGACGGCAACCTTCATGCCGAAGCCGATCTTCGGCGATAACGGCTCGGGCATGCACGTTCACCAGTCGATCTGGAAGGGCGGCAAGCCGACCTTCGCAGGTGACGAATATGCCGGCCTCTCCGAGACCTGCCTCTATTACATCGGCGGCATCATCAAGCACGCCAAGGCCATCAACGCCTTCACCAACCCCACCACCAACTCCTACAAGCGTCTAGTTCCGGGTTATGAAGCGCCGGTTCTGCTCGCCTATTCCGCGCGCAACCGCTCCGCATCGTGCCGTATTCCCTTCGGCTCCAACCCGAAGGCAAAGCGCGTCGAAGTCCGCTTCCCGGATCCGACCCAGAACCCCTATCTCGGTTTTGCGGCCATGCTGATGGCCGGCCTCGACGGCATCAAGAACAAGATCCATCCCGGCAAGCCGATGGACAAGGACCTTTACGACCTTCCTGCGAAGGAACTGAAGAAGATCCCGACCGTCTGCGGCTCGCTGCGCGAAGCGCTGGAAAGCCTCGACAAGGACCGCAAGTTCCTGACCGCCGGCGGCGTGTTCGACGACGACCAGATCGACTCGTTCATCGAGCTGAAGATGCAGGAAGTCATGCGTTTCGAAATGACCCCGCATCCGGTCGAATTCGACATGTACTACTCGGCCTGATCGGCATTCGGGACGCTCTCAGGGCGTCCCTTTCCATCGCGGCGGCTTCCCAGGAGGCCGCCGTTTTCTTTTGAAGCCCAGCCATATCGCGAACAATGTCGAACAAGCCAGCCTCTCAGCAAACCCGCCTTTCGGACTGGCTCATCTTTCTGGCTGTGCCGTTCTTTTTCTCCAGCAATGTCATTTTCGGCCGTGGCGTCGTCGGCGAAGTCTCGCCTTTCATCGCCGCCTTCATCCGCTGGATCGGCTCGACCCTCATCATCGCCCCCTTCATGATCGCCGACTGGCGCAACTGCCTTGCCTTCGTGCGGCGGAAAACGCTGCTCTGGCTCGTCCTCGGCATTCTCGGCATGGGCATCTGCGGCGGCGTGGTCTATTGGGGGCTGACCATGACGACGGCCGCCAACGGCACGCTGATCTACACCACGTCCTCGCTGTTCATCATCCTGTTCCAGCGCGTCTTCCAGGGCCGCCCGATCCGCAAGCTGGAAGTGGCGGGCATGGTCATCGCCTTTGCCGGCGTGGCGGCCATCGTGCTCAAGGGCGATATGTCCGCCCTCTGGCACCTGAATTTCAACATTGGCGATTTCGCGATCCTGACTGCGGCCATCGCCTTTGCGGTCTATTCGCTGCTGCTGCGCGATCCCGCCGCACGGCAGATGGCCTCTTTCAGCCTTTTCGGCCTGATCGCCTTTTCCGGCGCGCTCGTGCTTCTGCCGCCGGCGGCGCTGGAACTGGCGCAGGGCGGCATGTTGCCCGCCACGCCAATGGCCTGGGCCAAGATCGGCGGCATCATCCTGTTCGCCTCACTATTGGCCTTTTATTGCTTCACCCATACGGTGCGCGTCTTCGGTCCCGCCACCGCTGGCATCACGCTTTACATGATGCCGCCGGTCTCGATCCTCATGGCCACGCTGTTCCTTGGGGAAACTTTCGAGACCTATCACGCCATCGGCATCGTGCTGGTCACCGGTGGCGTCATCATCGCCACCGCGCCCATCGGCAGAAGGCGCTGAACGCGGACGGCAGACCGGCGCCAAAACCGCTAGGTCTTGATATTTCGCATTCCGATACCAACTAGTATTGGGAAAGGAAGTACATGCCATGAAACAAAGAAACGCAAAATTCACGCTTGGCGAAATCGTCCGCCACAAGGTGTTTCCGTTCCGCGGTGTGGTGATCGACGTGGACCCGGAATATGCCAATACCGAGGAATGGTGGAACGCCATCCCTGCGGAAATCAGGCCGGATCGCGACCAGCCCTTCTATCATCTTCTGGCCGAAAACGAGGAGACGGAATATGTCGCCTATGTTTCCGAACAGAACCTCGTCCACGACGAAAACGAGACGCCGCTCCGAAATCCCAATATCGGCCGCATCTTCGACAAGGCGCCGAACGGCGAATGGCGCCCGAAAATGTCGACGGCGCATTGACGCCCGTCAAATTTCTCCCCTCCCTCCCAGGGGCATAAAAAAACCGGTCTGTCGCCAGACCGGTTTTCCTGTTTTGGGAGCTTACGCTGCAATCAGGGCTTCGGCGCGCCCTTGGCAGCGTCCTGTGCGGCTTCCAGCTTCTTGCGGGCCTCTTCAGCCTTCTTCTGCATGCCTTCCTGCAGGCTGCGCTGGCTTTCGGCAAGCTGCGACTGGGTGATCGCCGGGCCGTCATAGGCGCCGGTGAAGCCGGAGAGCGCGATCTTGATGGGGTTCGGCGCGCGGCGGAAGTTTATGGAAGTGAAGACCACCTCGCTACCCTTCTTCAGGGAAGCGATCATGGCGTCCGTCAGCGGAACTTCGGCCGTGCACTTGTCGGGAAGGCAAACGGCGTAGTCGAGCTTCTGGCCCTTGCCGCCGTCGATCTGCATCATCACGCCCGGAGGAACGAGACGCGCGGTCGGAACGGAAACCTGCAGCAGCTTGCGGTTGACCTTGCCTTCAACGGTGATGAGACCGACGGCGGTGATCATCTGGCCGTTCTGGGCAAGAACCACGTTCTGCACGACGCAGACATCGTTGTCTTCCTGCTTGGAGCAGGTCTTGAACCAGCCGAGCGGCGGAGCGCCGGCGCCCTGAGCGGCGGGCGCGGCATCCTGCGCCTGCGAGATGGCCGGAGCGGACATTGCGCCGAGAGAAAGGACCAGAGCGGACAGAGCCGTCCGGGTGAATGTGTTTGCCTTGTGCATCATAAGAGTTCCGTCTCCTGAATGTCTGCCAGAACAGAACCGCAAGATCCTGTTCGCCGATGGCGGTATCCTTCTGCCCGTTCAACTGTCGTTTAAATGAGGCAAATGCGTGACCCGTCTCTTCCGGTCCCCCTGTTACATGCCGATCGCGGCGATATCCAGCACTTCTTTAACTTTTTCTTGAGCTGACCCAAGATTTCCCGCCGTTGCATGGGTCATGCAATGTCCGTGTGCTACATATCTGCCAGAATCATGACGATAAACCGGTCAGGTCCACATATCGGACTGACCGTTGAGACAGGATAGTGACATGCGCAACCTTGCGGCCCTCATCCCCGCATTGTTCCTTCTGGGATCATCCCTGCTTCCCGCCGGAACCGCCCTGGCACAGCCGCTTCACGGCATTTCCATGCATGGCACGCCCGCCCTGCCGGCAGATTTCCGCCACCTCCCTTACGTCAATCCGGACGTGAAGAAAGGCGGCCGCATCTCCTATGGCGTCGTCGGCACCTTCGACAGCCTCAATCCCTTCGTTCTCAAGGGAATGCGCACCACCGCACGCGGCGTCTGGGACCCGGAATTCGGCAATCTTCTTTACGAACCGCTGATGCTGCGCTCCAGCGACGAGCCTTTCAGCCTTTACGGCCTGCTCGCCGAAACCGCAGAGTGGGATGAGGAGCGCAGCTTCGTCCAGTTCAACCTCAACCCGAAGGCAAAATGGTCCGACGGCGAGCCGGTGACCGCGGATGACGTCATCTTCACCTTCAATCTCCTGAAGGAAAAAGGCCGCCCGCCCTTCAACACCCGTCTGGACGGCGTGGCGAAGCTGGAAAAAATCGGCGATCGCAGCGTGCGTTTCACCTTCAATGACAAGGCGAACCGCGAAACGCCGCTCATTCTCGCCTCCTCCACCCCGATCCTGCCGAAACATGCGATCGATCCGGAAAAATTCGAGCAGGCGGGCCTCGGCCCGGTCGTCGGCTCGGGTCCATACCGAATCAAAACCCTGCGGCCGGGCGAACGAATCATCTGGGAGCGGAACCCGGACTATTGGGGCAAGGATATTCCCGGCAAGGTCGGCTTCGACAATTACGACGAGATCAGCGTCACCTATTTCCTTCAGGTCACCACCATGTTCGAGGCCTTCAAGAAGGGCGATATCGACATTTATCCTGAAGGCGACGCCATCAACGGCACTTCCGATACCTCGCACTGGGGACAGGCTTACAATTTCCCGGCCGTCCATCGCGGCGATATCGTCAAGGACGTCTTCCAGCCGCGCCTGCCCACCGGCATGTTCGGCCTCGTTTTCAACACCCGCCGCGCCGTCTTCGCCGACGAAAAGGTGCGCGAGGGCCTGTCCTATGCGCTCGATTTCGAATGGATGAACAAGAACATCCTCGGCGGCTCCTTCAAGCGCACGCAGAGTTACTGGCAGAACTCCCCGCTCGGCGCCTATGGCAATGCCGCAGACGAGCGCGAGCTTGCCCTGCTTGGCGACGCGGCGAAAACCATGCCGCCGGAACTGCTGGCGGGAACCTATGCCATGCCGACCACCGATAGCACCGGCGCGGACCGCAAAGTTCTGAAAATGGCCGTCGACAAGCTGAAAGAGGCTGGCTACAGCATCAAGAACGGCAGGATGTCCGACGCCAACGGTCGTCAGCTTGCCTTCGAAATCATGACCCAGAACCCGGCGCAGGAGCGCATCGCGCTTGCCTATCAGCGTTCGCTCAACCTGATCGGCGTCGCCATGGGCATCCGCTCGGTCGATGACGGGCAATATCAGGCCCGCTCGAACAGCTTCGACTATGATATGATCATCCGCTCCCTGCCCTCCTCGCTCTCACCGGGGATGGAACAGCTCAACCGCTGGAGTTCGCTCTCGCGGGATGCGCAGGGCAGCTTCAACTATGCGGGCGCTGCAAATCCCGATATAGACCGCATGATCGAGGCCCTGCTGCAGGCGCGGTCGACGGAGGATTTTCAGGCGGCGGTGCGCGGTTACGACCGCCTTCTCGTTGCCGGCCACTATGTCATTCCGCTCTATTATATCGGCGCGCAATGGGTGGCCCGCTGGAAATATATCGACCGCCCGGATATGACGCCGATATCCGGCAATCAGAAACAGACCTGGTGGGATGCGCGGGCGCAATAAACCGCACCGCACCCATCCCCGGCAGAGAAAAGGGAAGATAAAACCATGGAACGCATCGTTGTCGACGTCGTATCGGATATGGTCTGCCCGTGGTGTTATCTCGGCAAGGCAAGGCTCGATCTCGCCATTGCTGAGGTGCAGGACGAAATCAGTGTCGACGTGAACTGGCGTCCTTACCGCCTCAACCCGGATTATCCGCCTGAAGGCGTCGACCAGAAAGCCGCTCTCGAGGAAAAGCTCGGCAAGGAACGCCTGGAACAGGCGCATGCCACGCTGGTGCAGCTCGGCAGGGAAGTCGGCCTCAATTACGATTTCGATGCGATCAAGATCGGCCCGAACACGCTCGACGCCCATCGGCTGTCGCTCTGGGCGCATTCCGAAGGCCGCGACGTTCAGGAAAAGGTCGTCACCGCCCTGTTCAAGGCCAATTTCGAGGAAGGGCGCAACATCGGCGATCACGCGGTGCTGACCGATGTGGCCGAAAAATCCGGCATGGACGCCAAGGTCGTAGCGCGGCTTCTGGCCTCGGACGCCGACAAGGATACCGTCATCGCCGAAATTGATGCCGCGCAGCAAATGGGCGTCGCCGGCGTGCCCTTCTTCATCATCGACCAGAAATACGCCATAAGCGGTGCACAAACGCCGGATGTATTGATTGCTGCACTGCGGGATATTGCAAAAATCAAGGCGGACGAGCATAGATCGATGAACTGACGGTCAAACCACCGGCGGTTTTCATCAACTCGATTTTTCGCCGGTGTTTCCGTGTCCGACCAGACCCTGAAAGGCATTCTGCTCGCCTTTGCCGCCTTCGCTGCCTACGCCTGGAGCGATGCAAGCGTTAAACTCATAGAAGGCCAGATTTCGCCGATCGAATCGGCCTTCTTCGGCGCCCTTTTCGGCTTTGCCGCCCTGCCCTTCATCCGCAAACGCAACGACCGCTGGGTGGATATCGCCAGAACGACGAACCGCCCTTTGTGGATCATCCGCTTTTTTGCCGCCGGCACCGGCGCAGTCGGCAGCGTGACCGCCTTTACCCATCTTTCCATGGCGGAAGCCTTCGCGCTGATCTTCCTGCTCCCCTCGTTCGTCACCGTCATGTCGGTGGTGTTCCTGAAGGAACAGGTTGGCATCAAGCGCTGGTCAGCCGTCATCATCGGTTTCCTCGGCGTGCTGGTCATCCTGCGGCCGGGCTTCCGCGAACTCGGCGTCGGCCACCTCGGCGCCATCATCGGTGGCTTCAGCGGTGCGCTCAGCATCGTCATCTTCCGCGCCATGGGACCGTCGGAAAAGAATGTGTCGCTTTATGGTGCCGGTGTGCTCGGCTGTCTCACCATAAGCGGCATCGCCATGCTCCCAACCTTCATCATGCCGGCCGGCGAGCAATGGCTGCTGCTGGCGGGATATGGTCTGCTCGGCGCGCTTGGCAACGTACTGGTCATGTATGCCGCCCAATATGCGCCCGCCGCCATGATCGGTCCGACCCAATATAGCCAGATGCTCTGGGCCATCCTGTTCGGTTACCTGATTTTCGGCGACCGTATCGACGGATGGATGCTGGTCGGCATCGCCCTCATCGTCGGCTCCGGCCTGCTCACGCTGATCCGCGAGAAACAGAGAAAAGTGCCGCTGCCCGCTTCGATTGCCGCCACCGACCAGAACGTGGCCGTCGGCATCACGCCGGAAAACCCCTCATAAGGTTGCCCCTCATAAGGTTGAAAGACGAGACCTGGCGGCTTGCACCATAAATATGGCGTGTTCCGCCACTGCGATGGCACGATGCGCGACCTATGTTGGCCCTATCCAAGAGCAAGAGGTGCCGACATGAACATACGAACCCAACCGACCGCCCTCGTTACCGGCGCGTCATCCGGCATGGGCAAAAGCATCGCCAAACGCCTGATCGCCGATGGCTATCTCGTCTATGTCGCCGCGCGCAGCATCGACAGGATGGCGGACCTGGAAAAGCTGGGCGCGGTTGCGCTGCGCATGGACATCTCAAGCGACGAGGACATCGTCGCCACCGTTGCCGCGATTACCGCACGATCCGGTGGCGTCGACGTGCTGGTGAACAACGCCGGCTACGGGCTCTACGGCCCGGTCGAGGAGATTTCGCTCGACGAGGCGCGCTACCAGTTCGAGGTCAACGTTTTCGGCACCGCCCGCCTGACCCAACTCCTTATGCCGGCCATGCGCGCAAGGGGCAAAGGCACCATCGTCAACATCACCTCGATGGGCGGCAAGATCTACACCGTTCTGGGTGCCTGGTATCACGCGACCAAACACGCGCTGGAAGGCTGGTCGGACAGTCTGCGGCTGGAAGCCGAGCCATTCGGCATCCGCGTCGTGGTGATCGAACCGGGCCTGATCGAGACCGGTTTCGGCGCGGCCGCAGCGCAGGGTCTCCTCGAACGCTCGGCAAACGGCCCTTATGCGAAGATGGCGCAGAGCGTTGCGGCTTCCATGGACCGAAGCTACGGTAAGGGTATGGGCACCGATCCCGAGGTCATTGCCGACGTGGTAAGTAATGCGGTCAGGTCCGCCCGCCCGAAGACACGTTATGCGGCCGGAAAATACGCCCGGCTGATGATCGGCGTGCGCAAGTGGTTCGGCGACCGGGCCTTCGACAGGCTGATCAGAAGCCAGATGTAAAAAAAGGGCCGGAGGTCGGATCATGAGCAGGGATTTAAGCGACAGGTGCCGGCTGCCTCAGGCTTTCTGGCGGGCGGCGGAGCGTATGGGGCTGCCCGCCCCGGCCCTGCTGCGGCAGGCGAAGCTTCCCGCAACGCTGCACATCGCCCCGGACGCATGGTTGACCACGGCGCAATATTTCGACCTGTGGCGGGCGGTCGAGGACCTGTCGCAGGATCCGGCCATCGGCCTCCGGATGACGGTCGAGACAGACACGGCGATGCATCCACCCGCCACCATGTCAGCCTTCTTTGCCCGCGACTATCGCGACGGGTTGCACCGGCTGGCCCGCTTCAAGCGGCTATGCACCCCGGAAGAGCTTTCGGTAACGGAAAGCGGCGGCGAAGCCCGGATCGCCGTAAGATGGTTACATACTGGCGAGGCCGAGCCGGATGCTGTGGCCGACGTCACTTTCGCCGCCCTTCTCGAACTGGGGCGGCGGGGCACCGGCAGACATGTCACCCCGGCTCGGGTGGAGATGATTCGCCGTGAACCTGTTTCCGACGTCCATCGGAGTTATTTCAACGCACCCATCCGCACCGGCTGTCCACAGAATGCCATGGTGCTGAAACGCGACGATCTCGATCTTCCCTTTGCCGGGCATAATCCCGAACTGCTGGCTATTCTGGAGCCCGCGCTTGCGGCCTCCCTTGGGGAGATCGAGGCGCAATCCTCGCTGCCGGAGCAGGTCAAGATTCTGATCAAACGCCGCATCGCAAGCGGCAAGCCGGAGATTTCCGAGGTGGCGCGCGAGCTCGGCATGAGCGAAAGAACCCTGCAGCGTCGTATCACCGAACAGGGGTCGAACTATCGAGCACTGATTGAGCAGGCGCGGCAGGAACTCGGCCGCGACCTGCTTTCAGACAAACGCAATGGAATTGAAGAGATAGCCTTCCTGCTGGGTTTCCAGGACACCGGCTCGTTCTATCGGGCGTTTCGAACCTGGGAAGGCGTGACACCAGCCCAGTGGCGAGGGAGACACTGACATTGGACAGAGCGCCGCCAGCGACCGGCCAAAGGCCGGAAGCTGCGTTTTGCTTTCCGCGTCGGTGTTGGCTTTGGGGAGGTTGTCCATTGACAGCGGACTGAGGCGCGTGGGGCTTCACCCCCCTCTGCCCTGCCGGGCATCTCCCCCTCAAGGGGGAGATCGGCAAGAGGCCCTCTTGTCGCTTCATCCTCGAGCTTCAAGATGGACGAGACATCGCCGCAGATCGATCTCCCCCTTGAGGGGGAGATGCCCGGCAGGGCAGAGGGGGTAAAGCCCCATGCGCATCGGTCCGCTATGGATCGGCAACCTCCCGAAGCGTTAGGAACGCGCCAGCTCCGCCAGCTGTGTCATGACCATCGCCGCACCCGCCAGCCGCTTTTCCGGCGTCGGCAGGTCGCGGGTCAGGAACAGGCTGTGATCCGGGCGGATTTTCGCCATCGTGCCCTGCTTGCCGATATAGGCGACCAACGCCGCCGGGTTCGGGAATTCCTTGTTGCGGAACTGCACGACCACACCCTTCGGCCCGGCATCCACCTTCTCGACATTGGCGGTGCGGCAGAGCGACTTGATGTAGACGATCTTGAGGAGGTGCTGCACCTCTTTCGGCAACGGGCCGAAACGGTCGATCATTTCCGCACCGAAACCATCGATCTCGCTTATATCCGCAAGCTCGCCGAGACGGCGGTAAAGGCCCATGCGCAGATGCAGATCGGGAACATAATCCTCCGGAATCATGACAGAGGTGCCGACCGAGATTTGCGGCGACCAGCCGCTATCCTGCACCTGCTCGTCACCCTTCACTTCGGCCACCGCCTCTTCCAGCATCTGCTGGTAAAGCTCGAAACCGACTTCCTTGATATGGCCGGACTGTTCCTCGCCGAGCAAATTGCCCGCACCGCGAATATCGAGGTCGTGGCTCGCCAGCTGGAAGCCGGCGCCCAGCGTATCGAGCGATTGCAGCACCTTCAGCCGCCGCTCCGCCATGGTCGTCAGCACCTTGTTGACCGGCAGGGTGAAGAGCGCGAAGGCGCGCACCTTGGAGCGTCCGACACGGCCGCGCAGCTGGTAAAGCTGGGCAAGGCCGAACATATCGGCGCGGTGCACGATCAGCGTATTGGCGGTCGGCACATCGAGGCCGGATTCGACAATGGTGGTCGACAGCAGCACATCATATTTGCCGTCATAAAAGGCGTTCATGATGTCTTCCAGTTCGCCCGCCGGCATCTGCCCATGCGCCACCGCCACCTTCAGTTCCGGCACATCCGATTGCAGGAACGCGTGAATGTCGGCAAGATCGGCAAGACGGGGGCAGACGTAAAAACTCTGGCCGCCGCGATAATGCTCGCGCATCAGCGTCTCGCGGATCACCAGCGGATCGAAGGGCGAAATGAAGGTGCGCACCGCCATGCGGTCCACCGGCGGCGTGGTGATGAGCGACAACTCGCGAACCCCGGTCATGGCCAGCTGCAAGGTGCGCGGAATGGGCGTTGCAGAGAGCGTCAGCACATGCACGTCGCTCTTCAGCTCCTTCAGCCGTTCCTTGTGCTTCACCCCGAAATGCTGCTCTTCGTCGATGATGAGCAGGCCGAGATTGGCGAAACTGATGCCCGCGCCGAGCAGCGCATGGGTGCCGACAACAATATCCGTCTTGCCATCAGCCACTTCCTTTTTCGTCAGCGTCAGTTCCTTGGAGCCGACAAGGCGCGAAGCCTGCTGCACCCGGATCGGCAACCCACGGAAACGTTCCGAGAAGGTGCGGAAATGCTGGCGGGAAAGCAGCGTGGTCGGCACCACCACCGCCACCTGCACGCCGTTCATGGCGGCGAGGAACGCCGCGCGGAGCGCCACTTCCGTCTTGCCGAAACCGACATCGCCGCAGATGAGCCGATCCATCGGCCGGCCGGCCCCCAGATCCTCGCGGATGGACTCAATCGCGTTCAGCTGGTCTTCCGTCTCGTCATAGGGGAAACGGGCGGCGAATTCGTCGTAAAGCCCATCCGGCGCAGTCAGCACCGGCGCATGACGCACCAGGCGCGCGGCCGCGATGCGGATAAGCTCGTCTGCCATGTCCAGCAGGCGCTTCTTGAGCTTGGCCTTGCGCATCTGCCATGCGCCGCCGCCGAGCTTGTCCAGCTGCGCTTCCGCCGCATCCGAACCGTAACGCGACAGAAGATCGATGTTTTCAACCGGCAGGAACAGCTTGGCGTCATCGGCATAATGCAGTTCCAGACAAGCGCGCGGCGCGCCCGCCGCCTCGATTGTTCGCAGGCCGACGAAACGGCCGATGCCATGTTCGGCATGGACGACCAGCGAGCCCTCATCCAGCCCCGCCACTTCCGAGATGAAATCCGCACCGCGCTTGCGGCGTTTGGAGCGGCGCACCATGCGGTCGCCGAGAATATCCTGCTCGCCGATAACGGCCAGCGTCCCGGTTTCGAAACCCGCCTCAAGGCTCAGAACCGCCGAAGCCGCCTCGCCCTTGCCGAGCTTCTCCACCTCTTTCAGCGAGGTGACCGGCTTGATCTTTTCAAGCCCGTGCTCGTTCAGCACCTGCAACAACCGGTCGAGCGAACCTTCCGACCAGCCTGTTATCAGCACCTTCCAGCCCTTGGCGCGGCGTTCGGCAATGTGCTTCACCGCCAGATCGAAAACGTTGACCCGTTCTTCGCTCTCGCCTTCGGTCGGCGGGCGTGCCCAGCGCGGACCGACATGGGCATCGAGCGTCGCGACCGGGCGGCCTTCGCTGTCCTGCTCGTTGAAGGGTGTCAGGCGTACCGCATTGACGGCAGCGAGTGCCGCATCGAAGCTCTTTCCATCGAGATAAAGCTGGCCGGGCGAAACCGGCTTGTAAGGCGCGCCCTGCGTCGAGCCCTTGGTTTCGCCGGAACTGCGGCGCGCATCGTAATAATCGAGCACCAGCTTGGAGCGTTCTTTCGCCGCCTCCCGCGCCGTGTGATCGGTGACGATGCGGAAATCCTTCAGATAATCGAAGGCGGTCTCCAGCTGCTCGTAAAACAGCGGCAGCCAGTGCTCCATGCCGGCATAACGGCGGCCTTCGGAGACGGCCTGATAAAGCGCATCGTCTCGCGTCGCCGCGCCGAACAGCGACAGGTAATTCTTGCGGAAACGGCTGATCGTATCCGGCGTCAGCGTCACTTCGCTCATCGGGTTCAAATCGAGCGAGCGCGCCTGACCGATGGTGCGCTGGCTGGCCGGATCGAAGGTGCGGATGCTTTCCAGCGTATCGCCGAAGAAATCGAGCCGCACCGGCTCTTCCGTGCCCGGCACGAAAACATCGAGAATACCGCCGCGCACGGCGAATTCACCCACTTCACGCACCGTCGCCACCCGGTCGAAACCGTTGCGCTCCAGCCGCGCGGCAATCTCCTCCATGCGGATCTGGTTGCCGGGGCGGGCCGAAAAGCCGAGGCTCTCGATAATCTCGCGCGGCGCCATCTTCTGCAGCATGGCGTTAACGGTGACCAGCACGATGGCCGGATGCGATTTCTTCGCATGGGCGATCAGACCCGAGAGCGCCGCCAGCCGGCGCGCCGAGGTATCGGCACTCGGTGACACGCGATCATAGGGCAGGCAGTCCCAGGCCGGCAGCGTCATCACCGGAATATCAGGTGCGACGAAACCGAGGATCTGTTCGAGATCGGCGACCCGCTGGCCATCCGACATCACATAGGCGACCGACGTGCCCGCCCGCGCCATATCGGCAAGCAAAAGGGCTTCCATGCCGGAAGGCACGTTTCCGATGGTCAGCGGCGTATCGGCCGACGACACCAGCTTTGCATCGAATCCGGCTATCATATTCTCACGCTTTCAGGGTGTCAGTGGTGACGAGATCGAAATCGGGACGGTAGGAGGCGATCTTCTCGAACAGCGGGGTCTGGAATTTTTCCGGTATGGCAAGGGCGCCCGTCACCATCTTGACGAGGTCGTTATCCTCTTCCGCCATGATGATCTCAAGCTCGTCGAGCTGCTCATCGGAAAGCCCGGCAATATTGTCTTCCGCGAATTGCCCGAGCACCAGATCCATCTCGCGAATGCCCCGGTGCCAGCAGCGGTAAAGAATCCGCCGGCGTCTCGGATCGAGGTCGGCACTCGTGCGCACCAGTCCAGTCATCGCATTCACCTTTCGGTTGGCTATTCAACAGGATGTTGACTGCGACCTCCTATAGAACAGGAGGCGAACGCTTGGGAACCGGTTTTTATCGAAATAATGCCACGGCGGTGAAAATCTGCCGGTGATAACCCGCCTTTGTGACCATCGAAGTCTTGCATAAGCCGCCCCCTTCCCCGATTTTGCTGACCCATGCGCCCGGCCATTCTCGATCCGCTGTTTGCCTCCGTCTCCACCCTTGCCGGTGTGGGGCCGAAGCTTGCCGATCTTCTGGCTAAGCTGCTCAGCCGGGAAAGCGCCGACGACACCCGCGTGATCGATCTCCTGTTCCACGCGCCATCCAACGTCATCGACCGCCGCAACCGCCCCGGCATTGCGCTGGCCAGCCCCGGCGCCATTGTCACCATTCAGGGACGCGTCGACCGCCACCAGCCGCCGCCGCCGGGAAACCGCAACGCGCCCTATCGCGTCTTCCTGCATGACGAGACCGGCGAACTGGCGCTGACCTTCTTCCGCGCCAAGGGCGACTGGCTGTCCAAGGCCCTGCCCGTCGATGAAGAGGTTCTCGTCAGCGGCAAGGTGGACTGGTTCAACGGCCGCGCTTCCATGGTGCATCCGGATTTCATGGTGAAGCTTTCCGAGGCGGAAAACCTGCCTTTGGTGGAAGCGGTCTATCCCATGACCGCCGGACTGTCGCCCAAGGTGCTGCGGCGGGCAATTGAAGGCGGGCTTTCAAAGCTGCCGGTCTTTCCGGAATGGATCGATGAGACGCTCAAGACCCGCCAAGGTTTCGGCGACGTCGCTTCAAGCTTCCGCGAATTGCACGACCCGCGCGACAGCGCCGATATCGAGCCGCAGGCCCCGGCGCGCAGACGGCTCGCCTATGACGAATTCCTCGCCGGGCAGCTGTCACTGGCGCTGGTGCGCCAGCGGCTGCGCAAGGTGGCGGGCCAGCCGATCCGCGCCAAGGGTGATGTCGCCGCCAAAATCCTGTCGCAGCTGCCCTTCTCGCTGACGGCGAGCCAAAGCGCTGCGGTCAAGGATATCCTGACAGATATGGCCGGCGAAGACCGCATGTTGCGGCTGCTGCAGGGCGATGTCGGTGCGGGCAAGACACTGGTGGCGCTGATGGCCATGGCAACGGCGGTGGAGGCCGGCGGACAGGCGGTGCTGATGGCCCCGACCGAAATCCTTGCCCGGCAACACTACGCCACCATATCCAAACTCGCTCAGGCAGCCGGCATTACCGTCGAAGTGCTCACAGGCCGCACCAAGGGCAAGGAGCGCCGCGAGATCGAGGAGCGCGTCGCCTCCGGCGAAGCGCAGATCGTCATCGGCACCCATGCGCTGTTTCAGGACAGCGTGAGTTACAGGAACCTCGTGCTTGCCGTGGTGGACGAACAGCACCGTTTCGGCGTGCACCAGCGCCTGCGCCTCACCGCCAAGGGCATCACGCCGCATATGCTGGTCATGACCGCCACACCCATTCCGCGCACACTGGTTCTGGCCGCCTTTGGCGACATGGATGTCTCCAAGCTCACCGAAAAACCCGCCGGCCGCAAACCCATCCAGACCGTGACGATCCCGACTGAGCGGATCGGCGACATCGTCGAGCGACTGCGCGCCGCGTTGAAGGATGGCAAGAAGGCCTACTGGATTTGCCCGCTGGTGGAGGAAACGGAAGAATCCGACCTGATGTCGGCAGAGGAGCGGCATGCGGTTCTCTCGCAGATGCTCGGCGCCAATATCGGCCTCATCCACGGCCGCATGAGCGGCCCGGAGAAGGATGCGGCCATGCTTGCCTTCAAGAACGGCGAAACCCGGCTTCTGGTGGCGACGACCGTAGTGGAAGTCGGCGTCGACGTGCCGGATGCGACGATCATGGTCATCGAACACGCCGAACGTTTCGGCCTCGCCCAGCTTCACCAGCTGCGCGGCCGTGTGGGCCGCGGCGACGAGGCCTCCACCTGCATCCTGCTCTATAAAGGCCCGCTCAGCGAAAACGGTCGCGCCCGGCTCTCCATCCTGCGCGACAGCGAGGACGGCTTCCTGATCGCCGAGGAGGATTTGAAGCTGCGCGGCGAAGGCGAACTCCTCGGCACCCGGCAATCAGGCACGCCGGGCTTCCGCATCGCCAGCCTCGAGGCCCATGCCGATCTTCTCGAAATCGCCCGCAAGGACGCAGCCTACGTCATCGAGCGCGACCCCGAACTCACAGGCCCGCGCGGCAATGCGCTGCGCACCCTGCTCTACCTGCACCGCCGCGACGAAGCGATCCGCTTCCTGCACGCTGGCTGAAAGTGAACGCCCATGAACATGATCGATCCCCGCCGCCCGCCACCCGCCTTCCGCAAGGGCTACGCGCTCTGTTCGCCGCAGAATATCCTGCAACCCGAGACATTTGCGAAGAGCGAAAAAAAGGCCATCGGCAAGGCGTTCAAAAAGCCCGGCCGCAAGAAGGCCTGGAGCCAGGCGCTGGAAGAAGGCTGGAGCGTGCGGCTGGTCTATATGCGGCTTTTCGTTCCCGTATTCCACGCCACGACCACCGGTACGGAAGTGGATGATCTGGATGACGAGGATTGATATGGTCCATTGAATGGACTAATCTAATGCTAACTTTAACACTTGAGGTTAGCCGTGCAGATATCCGTGACGGATGCAAAAAGTCAGCTTACCGAACTGGTGCGCCGCGCCGAAGCCGGTGATGAGGTCATTCTCACCCGTCATGGCCACGCAGCCGTGCGGCTGGTTCCGGTCACCGCCGTGGCGGATAAGACATCCCGCAGGGCCGCGCTTACAAAAGTGCGCGCGATTGTCGCCAACAAAGCCGATGATGGCCCGGATGCCGCGCATAGTCAGGATTTTCTCTATGACGCGCACGGCCTTCCGAAATGATCGTTATCGATACTTCGGCTCTGATGGCGATCCTGCTTAATGAACCCAAAGCGGATACCTGCGCCGCAGCTCTCGAAACGGATGAACCTCTGCTCATTTCCGCCGGTACGCTTGCGGAAACCATGATCGTGGCGCAGCGGCGCGACCGCAGCCGGGAACTAGAGATGCTGATTGAAGGTCTGAGCGCCGAAATCAGACCCGTTACCCCCAAATCGGCGCGTGGCGTTTCCGAAGCTTACCGCATCTGGGGCAAGGGCATTCATCCCGCCGGACTGAATTTCGGCGACTGCTTTGCCTACGAGTTGGCGAAAACCGAGGGCTGCCCCCTGCTTTATGTCGGCAACGACTTCTCGCAGACGGACATCCTCGGCGTTCTCTAACCGTCAAACCGGCGCGATCATCTTCGGCGGCTTGAAATCCGGGGCCACCAGACCGCCGGATATCAGCAGTTTCGCCGCATCTTCCGGCGTCATGTCCAGCATCACGATCTTGTCTTTCGGCACGAACAGCAGGAAGCCGGCCGTCGGCACCGGTGTCGGCGGCAGGAAGACGGCGACCATCTGCTGGCCCATTTCGTTGAAACGATGGGCAAGCTCGCCCTTGGCCTCGGAGGCGACGAAGACCATCGCCCAGGTGCCGGATGACGGAAACTCGATCAGGCCGACCTTCTTGAAGGAGTTCGAATGCTCCTTCAGAACGGATTCGAACAGCTGCTTGATGCTCTTGTAGATCGGCCGCACCAGCGGCATGCGGTTGAGGATGGATTCGCCGACGCCGAAAATCCATTTGCCGATGAGGTTATTGCCGAGAAAACCGATGAGGGTGATGCCGATGACAGCGATCAGCAGGCCGAAACCGGGAATAGCCACATCGAAATATTGCTCGGGATCGTAACGGGCCGGAATATAGGGCTTCACCCAGCTATCGGCCCATTGCAGGAAGCTCCACACCAGCCACATGGTGATGGTGACGGGCGCAAGGATCAGAACGCCCGTGAGGAAACTATTGCGCAGCCGGGCTGCGAATGAAATTTTGACTGGAATATCGGTCATTTACCGTTCGGAATTAAGCGTTGTCGCCATCGAAACCCGGATGAAAACCGACAATGCCGGATGGAGTTCCACCATGCAAGCGAAGAACTGTGAAATATTCGTCAGGAATCCCTTCCGCATTCACCCCATCGACATGGCGAAAACCGAAGCGGCCATAGTAGTCCGGATCGCCCGCGACGACCACGCCGGAAGCATTCAGACGCTCCAGAACGGCAAGCCCGTCCCGCACCAGCTTTGAACCGACGCCCTGCCCCTGCCGTTCCGGTGTCACGGAAAGCGGCGCGAGGCAGAACCAGCCGGTCTCGCCGCTGGTAAGCGTCACCGGCGAAAAACCGACATGGCCGATGATGCCTTCGCTATCCTCGGCAACCATTGAAACGGTGAGCGCACCCGCCCTGCGCAACCGCTCGACGATCAGATGTTCCGTCTTGTCGCTATAATCGACGTTACGGAAAGCATCTTCCGTAACGCGAGTGATCGCCTCTTCATCGCCCTGACGCTCCGGCCGGATGATCATTCCACCGTTACCGATTTCGCCAGATTGCGCGGCTGGTCCACGTCCGTGCCCATGAAGACGGCGGTGTGGTAGGCAAGCAGTTGGATCGGCAGCGAAAAGACCATCGGCGCAATAAGCTCATCGACATTGGGCAGCGTGATCGTCGCCATGGTGTCGAGCTTGGAAGCGGCGGCCCCCTTCTCATCGGTGATGAAGATGATGCGGCCGCCGCGCGCGGCGACCTCCTGCATGTTCGAAACGGTCTTTTCGAAGAAGCGATCATGCGGCGCGATGACGATGACCGGCATGTTCTCGTCGATCAGCGCGATAGGTCCATGCTTCAGCTCGCCGGCGGCATAACCCTCGGCGTGGATATAGGAGATTTCCTTGAGCTTCAGCGCGCCTTCCAGCGCCAGCGGGAAGCTGGTGCCGCGGCCGAGATAAAGCACGTCCTTGAAACGCGACAGATCGCGCGACAGCGCTTCGATCTGTGGCTGGATGCTGTTGAGAACCTTGCTCATGATGCGCGGCATCTCGGTCAGATGGCGAACCAGTTCGGTTTCCTGCTGGGGCGTGACCGTACCGCGTGCTTTTCCGGCGGCAACGGCAAGCGAAGCGAGCACGGCAAGCTGGCAGGTGAAGGCCTTGGTGGAGGCGACGCCGATTTCCGGACCGGCAAGGATCGGGAAGATCGCATCGGATTCGCGCGCCATGGTGGATTCACGCGTGTTGACCACCGCGCCGATCTTCAGCCCCTCCTGCTGGCAATAGCGCAGGGCCGCCAGCGTATCGGCGGTTTCGCCCGATTGCGAAATGAACAGCGCAGCCTGCGTGGGAACGAGCGGGATTTCGCGGTAACGGAATTCCGAGGCGACATCGATTTCCACCGGCAGACGGGCATAACGCTCGAACCAGTATTTGCCGATCAGGCCCGACAGATAGGCCGTGCCGCAGGCGGAAATGGCAAGGCCGGAAAGCTTGGCGAAATCGATGGCCGTGTCGGCCTGCTTCACGGTCTTGGAGGCGAAATCCACATAGTGGCTGAGCGCATGAGAGATGACTTCCGGCTGCTCGTAGATTTCCTTTTCCATGAAGTGGCGGTGGTTGCCCTTGTCGACCACATAGGCCGTCGCCTGCGAAATCTGCCGCTCGCGCTTCACCGGTTTGCCGGAAAAATCGATGATTTCCGCACCCTGCCGGGTCACGATGGCGCAGTCGCCATCCACCAGATAGGTGATCTCGTTGGTGAAGGGCGACAGCGCGATGGCGTCGGACCCGAGGAACATTTCGCCTCGACCGTAACCGACGGCAAGCGGCGGGCCGGAGCGCGCCGAAAGCAGCGTGCCGGGATCGTCCTTGAACATGACGACCAGCGCATAGGCGCCCGTCACGCGGTTCAGCATCTTCAACATCGCTTCACGATGGCCGAGACCCTCGCGGGTATATCTCGCCAGAAGCTGCGCCACCACTTCGGTATCGGTCTGGGTGGTGAAGCTCGCGCCCCCGGCGGTCAGCTCTTCACGCAGTTCGGCGAAGTTTTCGATGATGCCATTGTGGACGACGGCGACGCCGTCGACGAAATGCGGATGGGCATTGGTTTCGTTCGGAACGCCATGGGTCGCCCAGCGGGTGTGAGCGATGCCGACCACGCCCGGCAGCGGCTCTTCCGAAAGTCTCTTCTCCAGGTTGAAAAGCTTTCCTTCCGCCCGGCGGCGGTCCATCGCGCCATTGTCGATGGTGGCGACACCAGCCGAATCGTAACCGCGATATTCGAGACGCTTCAGCGCATCGACAAGCCGTTCAGCAACGGGCTGGGTTCCGACAATTCCGACAATTCCGCACATATATTTCTCCAGACGGCGATCTCTTCGCCGAAACTTCCAGAGTATTTTCGCATTTCCCTGAAATGCAAAAATACTCCACCTTTTTGTTCTGACGCATTTCCGGACGTAAAACCGCTGCACACTTTTACTGGAAATGCTTTAACCGTTTCCCTGAAATCGGCAATTACGCCGCCGGTCACTTTCGGTATCGTTTGGTAACGTCCGTCAGGACGACTTTTTCTTCGCTTCCTTCAGCGCCTTCGCCCGCTCGCGCACAACGGTCGCCCGGCCCGGCTTCATCTCCTGCCGCGCGCGCCCGAACGCTAGGGCATCATCAGGCACGTCATCGGTAATCACGCTGCCGGAGGCGATATAGGCCCCCTCTCCAATGGTGACAGGAGCGACCAGCGACGAGTTCGAACCAATAAAACTGTTCGCACCGATCCGCGTTTCGGCCTTGTTGTAGCCGTCGTAATTGCAGGTGATGGTGCCCGCACCGATATTGCTGCCCGCACCGATGAATGCATCGCCGATATAGGTCAGATGGTTGACCTTGGCACCCTCGCCGATCTCCGCCTTCTTGACCTCGCAGAAATTGCCCACCTTGGCGTTAGCGTGCAGGTTCGCGCCCGGACGCAGCCGCGCATAGGGACCGACGGCCGCACCTTCGGCGACATGCGCCCCTTCCAGATGCGAAAACGCATGGATGACGGCGCCCGGCTCGATGGTGACGCCGGGACCGATGACGACATTCGGCTCGATCAAAACGTCCTGACCGATCTTCGTGTCATAGGAGAGAAAGACGGTTTCCGGCGCAATCATCGAAACGCCGTCCACCATCAGTTCGTGGCGGCGGCGTTCCTGCCAGAGCTTCTCAATAAAGGCCAGTTCGGCGCGGTTGTTGCAGCCGACCAGTTCCGTTTCGGGCGCATCGATGGCGACGGCGCGGCGGCCGAGGGAACGGGCGATCTCGACCACATCGGTCAGATAATATTCGCCCTTCACATTGCTGTTGCCGATCCGGTCGAGCAGGTCCAGCGCGTTACGGCCGTTGATGGCCATCAATCCGCTATTGCACCAGGTAACCTTACGCTCCGCATCGGTCGCGTCCTTCTCCTCGCGGATAGCGACAAGTTCGCCATCCTTGACCAGAAGCCGGCCGTAACCGGTCGGGCGGTCGGTATGGAAACCGATGACGGCGACATCGGCACCGGCGGCAATCGCCTCACGCGCCCGGTCGAGCGTTGCGGAAGTGATGAGCGGGACATCGCCATAGGCAACGATGAGATCGTCGAAACCGCGCTCGATGGCTGCGCGTGCGGCAAGAACCGCATGGCCGGTGCCCTTGCGTTCCGTCTGCAGGAAAGCTTCGACCTGAAGGCCCTTCATACTTGCGGCAGCAGCGACATTGTCAGCATCGCGCCCGACCACCAGCGCCACCGTGCCGACGCCAGATCCAGCCACCGCCTCGACCACATGGCTGATCATCGGACGCCCGGCGACCGGATGCAACACCTTGGATTTCGACGATTTCATGCGCGTGCTGTCGCCCGCTGCGAGAATAACGGCTAGAGAGCTGCGCTCCATAAGACCTCCAACACCCAGTCACCGGCCGCGAGGCGGCCAGGACGGCGGCATATGTTTGACTTCACGCCGTCCGGCAAAACGAACGGGCGCATCGGTAATTTCATTCCGGAATTGCTATAACGGCGGCCCACTTAAGAAACCATGCAAATCTGCACCAAATTTCCGCACCGATTTTCATCAAACGTGATTGGAACGGGATCGCATCCCGCTCCCGCGGTGTGATTTATCGCCGGGGGTTGCGGGCAGTGAATTCCAGCACCTGCTGGCGGCCGTTTTCGATCAGCCTTTCCATCTCGCGGCGCGCTGCGGCCTCATCGCGCAGGCGAAACGCCTCCACGAGCCGCAGGTGGGAGGCGGACACGTCGGAAATCTCATTGGGATCGGTTTCCGGGTTACTCATCCGGAAAATGCCCACCAGAGCCGCCTTTATCAGCGAACCGACGGTGCGCATGAACGGATTGCCGGACATTTCGGTGATGAGGACATGGAAATTCATATCCGCAAGCGCGCGCTTTTCCTTGGAATAGGCGGTATTGCCCATCTCGTTGGCATAAGCGGCGAGCTTGGCGATATCGGCGTCCTTTGCCCTGATGGCGGCAAGCCCTGCGCCATAGGGCTCGAAAGCCTGACGGATATCGTAAAGATGCAGCAGGAATTCATCGCTGACGCCCGCCTCGAAATGCCAGAGCAGCACTTCGCTGTCGAACATGTTCCAGCTTTCGCGCTCCGTCACCCGGGTGCCGATACGCGCCTTGGGGGAAATCATGCCCTTGGCGGTCAGCGTCTTCATCGCTTCGCGCAGCACTGTGCGCGACACTTTCAGCCGCTCCATCAGCTCGGCATCGCCCGGCAGGATATCGCCCGTCTTGAAGGTGCCGGACACGATATCGAGACCGAGTTTGTGAACGACCTGTGCATGATTTGTCCGCAGCTTTCGAAAACCGATCGCCGCATCGAGCATTCCGCGCTGCAAGTGCCATGTCCTTCCGTTCGGTTGGCGATCTTAAAAATCGCGCCAGACGTGTATATCTCAAGTCAGAATATAGTGAAAAACATCAAGTCGCCTGAAAAGCAAAGGCAAACTTCGTCCACGGCGTAAAACATATGAAAATAACAAAGGCCGCACATGAATTTCATGCGCGGCCTGTTATCGGCGGGAATGGAAAGTCCCGTTATTGCGGCAGCTTGTCGTCCACGCCGGCGACGTAGAAGTTGAGGCCGAGCAGAACGCCGTCCTCGGCCTTTTCACCCGCCTTCAGCCATTCCGAACCGTCCTGCTTCTTCACCGGGCCGGTGAAGGGGTGCAACTCGCCCGACTTGATCTTGGCTTCGGTATCCTCGGCCATCTTCTTCACGTCGTCAGGCATGTTGGTGTAGGGCGCCATGGTCAGGATGCCGTCCTTCAGGCCGTCCCAGACGGATTCGGACTTCCAGGTGCCATCGAGAAGAGCCTGCGTGCGCTTGATGTAATAAGCGCCCCAGGTGTCCTTGATGGCGGTAAGCTGCGTCTTCGGACCGGCCGCGATCATGTCGGAAGCCTGACCGAAGGCCTTGATGCCGCGTTCGGCCGCAACCTGCATCGGCGCGGTGGTGTCGGTGTGCTGGGTCAGAATGTCGACGCCCTGGTCGATCAGCGCCTTGGCGGCATCGGCTTCCTTGCCGGGGTCGAACCAGGTGTTGGCCCAGACGACCTTCACCTTGAAGTCGGGATTGACGGACTGCGCGCCGAGCACGAAGGCGTCGATGCCCATCACCACTTCCGGGATCGGGAAGGAGGCGATGTAGCCGGCGAGACCCTTCTGCGACATCTTCGCGGCGATCTGGCCCTGAATGTAGCGGCCTTCATAGAAGCGCGAATTGTAGGTCGCGACGTTTTCGGCGGTCTTGAAGCCGGTGGCGTGTTCGAACTTCACCTTGGGGAACTTCTGGGCCACCTTCACGGTCGCATCCATGAAGCCGAAGGAGGTGGTGAACACCAGTTCGCAACCCGAGCGGGCCATGCGCTCGATGGCGCGTTCGGCATCCGGACCTTCCGGAACGCTTTCGAGGAACGGCGTTTCGATCTTGTCGCCGAAATGCGCCTGCAGTTCCTGACGGCCGATATCATGCGCCTGCGTCCAGCCGCCGTCGGTCTTTGAACCGACATAGATGAAGCAGACCTTCTTGGCGTCGGCGGCTTCCGCCGAGGAAACGATGCCGCCGAGAGCCGCAACCGAAGCGGCGAGTGCGATGACCAGTTTTTTCATTTTTACCCCTGTTGGTTTGGAGACGTGAGAATGCTTCACCTGTCCGGCACGAAGGATTTGCCAAGCGACGCCGGAGTATTGATCAAGGTCGTGCGGCGATTATGCGAGATGATGACCAGCACGACAATAGTTGCGAGATAGGGCAGCGCCGAAAGCAATTGCGACGGCACCCCGATGCCGAAGGCCTGCGCGTGCAATTGGCCGATGGTGACGGCGCCGAACAGGTAACCGCCCGCCAGCACCCGCCATGGGCGCCACGAAGCGAAGACGACGAGCGCCAGCGCAATCCAGCCGCGCCCGGCCGACATGTTTTCCACCCATTGCGGCGTATAGACCAGCGACAGCTGCGCACCGGCAAGCCCCGCGCAGGCACCGCCGAACATGACGGCGAGATAACGGGTGCGGATGACATTGATGCCGAGCGCATGGGCCGAGGCGTGACTGTCGCCGATGGCGCGGATTTTCAGGCCCGTGCGGCTCTTGAACAGAAACCAGCCGATACCGGCGACAAGCGCGATGGAGAGGTAGAAGATCAAATCCTGCCGGAACAGCAACGGACCGAAGAAAGGAATGTCCGACAGCAGCGGAAAGACGATGGGCTGCAGTTTCACACCCGGCAGGCCGACGAAACTTTCACCCAGCATGCCCGAGACGCCGAGGCCGAGAATGGTGAGCGCAAGGCCCGTCGCCACCTGATTGGCAACGAGCGTCAGCGTCAGGAAACCGAAGAGCAGCGAGAAAATCGCACCCGAGGCAATGCCGGCCAGAATGCCGAGATAGGGAGACCCGGTCATATGCGCGGCCGCGAAAGCGCAGACCGCACCCATGATCATCATGCCCTCGACACCGAGATTGAGGACGCCGGAGCGCTCCGTCACCAGCTCGCCGGAAGCGGCGATGACGAGCGGCGTGGCGGCGGTGATGACGGTGAGGAGAATGGCCTGAAGCATATCCATCATGCCGCTCCTTCTTTACGATGCGCCTTGCCGGAAAAGATCACCCTGATGCGATAGAAGATCAGCGTATCGCAGGAGAGCACGAAGAACAGCATCAGCCCCTGAAACACGCGCGTCACCTTGTCCGAGACGCCGATGGAAAGCTGGGCCGCCTCGCCGCCGAGATAGGTCAGCGCCAGCACCAGCCCGGAAAGGATGATGCCGAGCGGATTGAGACGACCGAGAAAGGCGACGATGATGGCGGTAAAGCCGTAACCCGGCGAAATGCTGGGCTGGAGATGGCCGATGGAGCCGGAAGCTTCCGATATGCCCGCAAGCCCCGCCAGCGCGCCGGAAAGCAGCAGCGAAAACCACACCATGCGGCTGGAGGAAAAACCGGCGAAGCGCCCTGCCCGCGCCGATTGGCCGAGCACGGTGACCTCGAAGCCCTTCAGCATGTAGCGCATCATGAACCACAGCGCGATGGCCGCGACGATGGCGAAAACGAAACCCCAATGCGCCCGGCCCGAAGCCAGCATTTCCGGCAGAACGGCGCTGTCGTTGAAGGGCTTTGTCTGCGGGAAGTTGTAGCCGCCCGGATCGCGCCAGATGCCGCGCGTCAGCCAGTCGAGGAAAAGCTGCGCGACATAGACCAGCATCAGGCTGACGAGGATTTCGTTGGTGTTGAACTTCGTCTTCAAAAGTGCGGGAATACCCGCATAAAGCGCGCCGCCCACGGCGCCCATCACCAGCATCAAAGGCAAAAGCAGCGGCGAATGCCAGTCGGGATAAAGCACCGGCAGAATGGAGCCGGTGATCGCGCCGATGGTGAATTGCCCCTCCGCGCCGATGTTCCAGTTATTGGAGCGATAACAGATCGACAGGCCGACGCCGATCAGGATCAGCGGTGCGGCCTTGATCGCCAGCTCGTGCAGCGACCAGACTTCCAAAAGCGGCTCGACGAAAAAGGCGTAAAGCGCGTCCAGCGGGTTCTTGCCGAGCATGGCGAACATGATGGCGCCGACGAGCAGCGTCAGCGTGAGCGCCAGAAGCGGCGAAAGCAGCGTGAAAAGCCTCGAGACCCCTGCCCGTTTTTCAAGCTCAATGCGCATGCTGGGCGGCTCCCGAATGTGTGTGGATGCCGCCCATCAGCAGGCCGATCTTTTCAAGCGTCATGTCTTCCACGGATGGGTCTCTGACAGCTTGCCGTCGGAGATGACAGCGATATTGGTGGCGACTTCGAATATTTCATCGAGATCCTGGCTGATGACGATGACCGCCGAGCCCGCTTTGGCAAGGTCGACAAGCGCTTGGCGAATGCGGCTCGCAGCGCCGGCATCCACGCCCCAGGTCGGCTGATTGACCACCAGCACGGCAGGCTGGCGGTCAAGCTCGCGCCCGACGATGAATTTCTGCAGGTTGCCGCCGGACAGCGACCCGGCCAGCGGATCGGCCCCGCTTTTGCGCACATCCATGGTTTCCGAAATACGCCGCGCCGCCGCCTTAATGACTGAGCCACGCACGATGCGCAGGAAACCGCCGGTCAGAAACGCCTTGCGGTCGGAGCGCGCCCGCGCCAGCAGCAGATTGTCGGAAAGGCTCAAGCCGGGAACCGCGGCGTGGCCGTGGCGCTCTTCCGGTACGAAACCCGCGCCCATCAGCCGGCGGCCATTGATGCCGATACGGCCGACCGGCTTGCCGCGCAGATGGATTGCATCGTTATTATAGACCGGATATTCGCCCGAAAGCGCATCGAACAGCTCGCCCTGCCCGTTTCCGGCAACGCCGGCAATCGCCAGCACCTCGCCGGCGCGCACGGTCATGGAAATCGATTTCAACGCCACGGCAAAAGGCGTTCGCGGCGCGACCGAAAGCCCCATGACCTCGATCTGCGGCGCACCCAGCGCCTCGCCCGTGGCCCGCGAAACGCTTGCGACATCGCTGCCGACCATCATGCGCGCCAGCGATGCCGGCGTTTCCCTGCGCGGATCGCAGGTGCCCGTCACCTTGCCGTGGCGCAGAACGGTGGCGCGGTCGCAGATACGCTGCACCTCTTCGAGACGATGGCTGATATAAAGCACGGAGCGGCCTTCGGCCTTCAGCTTCTCCAGCGTCTCGAACAGCTTATCGGCCTCCTGCGGCGTCAGCACCGAGGTCGGCTCGTCGAGAATGATGAGGCGCGGATTCTGTAGCAAAGCGCGGACGATCTCGATGCGCTGGCGCTCGCCGACCGAAAGATCGGCCACATGCGCATTGGGATCGAGCGGCAGACCGTAGGCGCGCGACAGCGTTTCCGCTTGCCCGGCGATTTCCTTCAATGAAATTTTCGGATCGAGCGACAGGGCGATGTTTTCAGCAACGGTCAGCGCCTCGAACAGCGAGAAATGCTGGAAGACCATGCCGATGCCGAGCCGGCGGGCCTCACTGGGTGAGCCGACGGAAACCGGCTGGCCCTGCCAGATAATATCGCCCTCGGTCGGTGCGAGAACGCCGAACAGCATCTTGACGAGCGTGGATTTGCCCGCGCCGTTTTCCCCCAGAAGCGCGTGGATTTCGCCCGGCGCAATATCGAGATCGATGCCGTTGCAGGCGGCGAAATTGCCGAACAGCTTGGTCAGCTTGCGAACGGACAGGAGAGGCACGGCCTCCGGCGCCAAAGTTCCAGTCACGAGTTCCCTCTCTCACCAACCGTCATGCCTTCTTCGAGGCGTTTCAAACGGTTGCGGTAATTGTTCCCAATCCCGCACCAAAAAGTATGCAATGATACGCGATCAGAACTTATTGATAACGGTTTTGCTGCTGCGCACAACTGAAAAAGAAGCCGCTTAAATGCAATTTGCACAAGCAATAAACGGCTTTACCCTTTTCTTATTTCGCGCCGAGCGAGGGGAAAAACTGCAATATTCCACCGATGCAATAAAGATAGATGCCGCTCGCCACAAAGCCGATCACGGCCCAGGTCGGGGTTTCGAAATGCATCAGCAGCGAATAACCGCCAAGCGCGCACCAGATGAAGACCACGGCGAGATTGAGCGGCCGCAATCGCTTCACCCGCACCGGATGCAGGAAGTTGATCGGCAGGAATGTCAAAAACACCGAAACGGTAACGACGATCATCGCCGTGGTGGCGCTGGCGTCCATGACGAACAGGGTGAACACCACCATGTTCCACACCACCGGAAAGCCGGAGAAGAAATATTCGTCCGTCTTCATGCCCATATCGGCGTAATAAATGGCGCTCGACACCACGATCATGCCGGCGGCCACGAAGGACAACGGCTCGCCGATCATGCCCTTCTGATAAAGCGCAAAGGCGGGCAGCAGCACATAGGTAACATAGTCGATGATATTATCGAGCGTATCGCCGGACCAGTTGGGCAGCACTTCCTTCACCCTGACCTTGCGGGCGATGGGACCGTCGATGCCATCCACCAGAAGCGCAAGCCCCAGCCACCAGAACATGTCGACGAAACGGTGTTCGGCTGCGGCGACCACGCCGAGAAAAGCCAGGAACGAACCGGAAGCCGTGAGCATATGGACGGAAAAGGCGCGGATTTCCGCGTAGGGAACACGCTTATAGTTGAAAATTTTCATAGTCAGCGTCTGTGCCCCATTTTTTCATCCGCCTGTTCATTCCGGTATGCGGCCATTCACCACGCTTTGCAACCGGCTCAATCCGCTTATCCTAAGACTAATATCGCGGCACAACCAACGAATCTTCACAACCGGATGTTCCGGGACCGAAGTGGATTTACCCGACCAAAGCCTTTATGATGCTTTGGAAATAACAACGGATCAGGACCATGAGACACTTCGATATCGCCATCACCGGAGCGGGACTTGCGGGCCAGATCGCGGCCATCGCGCTGGCGCGGGCGGGCCGCCACGTGGCGCTCATTGCGCCTTCCAGCGACAGGAAGGACCAGCGCACCACGGCGCTGATGGACCAGTCCATCCGCTTCATGGACCGTCTCGGCCTGTGGTCGCGCATCGCGCCTTCGGCCGCACGCCTTTCCACCATGCAGATCATCGACGGCACCGACCGCCTGCTGCGTGCACCCACCGTGCAGTTCCGTTCGTCCGAAATCGGGCTGGACGCCTTTGGCTGGAACATCCCCAACGAGGCTTTGCTCGGCGTTCTGGGCGAAGCGGTCGGGCAGGAACACAATATTACCCGCCTCGACACGTCCGCCGAGACAATCGACATCGGCAACGACCGCGTGACGGTGACGCTTGCGAATGGCGAAACGCTCTCCGCCGATTTCCTTATCGGTGCGGATGGCCGCAAATCGATGGTGCGGGATGCAGCCGGCATCGGCGTCAAATCCTGGTCCTATCCGCAGACAGCCATTGTTTTGAACTTCGGCCATAGCCGGTCGCATGGCAATGTCTCGACGGAATTCCACACCCCCACCGGCCCTTTCACCCAGGTTCCCCTGCCCGGCAACCGCTCCAGCCTCGTCTGGGTCGTCACCCCGCAACAGGCGGAGGAATTGACGGCGCTGCCGCTGGAAGCGCTTAGCCTCCGGGTCGAGGAGCGCATGCAATCCATGCTGGGAGCCGTCATCGTCGAGGACAGCGTGCAGGCATGGCCGCTCTCTTCCATGACGGCGCATCGTTTCGGCAAGGGCCGCATCGCCCTGATCGGCGAGGCCGCACATGGTTTTCCGCCCATCGGCGCGCAGGGGCTGAACCTCAGCCTGCGCGACATCATCGCGCTGACGGAATTGCTGAGCGCCGTCTCCGACCGGCCGATTGCGGCCGATGCCGGCAGCAGCTTCGACCGCAGGCGGCGGGCGGATGTCTATAGCCGCACGCTGAGCGTCGATCTCCTGAACCGCTCTCTGCTTTCCGACCTCCTGCCGGTGCAGATGGCGCGCGCGGCGGGCCTGCACGTGCTTTCCGGCATCGGCACGCTTAGAAGCATGGTCATGCGCGAAGGCATCGAACCGGGCCGCGGGCTGAAGGCCCTGCCCTCGCTGCTGTTCGGCAGCTTTAAAAAGGCTGGATAAAATAAACCACGCCGGTCAGCGTGAGGACCGACAGCACCGTCGAGATCAGGATCGTTGCCGACGCCCGCTCCTGCCAGACGTGATATTGCTGGCCGATGACGAAAACATTCGTCGCGGTCGGCAGCGCGGCCAAAAGCACGGCCGAATAGATCCACACCGGCTCGAACCGCCCGAGCGACGAGAGCACGAGATAAGCGGCGAGCGGATGCAGGATCAGCTTTGCCGGCACGATATAGCTGATTTCCACCGGCACCCGTTTCATCGGCCGAAGCGCCAGCGTCACGCCCATGGCAAACAATGCGCAGGGCGCCGCCGATTGCGCCAGATAGTCCACCAGCCGCTGCACCGCTTCCGGCGGCTGCCATGACAGCGAGGCGGCGAGAAAGCCGGCGATGACGGAGACGATGAAGGGATGGGTGATGACCTTGCGCGCCACGTCCAGCGCAAGCTTTGACGGAGAGCGCTTGTCGCCGCCCGCAACCGCCATCATCGCCGGCGCGACGATGAAATGGGCGGCGTTTTCCAGACAGACGATCAGCGCCACCGGCACCGCCGCCTTTTCGCCAAGCGCCAGAAGTGCAAGCCCCGGTCCCATATAGCCGATATTGCCGTAGCTTGCCGCGAAACTCTGGATCGTGGTTTCGGCAAGGCTGTTTTTCCGCACGAACCGGCCGATCAGGAACACAGCCAAGAAAATACCATAGGTGCAGGCGAGACTGGCCGCGACGAAATCCATCCGCGCCAGTTCTTCCACCGGCGTTTTCGACACCAGCTTGAAAAACAGCGCCGGAAGCGCCGCATAGATGATGAAGGTGTTCAGCCAGCCCATCGCCTCGACCGGCTGCTTCGTGATGCGCGCCGCCCCGTAGCCGATGAATATCAGGCCGAAAAACGGTAACAGCAATCCGACGATATCCGTCACTATGTTTCCCCCGCAAGCAACTCCAGCGGGAGGCTTAGCCGATTTGCATCAGGATCGGAAAGGTCTCCTGGAACCAGATCGCCACATTGGTGATAAAACCGGACATGAAAGCGAGACCGGTCAGCACCAGCAATACGCCGAGCAGCTTTTCCACGAGGCCGAGATGGCGGCGGAAGCGGACGAGGAAACGCATGAAGGAGCCGGAAAACGCCGCCGCGATCCAGAACGGCACCGCAAGGCCAAGAGAATAGACCGCAAGCAGCGCCGCACCGTCGCCAACCGTATCGCGCGCGGCGGCGACGCCTAGAATCGCGCCCAGAACCGGGCCAATGCAGGGCGTCCAGCCGAAGGCGAAGGCAAGACCCATGACATAGGCCCCGGACAGCGTCGCCGGCTTGCCCGCCCCCTGAAACCGCGCCTCGCGCGAAAACAGGCCGATGCGGAACACGCCGAGGAAATTCAGGCCCATCAGAATGATGATGAAACCGCCGATCTTGGCGAGAATGTCGAGATTCTGGCGCAGAAGCGTGCCGATCGTCGAGGCGCCTGCCCCCAGCGCCACGAAGACCGTGGCGAAACCGAGCGTGAAGAAGAAGGCCGAAAACAGCACGGCCCTGCGAATCTCCGGCCGCGGCGCGGTATCTTCCGTCCTGAACTGCTCGACCGAAACACCCGCCATATAACAGAGATAAGGCGGCACCAGCGGCAGAACGCAGGGCGACAGAAACGAAAGAGCGCCGGCCAGAAGCGCGCTGAACAGGGAAATATCGGCAATCGACAAGAAAGAACTCCGCATTCCGCAAAGCCGCCGCGATTCTCGAGCTTCGCCGGCACTTCACGCTTCATTTTCGTGCATGTCATTGCTGCAAAAGGATTTCACCCGTCCGGCCGACATGTCTGAAGCCGGTTTTATCCCCAGCCGCCCCCTCTCTCCAATCACCTTTTCGGGGGTGCGACAAAAAAAACCGGATTGATTGTCGAAACCGCTTTTTTTGGGTTGACCGAACGGATCGCTCTACCTATGTTCCGCGCACTTCCGAAGGGCAGCCAAGCCCCGACACGGGAGAGCGTAGCTCAGCCGGTAGAGCAACTGACTTTTAATCAGTAGGTCCAGGGTTCGAATCCCTGCGCTCTCACCACCTTCAAATACAATTTTCTGATATTTCACAAAGAGTTAGCGCCGAAGGTGACCGAACTCCGGCGGGAATGGAAAAGATTCGCCCGCAGTCTCCGGGCGTAAAATAACGATATCCACCGCAAGCCCGGATTTCAGAACAGCCGCTGCGATTAGGGCCACCGGCTCATGTGCCAGCGTCCCGGCATGACCGGGCAGTCGCTTTCAATCGCTTGGAATAGTTCCTCAGGTCGAAAGTCTCAGCCCCGGAAATCATGGGATTTGATATTCCCGCAAATCCAATCAGGAGATCATTTGCGCGCGGCAGTACGCCGGCAGCGCCAGTTCCAGTCTCTTGGCTCACCCGTGTCCATATGGACCGATTCGGTGTGGCAATAGGTGCCGACGCCACCGCGTTCCGGCAGGGAACGCAGATAAGTGGCAAGCTCCCATTTGGAGACGCCCTTGATCTGGATATCGGCGGCATCGCAGGTATAGTGCTTTGAGCCCTGCCTTATGCCCTTCGGCGGACGATAGCCCGAGGTAACGATCGCCGGGCTGTTGTAGTGGCGCTCCACATCCTTGATCATCCGCACCAGTTCCGGCTTGAAACAGCCGACTTCGACACGGTCCGTCTGCAGGAAAAGCCCGTTCGGGGCGACGCGGGTGAGACCGGAGAGCGAGGCTAGCTTCATCAGGCCGGTCGGCTGGTCATCCTCCTCATCGAGATGGGCGTCGTCGAATTCGTCGGACATCATCGAACGGCCGGAAAGGGCGATGCCCATCGTCCCGTCCGAAACTCCGGGCAATGCGGCGACCTGCGTATTGCCGGCCGTGCCGCTTTCAATCATTTTAGGCAGGCGCTTTTTGGCCGCACCGGCGAAAAATGCCGCAAGCGTCACGCCCTTACCCTCGCTTTCCTGCCCCTCGCCCCCCGCCCTGGCGTCCACGGCTGGTTGCGCGGCAACGGCCGCGAGCTGTTCCGATGCCGACTGCGGCACGGGTACGGGAACCGGCTGACGATTTTCACTGTGCTGTTCCGCCGGCGCCTGTGCGGCTGGCGGGACCTGAGCCGGCGCCGCCACCGGTTGCGGCTGCGCCGCCTGCACCGGCGCCGAATAGACGCTGCTGACGGCAGGAACGATTCTCTGGGAAGAAGCGCCCGCAGCAGTGGCTATGCCCGGCGCCCCTGCGGCACCGGCAGGCGCTGCTGCTGCAGATGCGGTGGAATAAATGCTTGTCGTCCCTGCGGAGATCGCCGTTGGCTGCGTCGTCAATCCGCCGATATCGGGGGCGGCGCCATAGGCCTGCGCCGGGCCGCCCGATGCCTGCGGCTGGGCTGGCGCGGCCGCTCCGGTCGCCGATGCAACGGCCGGATCCACATAATGTCCCTGTTGCGCGCCGGCCGCGGCAGTTGAAGCGGCGGTCTGCGGCTTCTGTTGTGCGGAAATTTCCGGCTTTTTGGTCGCCGCCGCCATCTCGTCGTCGGTCACCGCCGAAACGCATCCGGAAAGCCCGAGCAGCGAAACCGCGATGACGAGACGCTGACGGACCAGGCGTCCTTTCGCGCTCTCGACAGTTGTCATGGGTGGCCTCCGTATCTTGCATTTCCAACAGCAGCACGGGAACGGGCGCGTGTGCTTCCCCAAAACGGGACTGGCCGTTTCGATTCGCGGACTATGCCTCATCCCCTCGGGACAAGGCAAGAGCACCCGAAAACGCCGCTGCTCACCGGAAAATCCCTACCAGGAACCGGTATTCTGCATAGATATCCACGGTTCGGCTGGTGCGAGGCTTTCGCCCTTCTGCAGAATTTCGAAGGAAATACCATCCGGCGAGCGCACGAAGGCCATGTGTCCGTCGCGCGGCGGCCGGTTGATGACGATGCCGTTCTGCTGAAGCCGGGCGCAGAAATCGTAGATATTGTCGACCTCGTAAGCCAGATGGCCGAAGTTGCGGCCGCCGGTATAATCCTCGGTATCCCAGTTATAGGTGAGTTCGAGACACGGCGCCTTGTTTTCCTTCGCCGCAGCAATGTCGTCGCGCGCCGCAAGAAACACCAGAGTGAATCGGCCTTTTTCGTTCTCGATTCGGCGTATTTCCTCAAGACCCAGCAGGTCGCCATAGAATTTCAGTGATTCGCCAAGATCTTTGACGCGAACCATTGTGTGCAGATACCGCATTTTCTTCCTCTCCATTACACGGGTCCGGAGCCGTTAAACGCATGATGGCAAGCCCCGGACAAGGACGGCGACATAAAAGCAGCTGCGTAAATCAAAAACTAGGGCTTGCGTGAAACCGTTACCAAGATGTTAATCTGGCGCACAGGAATCAGTTGACCGGTGTATGGCGCGTAATCGAGGGGTTGGCAGGATATGGCTGATAGGATGTCATCGAAAACGATAGTCGATGTCGAGGACCTTTCGGGCGATGCCGTGGACCTGACCGAAATTACCGGTGTCGTGAAGTGGTTCGATGTCGCCAAGGGTTTCGGCTTCATCGTCCCCGACAACGGCACACAGGATGTGCTGCTGCACGTCTCCTGCCTGCGCCGCGACGGTTACCAGACAATTCTTGAAGGAACGCGCATCGTCGCCCTCATCCAGCGGCGCGACCGCGGTTTCCAGGCGTTCCGCATCCTGTCCATGGACCAGTCGACCGCCGTTCACCCCTCGCAGCTGCCGCCGGTGCGCACCCATGTGCAGGTAACGCCTTCGAGCGGACTTGAGCGCGCCATCGTCAAGTGGTTCAACCGCACCAAGGGTTTCGGCTTCCTGACGCGCGGCGAAGGAACGGAAGATATTTTCGTGCATATGGAAACCCTGCGCCGTTTCGGCCTGACGGAGCTTCGCCCCGGCCAGGTGGTTCTGGTGCGTTACGGCGATGGCGACAAGGGCCTGATGGCGGCGGAAATCCACCCCGACAACCCGGTTTCCGTCGGGATGTCGCATTGATGTCCGCCCTGCCCCATATGGTGAAAAGCGCCGTTATGGCGCTTCTTTTTTTCACGCTGGCCGCCGCCGCCCAGGCTCAGCAACAGCAGACATTCACCTCCGAACCGCTGCAGATTGAAACCGCCGGGGGAAAGAGCCACGATTTCACTGCCGAACTGGCGCTGAACAATGCCCAGCGCGAACAGGGCCTTATGTTCCGCAAGAGCATGCCGCTTGAAAACGGCATGCTGTTCGATTTCGGTGAGCCGCGTGACGTCGCCATGTGGATGCGGAACACGCTTATTCCGCTCGACATGCTTTTCATTGGCCGTGACGGCCGCATTACCCATATTCACGAAAACGCGGTTCCGCATTCGGAAGCGATCATCAGCTCCCGCGGGCCAGTAAAATTTGTGCTTGAACTGAATGGCGGCACTGCGAAGCGCTATGGCATCAAGCCGGGCGATATGGTTCGCAGCGCGCAAATCGGCAACCGGAAATGACGTTGCCGCGTTATTGCGTCTGAATGAGCCGGACGAGGTTTCGCCCGGCTGGCGCAATATTCAGTAGACCGGCTCGATATGGCTCAGAATCCGGCAATTGGAAATGGAAGCGGCAAGGTTGATGGCGATGTCGATCGCCTCGACCGAATCGGCCGTGCCTTCCAGATAGATCACATCATTTTCGACGGTTGCGGAAATGCGCGACTTCTCGAGACCCGATTCGAAGGCCAGAGCCGACGTGATTGCCTGGCATACGCCGGCCATGCGGTCTCCGAAGAAGCTTTCCTGAATGCCTGACAAATTGAACATATGCGTTCTCCTTCTTATGGACATAACAACGCCCTGAGGGCGGTTTTGTTCATCTCCGGTTCATCTATTTGTTCATCTTCCATTCATCTTGGAAAATTGGAACCCCCTGATCGATCACATTTTAGGTGATCGGGAACCATTTCGTGAGGCGGGCATTTCGCGCATGGGAGAATGAAAGACCTTCAAGGCAGGTAAAACAGGGAGGAGAATGACATGCTGATTAACAGAACGGAGCCGTGTCACCACGCCTCGTGGATGAAGCCGGTGGCGATCCATCTGCCGCTGTGCGTCGCCGTGGAAATCTACAGCCCGCTGGTGGCGCTGGACATGCTGATGTACCGTTGGCCCGAGGAACACGGGCCGGAATATGAAGAGGCGCGCAGGAACTGCCTCGATGCCATCGCTGGCAGATGCGACATCGAGAAAGCACGGGAATCGTTTCTCATCGCAAGCAGTCATGCCCATATCCTGAACGTCCACTAAAATTCATCGACCGTCATGACGATTGGGCCCTTCTATGCGGAGGGCTTTTCTTTTGCGCGCGGCTTCTGCGACACTTCCATACACGGCGCAGCCTGCACACCGGCCGATGATGACATGTAACTGTCACGCAAACGTTATAATCGGCAGAGACGAATTCCATGGAATCGATTGGCGCGCAGACCGCCAAAAGCTTGGGAGTGGAACTGGCCAGCATGGAAACTGTCTTTGCCCTTTGCGCAATTCTGCTCCTCGGCTTCAATCTTCTCGGCATCGTTCTGGCCGGCTGGCGACTGACGAGACGGGACGCGGAAAACGATCTTGTCCGGCAAAAGCCGCCTGTCTCGCTTGTGGTGCCGCTGCGCGGCGTGGAGAACTTCACGCCCCTGACGCTGTCGCGCGCCTTCGAACTCAACTGGCCCGATTATGAGCTGCTGTTCTGCGTCGCCGATGAATTCGATCCGGTGATCGAAGAAGTTCGCAAAGCGCAAGCCGCCTTCCCCTCGGTTTCCATGCAATTGCTCATTGGCGATGACCGCATCAGCGCCAATCCGAAACTGAACAATTGCGTCAAGGGCTGGCGGGCCGCCCGGCATGAATGGGTGATTCTGGCCGATTCGAACGTGCTGATGCCGAAATCCTATATTGCGACCATGATGTCGGCCTGGCGGCAGGATAGCGGGCTCGTCTGCTCGCCGCCGCTCGGGTCAAGGCCTGCGGGTTTCTGGGCGCATGTGGAATGCGCCTTCCTCAACGGCTCGCAGGGCCGCTGGCAATATGCGGCGGAAGCCATCGGCATGGGTTTCGCACAGGGCAAGTCGATGTTGTGGAACAAGCCGTTTCTGGAAGACAATGGCGGCATTCGCGCGCTGGCTGCTGAAATCGCAGAAGACGCAGCCTCGACGAAGCTGGTGCGAAGCGCCGGCCGCAAGGTGCATCTGGTCTGCGCCCCCTTCGAACAACCTCTCGGCCAGCGCCATGCCAGCGAGATCTGGTCGCGCCAGACCCGCTGGGCGCGGTTGCGACGCGTGACCTTCCCGCAATATTTCGCGCCTGAAATCCTCACCGGCGCACTTCCCCCGCTCCTCTTCGCGCTCGCCGCCGCCGCCATGATGGATGTAAACCTCGCCGCAACCGCCTTTGCCATCCTCGCCCTCATGTATGTGCCGGAACTTGCACTTGCGGCCCTCAACCGCTGGCCGGTATCGCTCCATACGCTGCCGGCGATGATCGCCCGCGACATGATCATGCCTGTCGTCTGGGCGCGAAGCTGGATCGGCAGCGCGGTGGCATGGCGCGGCAATGTCATGACGATCGGCACGGCGGAGAGCACTCTGGCCGGTCCGTCCGCGGAATAAATCACTGCTATTTGGAATAAGTTACGCCGGAAAGCTGATGTTTTGCTTTAAAATGGTCGGAGTGGAGAGATTCGAACTCCCGACCCTCTGGTCCCAAACCAGATGCGCTACCAGACTGCGCTACACTCCGCCGAGGCGATGGCTGGGGAATACACGGTTCACCCGCAGTCCGCAACAGGGAAATTCATCTTTGTTCGGCAACGACCCCGATGAGCAAAACGTAACCTCGAAACGGCGGCGCAGGATCGGACGGCAAGGGGATAATCGTCTTGACTCTCACCTGAAGTCAGTCCATTTCAAATTCAACGTTCCTGACACGATTTGGTTATTCTATTCAGGTACGTGATGAATAATTCGGGGTGTTTCGCCCCGCTGTCCAACCGGAGCAGTTTCGACATGTCTGCGAAGATTTACCGCCCTGCAAAAACCGCCATGCAATCCGGCAAGGCGAAGATCAATGTCTGGGTTCTGGAATTCGACGCCGAGGTTCCGCGCAAGATCGATCCGATCATGGGCTACACCTCCAGTTCCGACATGAAGCAGCAGCTCAAGCTGACATTCGAGACGCAGGAACAGGCCGAAGCCTATGCCCAGCGCAAGGGCATCGAATACCGCGTCATCCAGCCGAAGGAAGCGACCCGCAAGGTGGTTTCCTACACCGACAATTTCCGTTTCAACCGCACCCAGCCCTGGACGCACTGAAACACGACGATCAAAGTTTTTGCCGGAGTATCGATTGCCCGGCATGACGGCCCCTTAGCTCAACTGGATAGAGCAACTGCCTTCTAAGCAGTAGGTCGCAGGTTCGAGTCCTGCAGGGGTCGCCATCTTTTCTGCAACGCCAGATACGTCCGGATTATCTCAAGGACTCCGAAACTCAGCGTCTGGCACCTCTGGACTCATTCGGTTTGCAATAAGCCCCTCATGAGGGGGGCCGACACCTGTCGCAAGGGTGAGGATCAGCTACGCTTCGCTAACAGATTTGGCGCGGCTGCCACAGCCAGTCCCAATGCGGCGGAGATGAAGCCGATAAAGTCGGAGATCGTTTTCAACTCACCTTCGAAACCCATCCCCTGCAGCAATAGGCTTGTTCCGTAAAATAGGGGCAAGACGAACCCAAAGACAGTTATCAGGAATAACGCAACTCTCTGGACAGCCAGCGTCGTCGGACGCGTTGGTTCCCACCGAAGCAGCAGGATGATGACGGCCAGAGCAGAAATGCTCAAGAAAACGTCGATCACCAACTGAGCGTTCACGTTTATCAGGCTGTCATTCGACCAGAAGTTTATTCCGGAGACAGATACGAGAAGAAAAAACACGATCGAAACCACGATCGCCTCTGTCTTGCTAGACATACCTGGGTCAAAGACGAGAGCTCCGCAGACGATGCCCACGGTCATGGACAACGGCAAGAGAAGCATTCGCCCCCATTCTCCCGTATTCGTGTTTTTGGTCACACCGGATACGGTTGGGGCAATTGCGTCTAAGAACCACCAGCCAACCCCAACGCCTAACAGGCTAAGCACCATAAACGCGCCGAGACTTACCAAAACTCCCACTGCGATAGCCCAAACCGCCCGCCCCATTTTGTCCCCCCGACCGTGGCGCTACTGCTATGCCGAACAATACCGTGGAATCGATCAAGATTAAATGACCGTACTGAGGCGGCTCTATTCAATGACCGAAGATAACTGGCGGCATCAATTGTCGCAAAGCGCCCAGATGCAGGAGGTGACTGCGCTTCCGGTCGTGCAGATTCGCGGTTCATGTACCCTCGAAAGACGCGCCTACCCCTGCCCCATCAATGTGAAATACCCCCACACCGCCACAAAAAACGCGATGACAGCCGCAATCGTCAAAGCCTTCCTGGCTTTCGGTCCCAGCGGTTCGCGTGGCTTTTTCGGCGGCACCGGTTTGCGGAACTTCACCACATTGTCGTTCATTCTATCTTCGTCCTGACTATCGCTGCTGAAAGCTCAGCCGCGTTTATGGCATCGATCTTCCCGGATTTATCTCTAACAGACCAGAACTATCATAAATATTACCAAGTTTTCACTTCACCCTTGGGGCAAGCTATGTCACTTCCCACAATCAGAGGAATACAACAGCGACAGATGGACGGACAAACCGGAGAGCGGCGACAACCCTCTGTAGTATTTTGAACTTTGCGGGTGACGAGAATGAATGACGCCAATACGAGTGGCAGCGATACCGAAAACAGCCAGCCCGATCTGCGCGAGATTCTGGGAACGAACAGAAACGGCCGCAAGAAAAAGTCGCGTCGCTATCTCTATGCCGCAGCAGCCATTGTGCTGATTGGCGGGGGCCTCGGTTATTATTATCAGTCACGTGCGGCAGGTGTCGCCTATAGCTACACCACCGAAACGGCGCGTCAGGGCGATCTCTCGGTCATCGTCACCTCCACCGGCTCGGTTCAGCCGACGGATCAGGTCGATATATCGAGCGAACTCTCCGGCACCGTGCGCAAGGTCAACGTCACCTATAACAGCCCGGTGAAGGCCGGGGACGTATTGGCGGAACTGGATACCAACAAGCTCGAAGCCGATGTCCAGAGCGCCCGCGCCAAGCTTGCCTCCGCCAAGGCCAATGTGCTGAAGGCGCACGCCGATCTCGGTTCGGCCAAAACCTCCATGGAGCGCCTGAAATCGCTGGTGCAGAACCGGGTCTCCAGCCAGCAGGATCTGGACGCCGCACAGTTCACCCATGATGCGGCTGCCGCGACGCTCGAAGTCAACGAGGCGACCGTGCTTTCGGCGGAAGCGGATCTGAGGCTTGCCGAAGTCAATCTCGGCAAGGCCAAGATCGTCTCGCCCATCGATGGCGTCATCCTCACCCGCAGCGTCGATCCCGGCGCCACCGTCGCCTCCTCGCTCAATGCCCCGGTGCTGTTCACCATCGCCGGCGATCTGCGCCACATGGAATTGCAGGTCTCGGTGGATGAGGCCGATGTCGGCAAGGTCGAGACCGGTCAGAAGGCCAATTTTAACGTCGACGCCTATCCCGACCGCAGCTTTCCGGCCGAGATCGAGACCGTGCGCTTCGCCTCGGAAACCGTATCCAACGTCGTGACCTACAAGGGCATATTGACGGTCGATAATGAGGAACTGCTGCTGCGCCCCGGCATGACGGCGACCGCCAATATCATCGTCGAGGAAATCAAGGATACGCTGCTGGTGCCGAATTCCGCGCTTCGTTATACGCCGCCGCGCGAATCCGCCTCCCGTGGCGGCGGGTTGATGAGCCTGTTCCGCCCGCCGCGCATGGGCCGCTCGCAGAACCGCGATGCCGGCCAGGCGGCTGCGGCCGGCAAAAGGACGGTCTGGGTGCTGCGCAACAACACGCCAGTCTCCGTCGCCATCGAAACCGGTTCCACCGACGGCCAGCATACCGTGGTAAAATCGGGCGAGTTGAAAGCCGATGACCAGGTGATTACCGACGCCACGGCCCGCAACGCCGGCTGACGGAGGACAAGCCCATGCAACAGCCGCCGCTCATCGAATTCCGCGATGTCGTCAAGCAATATGGCCGCGGCGAAGCGACCATCCGCGCGCTCGATGGCGTCAGCCTCTCCATTCATGAGAAGGAATTCGTCGCCATCATGGGGCCGTCCGGCTCCGGCAAATCCACCTCGATGAATATCATCGGCTGTCTGGATGTGCCGACATCAGGCGAATATCTGTTCCAGGGCGTGCCGACCAGCGGCTTCGACAACGAACATCTGACGCTGCTGCGCCGGCATATGCTGGGTTTCGTGTTTCAGGGCTTCAACCTTCTCTCGCGCACCTCGGCGGTGGAGAATGTCGAGCTGCCACTGATCTATCGCGGCATGAAGGCCTCGGAGCGGCGTGCGCGCGCCATGGAGGCGCTGGCGCAGGTGGGCCTGAAAGGCCGCGAGGACCACACCACGCAGGAGCTTTCCGGCGGCCAGCAGCAGCGCGTGGCCATTGCCCGCGCCATCGTCACCCGCCCCGCTTTGCTTCTGGCCGACGAGCCGACCGGCAATCTCGATACGAAAACCAGTGTCGAAATCATGGAACTGATCACCGCACTCAACCGCGACAGGGGCATAACGGTGGTCATGGTCACCCATGAAGAAGATATCGCCGCCCATGCCGGACGCCTCCTGCGTTTCGTCGACGGCCATCTCGCTTCAGACAGCGCGACGGACAAAAAGGAGACCGCCGATGTTCTTTGAAACGTCGCGTCTTGCGCTGCGCGCCATCAGCCGCAACCTCCTGCGCTCCTTCCTCACCGTGCTCGGCGTCGTCATCGGCGTCGCCGCCGTCATCGCCATGGTCACCATCGGCAACGGCACGACCGAACAGGTGAAATCGGAGCTTTCGCGGCTCGGCACCAACATGCTGTTCGTTCGCCCCGGCCAGTTCGGCCCCGGAAGGGCCAGCACCGAAGCCAAGCGCTTCGATGACCGCGATGTCGAGGCCATCCGCAACCAGATATCGGGCATCCGTGCCGTCGCACCGCAGAACCGCAGCTCCGCCGCAACCGTCATTTTCGGCGGCAAGAACCACCAGACAAGCGTTATCGGCACCACCAACGACTATCTGATCGCGCAGGACTGGACCATCGCGCTCGGCCGCGATTTCCAGCCCGCCGAAGATCGCGGCGGCCAGATCGGCTGCATCATCGGCGAAACGGTGCGGCAGGAACTGTTCGGCGCGGAAAACCCGGTGGGGCAGACGATCCGCGTCAGCAATATCTCCTGCCCCGTCATCGGTGTGCTGGGCAGAAAAGGCCAGTCAGGCCTCGGCGACGATCAGGACGACACGATCATCATGCCGCTGAAAATCCATCAGCGGCGCATCGGCGGCACCACCACCATTTCCTCGATCATGGTTTCGGCGCAGGATGGCGTTTCGACTGCCAAGGTGCAGAGCGACCTGCAGAGCCTGCTGCGCGAGCGCCGCCGCATCGGCATCGGCCGCGAGGATGATTTCACCGTCAACGACATGACGCAGATCGCCTCGGCCATGACCGGCACGACGACGCTGCTGACCGGGCTTCTCGGCGCGGTCGCGGCCGTCAGCCTTCTGGTCGGCGGTATAGGGATCATGAACATTATGCTGGTTTCGGTGACGGAACGCACCCGCGAGATCGGCATCCGCCTTGCCATCGGCGCACTGGAAAAACAGGTACTGACGCAGTTTCTGGTGGAAGCCGTCATGCTGTCGGCCTTCGGCGGCCTTGTCGGCATCCTCACCGGCCTCGGCCTTGCTTATGCCGTCGTCGGTTATCTCAACGTGCCTTTCGTCACCAGCCCGTCGATCATCTTCCTCGCCTTCGCCTTTTCGGCGGCCATCGGGGTGATTTTCGGCTACTTCCCGGCACGGCGGGCGGCGAGCCTGAGCCCGATAGAAGCCTTACGGCATGAATGAAAGCCGGCGTTCAAACCGCAACCGGCTTTGTGTGAGAAGAAACGGCAACCTCTTCCCGGGGATTGACCCGATCCGCTTCAGTCGCTCACCGGGGAGCGTGCACTATCCACCCACTCTTCGAGCGCGCGCTCTATGTCGTCCTGACAGGACGGCAGGTTTTCCTTCTCGCTGATGGCGCGTAGATACATTTCCACGGCATTCCGTTGCAAAGGGGTCAGTAAGGAAAACGTCTCCTGGCGTCCGCGCAAATAGGGTGCGAATTCGTGCCTGTAGTCGCCATCGAGATCGGCGATCATATAGGCGGGCAGATGAAATCGCATTCCTTCAGCATCAAGGAAAGCGGGGCTGCCGGAATGTCTGTTGAGATCCTTCAGCGGGATCGCGGCCCAATCATTCTTCTCATCGCCAGCACGACATGCGGCGCGGACGTCATGGCTCGCATAATCGTCAAGCGCCTGCGCCTCGGCGAGGCCGACGCCCCCACCCAGGGTAACACCCGCGAATGCGTCTCGCACCGCGGCTTTCGCATTCGCGATATTATCGGGTTGCGACCTCATCAAATCGTCTGCCTGTTCAATGATGCGCTCCCCCACTCCCGTCACCATGCACTGTCGGCCAGTCTCCACCCTCGGTCCGTTCGAGCGCGGGACTATTCAACGCGTCACCCTTGGATGCCGCAGATCCCTTTATCTCCTCCCGGTAAAACGCAAGGCAAACAATACCGGCAATCAGCGTCAGGCCAGCCACGACGCTGGCGACGATCAGCCCTATCGTCCAGATATCAATCGAGGCGCTACTGATGTCCATCCCGGTTCACTCCCCACGATCAATCCTGCCAGCGGTCCGAAACGCCTTCCAGCATGGTCGGCAGGCGGTTCCGCACCTCCCGCCAAACCTCGCAGAATATCCGATATCCTTGCTGATCTTGCGTCAGGGCGTCAATCGGATAGGCTCGCCCTCAAGTTTACCGGATGGAGTTTGGATGTTCAAATCGGTATCGGACAGCGCCGCTGCCGCAGACGGCGGTTCGCTCGCCCTCTTCGTCGAACGGATTGACGGACAGACGGAGGTGCTTGTGATCAATCGCTCCCTCGCGTCACGCGGAACGCCCGACTATAACAAGATCACTTCGAGCCTTAGGCCGCTTGCCGAGGAGGATTGCGCAATGATCGCGGCGGCTCTCGAGCCGCTGTTGATAACGACACCATCGATTCATCCGCTGGCGGATTTTATCGATACGCTGAAACAGCAATCATAATCCTTCGAAAGCTGATTTGCGCGGGGCGCAGTCTGCGGAAAAAGAATCTGAAACCTCTCATCCGTCATCCTCGGGCTTGACCCGGGGATCTACAAAGGTCTCAAGGGATTTGACGGGGATGGATCCTCGGGTCAAGCCCGAGGATGACGTCGCGTTTGTGGAAGCGCTGTGTGCATAAGAAAGGTCTGTCTCTCCATCGCAGAGATAGCGTAAACAATCAAACGCTAGCTTCAGCCTCACGCTGCTTTGCCAGCGCCGCCAGATCGGCCGGCTTCAGCTCAACCGATTCACCGCAGCCGCAGGCGGATGTCTGGTTCGGATTGTTGAAGGTGAAACCGGAGCGCATCTTGGTCACTTCGAAATCCATCTGGGTGCCGAGCAGATAAAGCACGGCGGAAGGCTGAACCCACACCTTTGCCCCTTCGAATTCAACCAGATCGTCCTTCGCATCCGGCTCGGTCACGAGATCGATGGTATATTCCATGCCCGCGCAACCGCCCTTCTTGATGCCGACGCGCACGCCCCTGGCATCCGGTCCGGAATTTTCGACGATTGCTTTAACGCGCGAGGCGGCAGCCCCGGTCATGGTCATGATCGCAAAGCCCATGGGCTTAATTCTCCTTCGACAATCGAGTTCAAGGCTCGATGCTTATGGATTTCAATTTAGTAGCGCCTGAGAGTGTCATCAAGGGATGACATCAGTCAAATCACGTCAATACCAGCCGACAGCGACCTGTGCTTCTTCCGACATGCGGTCCGGCGTCCATGGCGGGTCGAAGGTCATTTCGACCACGACACCGGAAACACCCTCGACGGCGCCAACAGCATTTTCCACCCAGCCCGGCATTTCACCGGCCACCGGGCAACCGGGCGCCGTCAGCGTCATGACGATCTTGACCATCCGGTCGTCCTCGATGTCGATCTTGTAGACGAGACCGAGTTCGAAGATATCGGCCGGAATTTCCGGGTCGTAGACGGTCTTCAGCGCCGCAATCACGTCGTCGCTGAGGCGTGCCAGCTCATCCGGCGGAATGGTCGAAACCTTTTCCTGAGCTTCGGTCGCATCCTGGGTCTTTGCAGTGGCTTCGGCAGTCATGGTCTTAAACCTCAATCCTGATCTCTTATCCCGATATCAGGCGAAAAATTTGCGCGCATATTCCAGCGCCTCAACAAGAGAGTCTACTTCGGCGCGGGTATTGTAAAGGCCGAACGATGCCCGGCATGTGGAGGTGACGCCGAAGCGTTTCAAGAGCGGCATGGCGCAATGGGTGCCCGCACGTACCGCAACGCCGCGCCGGTCGATCACCATCGAAACATCATGGGCGTGAATGCCCTCAAGCTCGAAGGAGAAGATGCCGCCCTTGTCAGGCGCATTGCCGATGATGCGCAGCGAATTGATCTCTCGCAACCGCTCCGCGGCGTAAGCCGCAAGATCGGCCTCATGCGCGGCAATCGCGGCACGGCCGAGATTGTCCATGTAATCCAGCGCATAACCGAGACCGATGGCCTGCACGATGGGCGGCGTGCCGGCTTCGAAACGGTGCGGCGGCTCGTTATAGGTCACATTGTCTTCGGTAACGTCGAGGATCATCTCGCCGCCGCCCTGAAACGGCCGCATCTCGCGCAAGCGGTCAGCCTTGCCATAAAGCACGCCGATGCCCGAGGGACCGTAAAGCTTGTGACCGGTCATCACATACCAGTCGCAATCGATATCGCGCACATCGACCGGCATGTGAACCGCGCCCTGCGAACCATCGACCAACACCGGAATGCCGCGCTCATGGGCGATGCGGCAGATTTCCTTCACCGGCACGATGGTGCCGAGAGCATTGGACATATGGGTAATGGCAACGAGCTTGGTGCGCTCCGTCAGGCTTTTTTCGAAAGCCTCGATATGAAACGCGCCGTCATCGTCCACAGGCACCCAGACGAGCTTCGCCCCCTGCCGCTCGCGAATGAAGTGCCACGGCACGATGTTGGAATGATGCTCCATGATCGAAATGACGATCTCGTCGCCCTCGCCGATCTTCGGCATGCCATAACCGTAAGCGACCGTATTGATCGCCTCGGTAGAGGATTTGGTGAAGACGATCTCGTCCACCGAACCGGCATTCAGGAAACGACGCACCTTTTCGCGCGCCGCCTCATAGGCATCGGTTGCGGCATTGGAGAGGAAATGCAGGCCGCGATGCACATTCGCATACTCATTTGCATAGGCATGCGAAACGGCGTCGATCACCACCTGCGGTTTTTGAGCGGACGCGCCGTTGTCGAGATAGACCAGCGGCTTGCCATAGACCTCGCGCGACAGGATCGGGAAATCCTTCCGCACGGCTTCGATGTCATAAGGGGCCGCCAATGCGGCGCGTTCGCTCTCAGGCATGATGTTCCAGCCAGCCGGAGATGATCGTCTCCAGCGCCTCTACCAGATTTTCTTCTTCCAGTTCCTCGACGATCTCGGCGACGAAGGCGTTGACGAGCATCGCCCGTGCCTTCGCCCGCGGCACGCCGCGCGCCATCAGGTAATAGAGATGATTGTCGCTGATATCGGCAACCGTCGCGCCATGGCCGCACTGAACGTCATCGGCGAAGATTTCCAGTTCAGGCTTTGCCGAGAACTCGCCATCGTCGGACATCAGCAGCGTATTGCACGCCATTTTCGCATCGGTCTTCTGGGCATCGGGCGCCACCCGGATCATGCCCTGGAAAATGCCCTTTGCACGGTCGAACACCACGTTGCGGAATACTTCCGTCGAGGTCGTGTTCGGCACGTTGTGACCGAGAACCATCGTCACGTCGGTATGGGTTTCGCCGCCCAGAAGGTTGACGCCGCGAACGATGAGGTCAGTGCCCTCACCTTCCACGTCCATGCGCAGTTCCTGACGCACCAGCTTGCCGCCGGCATTGACAATGAACAGGCGAATCTTGGCATCCGCGCCGATTTTCATGCGCAGCTGACCGAGATGGATATCGGCCGCACCCTGTTGCTGCAGGATGATCCAGGTCACTTCCGCGCCATCCTCGACAACGATGTCGCTGACGGAGGAAACGAAAGCCGCATCCGAAGTCACCGAAAGGTGACGCTCGATGACGGTCGCCTTGGAGCCCTTGCCGAAACGGGCCGGGAAGCGGCTGTGAACCTGGCCTGCGCCATGGACCGCCTGCAACTCGATCGGCTTCTCGATCTCGGCATCGGCCGGGATCTCGAGCACCAGGCCATCGCGCACGAAGCTGCCATTGATGCGGCCAATCGCGTCATCCTTGCTGGCTTCAGCGAGGCCGGCGGCGGCGGAACCATCGAGCAGGCTTTCGGCAAAACGCGACACGCGGACGTCTTCAATCTTGCCAATATCGGCCGTGCCATGCTGCAGATAGGCAACCAGCGAGCCGGCAACCGTTGGCGCCAGCTTCTCGATAACAGGCGCGGGTCGGTCTTCCGGAACGGCGCGCAGCAGGCTCTTCAGATCGGTATAGTGCCACGCCTCGATGCGGCGGGTCGGAAGACCGCCGGTCTTCAGATCGTCGAACAGCACGTCACGCGCGGCAACAACAGCACCGTCGCCCGGCAATTCGCTGAACTTGGCGGTGTAAGCGTCGACCAGCGCGGTTTCCGCTGGCGTCAGCCGGTTGGTAGCTTGAATGTTCATGGACATCACCTCCTGGCCTTTGACTTAGGCCGCTTCACCGATGATGTCGGCGTAACCGTTGTTTTCCAGTTCCAGCGCCAGAGCCTTGTCACCCGAGCGGATGATCTTGCCCTTGTAGAGAACGTGAACGCTGTCAGGCACGATGTAATCGAGCAGGCGCTGATAGTGGGTGATGACGACGGTGGCGCGATCCGGCGACTTCAGCGCATTGACGCCGTCAGCCACGATCTTCAGCGCGTCGATGTCGAGACCGCTATCGGTTTCGTCGAGAACGCAGAGCTTCGGCTCCAAGAGCGCCATCTGCAGGATTTCGGCGCGCTTCTTCTCACCGCCGGAGAAGCCGACGTTCAGCGGACGCTTCAGCATTTCCATGTCGATCTTCAGATCGCCGGCAGCTTCCTTGACGCGGCGGATGAAGTCCGGCGTCGTCAGCTCGGACTCGCCGCGCGCCTTGCGCTGCTCGTTCATCGCAACCTTCAGGAACTGCATGGTGGCGACGCCGGGAATTTCGACCGGGTACTGGAAGGCAAGGAAGATACCCTTGGCCGCACGCTCGGCGGCATCCAGTTCCAGAATGCTTTCGCCGTTATAGAGAATGTCACCGGAGGTGACTTCATAATCTTCGCGGCCCGACAGGATGTAGGACAGCGTCGACTTGCCGGAACCGTTCGGGCCCATGATGGCGGCGACTTCACCAGCGGCAACCTTCAGGTTGAGGCCCTTGATGATCTCGGTTTCGGTATCGGCGATCTTTGCGTGCAGGTCGATGATTTCAAGCATGGATGTATCCTAAGAATTGTGTGAGCGAAGGTGCGCGAACATCGCGCACTCAAATGCATGTTTGGGTGACGATCAGCCGACCGAGCCTTCCAGCGAAATGCCGATCAGCTTCTGCGCTTCCACGGCAAATTCCATCGGCAGCTCCTGAATGACTTCCTTGACGAAACCGTTGACGATCAGTGCGATCGCCGCTTCTTCGGGAATGCCGCGCTGCAGGCAATAGAACAGCTGGTCTTCGGAAATCTTCGACGTCGTCGCCTCGTGCTCGAAATGCGCGGAGGAGTTCTTCGCCTCGATATAGGGCACCGTATGCGCGCCGCACTTGTCGCCGATCAGGAGCGAGTCGCACTGCGTGAAGTTACGCGTGTTGGTCGCCTTGCGGTGGGCCGAAACCTGGCCGCGATAGACGTTTTCCGAGAAACCGGCGGCGATGCCCTTGGCGATGATGCGGCTCGACGTGTTCTTGCCGAGATGGATCATCTTGGTGCCGCTGTCGATCTGCTGGTGGCCGTTGGAGACCGCGATCGAATAGAACTCGCCACGGCTGTCATCACCGCGCAGAATGCAGGACGGGTATTTCCAGGTAATGGCCGAGCCGGTTTCCACCTGCGTCCACGAAATCTTCGAACGGTCGCCACGGCAATCGCCACGCTTGGTCACGAAGTTGTAGATACCGCCCTTGCCTTCCTTGTCGCCCGGATACCAGTTCTGGACGGTGGAATATTTGATTTCGGCATCATCAAGCGCCACCAGTTCGACCACGGCAGCGTGAAGCTGGTTCTCGTCGCGCTGCGGTGCGGTGCAGCCTTCCAGATAGGAGACGTAAGCACCCTCTTCGGCGATGATCAGCGTGCGCTCGAACTGGCCGGTGTTCTTCTCGTTGATGCGGAAATAGGTGGAAAGCTCCATCGGGCACCGCACACCCTTCGGCACGAAGACGAAGGAACCGTCGGTGAAGACGGCCGAGTTCAGCGTCGCGTAGAAATTGTCCGTCGTCGGAACGACCGAACCGAGATATTTCTTCACCAGTTCCGGATGCTCGCGCACGGCTTCCGAAATCGACATGAAGATGACGCCGGCTTTCGCCAGTTCCGCCTTGAAGGTGGTGACGACCGAGACGCTGTCGAACACGGCATCCACGGCGACCGGGCGCTTTTCGACGCCGGCGAGGATTTCCTGTTCCTTCAGCGGAATGCCGAGCTTCTCATAGACCTTCAAAAGCTCCGGGTCGACTTCATCCAGCGACTTCGGGCCGGGCGCGGTCTTCGGCGCGGCATAATAATAGAGATCGTTGAAATCGATCTTGGGGTAGCTGACGCGCGCCCAGGTCGGCTCTTCCATCGTCAGCCAGCGCTTGTAAGCCTCAAGACGCCATTCCAGCATCCATTCCGGCTCCTGCTTCTTGGCCGAGATGAAACGGATCACCTCTTCCGAAAGGCCCTTCGGGGCCTTGTCGACTTCGATATTGGTTTCGAAGCCGTATTTATACTGGTCCACATCGATCTGGCGGACCTGATCGATCGTTTCCTGAACCGCTGCCATGTCGTTCTCCAATCTCGCCGGAGCCAAGGTCCGGTGGCTTGTCAACGTATCAAGGCGGAAAGCCGCCTTATCCATCTTCGGGCAATGTCACCGCGCCGTTAAGCGGGCGGAGCTTATACCCATGTAAGTGCGGGATGGCGCTTTTCACACATCCCGGCAAGCGGAAAATTGCTATTCCGCAATTCTTTGCCGCATTTTAAGCGGCCTGACCGGAAAGCCTGCGCCGCCCCGCAATTTTCGTGAACGCCGCAAGCGTCCGTTCTATATCGGCCTCATCAGTCGCATGGCCAAGGGAAATCCGGAGTGCGCCAAGCTTGGGATCGCGCCCCATAGCCGTCAGCACATGGCTTTCCCCCACCTTGCCGGATGAGCAGGCCGAACCGGCCGACAGCGCAATGCCTTCGATATCGAAAGCGATCTGCCCCGTTTCCGCCTTCAGGCCCGGCAAGGTGAAAAACGTGGTATTACCGACGCGGGCAACGTCCTGCCCGTGGATGATCACGTCAGGCGCACTCACCCGCATGCCGTCTTCCAGCCGCGCCCGCAGAGCGGCAAGACGCGCCGCTTCAATCTCGAGATTCCGGGCAGCAACAGCGGCAGCGGCACCAAAACCGATGACCGACAGGGTATTTTCCGTGCCGGAACGATGCCCCTTCTCCTGCCCGCCGCCATGGATAAGCGGCTTCGGCATCATTACCTCGCCGCGCGAGACCAGCGCGCCAGCACCCTTGGGGCCACCGAGCTTGTGGGACGAGATGACCAGGAAATCGGCATCCAGAGTATTGATATCGAGAGGGACACGACCTGCCGCCTGCACGGCGTCGACGACCATCAATCCGCCCGCCGCATGCACCAGCCGCGCCGCTTCCGCCACCGGCTGGAGGATGCCGGTCTCATTGTTCACCAGCATGCAGGCAACCATCGGCAGGCCGGCGGAAGCATCATGCGAAGACAGCAGTGTCTGAAGTGCAGCAAGATCGATGACACCCGCTGACGTAACGGGAATTTCCGTAACGTCAGCCTTATCGAACCGGCCGCCTTCGCGAAAGGCGGGGTGTTCGATAGCGGAGACGTAAAGACGGCCATAGCGCACAGGAGCGCGCCCCATCTTGAATTCAGGCGTCATCACCAGATTGGCGGCTTCCGTCGCACCGCTGGTGAAGGTTACGTGGGCAGCCTGCGCGCTAACAAGTGCCGCAACCTCGCGGCGGGCGCCCTCAACGGCGGCGCGGGCGGCACGCCCTTCCCGGTGGACGGAAGACGGATTGCCGGCAAGATCGAGCGCGGAGACGAGAACATCGCGCACGGCGGGCAAAAGCGGCGCCGTGGCATTCCAGTCCATATATGTCCGCGTCAAAACCGTCATGACGATGAGGCTTCATCCAATCTTCAATGCGCCAAAACGCATTTTTCTTGAAATTACAGTTGCGCTTGCCTTATGACACCACCCGAGTGCTTTAGCACACGCAAAGTTTCGAATTATTCTAAACTGCGTTCTAGAAAAGATGACAGAGTTCGTCAAGTCTTCTCATCGGAAGAATGCGGTTGGAGAATGAAAAAACACGACCGGAGTACCAATGCCCGAAGTCATCTTTAACGGCCCTGCGGGTCGCCTCGAAGGCCGTTATCAACCCTCCAAGGAAAAGAGCGCGCCGATAGCGATCATCCTTCATCCGCACCCGCAGTTTGGCGGCACGATGAACAACCAGATCGTCTATCAGCTCTTCTATCTTTTCCAGAAGCGCGGCTTCACGACGCTCCGGTTCAATTTCCGCTCCATCGGCCGCAGCCAGGGCGAATTCGACCACGGCGCCGGCGAGCTTTCCGATGCCGCTTCCGCGCTCGACTGGGTGCAGAGCCTGCATCCCGATTCGAAAAGCTGCTGGGTCGCCGGTTACTCCTTCGGCGCCTGGATCGGCATGCAGCTTCTGATGCGCCGTCCGGAAATCGAAGGCTTCATGTCGATTGCGCCGCAGCCCAATACCTACGACTTTTCCTTCCTCGCCCCCTGCCCGTCGTCGGGCCTCATCATCAACGGCGATAGCGACAAGGTTGCACCTGAAAAGGACGTCAACGGCCTGGTGGAAAAGCTGAAGACCCAGAAGGGCATCCTCATCACCCACCGCACCGTTCCCGGCGCCAACCACTTCTTCAACGGCAAGGTGGACGACCTGATGGGCGAATGCGAGGACTATCTCGACCGTCGCCTCAATGGCGAACTGGTGCCGGAACCGGCGGCCAAGCGCATTCGGTGATTTTCGGCACCTATTGGCAGGGGTCTCGATTTTTCTACAATAATCGCCAGCAGGTGTGGCTTACCCCCCTCTGCCCTGCCGGGCATCTCCCCCTCAAGGGGGGAGATCAGCTAGACGCCTGCTCCTCGCCTAAGCTTCTGCGTTAAAGATGACCGGAAGGTCGCCGCGATTCGATCTCCCCCCTTGAGGGGGAGATGCCCGGCAGGGCAGAGGGGGGTAAACCCAGCCCGCCGTCGCCAATTACCCCCGCACCAAAACCCCACCCGTCACCGGCTCCTTCACCCCCGTCGTACCGGGATAGGTCAGCGGCAAACCCTTCAGCGATCGCACGGCCAGATAGGCCCAGGCCTCCGCCTCCATCGCCCCGCCATCGAAACCCGCCTCTTCCGCCGCGATTACCCGCGCTCCGGACTTCGCGGCAAGGTCTGCAAACTCCGCCATGATCACCGGATTGAGCCGCCCGCCGCCACAGACCACATAGGTTTTCGCCGCTTCGGGCAGATAGCTCGCCGATTTCAGAATGGCGGCCCCCGTCAGATGCGCCAGCGTCCGCGCCCCATCCGCCAGCGAGACCTCCCCCTTTTTCGGCGGCACGAAATCGCTACGGTCCAGCGACCGACGGATATTGGCTGAAAAAAACGGGCTTTCCATATAACGCGCCACCAGCGACGCAACGACGCTGCCGCCCGCCGCCGTCTTGCCGCCCTTGTCGAAGGCCTTGCCCGTATGCGCCTCGATCCACTGGTCGATCAGCATATTGCCGGGGCCGCTGTCGAAAGCGGCAAGCCGCCCCGCCTCACCTATATAGGTGAGATTGGAAATGCCGCCGATATTGACGAAGACGGCCGGTGTTTCGAACCCATCAGGCAGATTGGCGGAAAGCGCCATGTGATAGGCCGGGATCAGCGGTGCACCCTGCCCGCCATGGACCATATCGTTGGCCCGCATGTCGTAAACCACATCGATGCCGGTTTCCTCAGCCAGCAGAGGCCCATCACCGATCTGCACGGTTAGCGCCTCGTCCGGCCGGTGCAGCACCGTCTGACCGTGAAAGCCGATCACATCGATATCGCCGGGCTGGAGCCGGTGACGATGGAGGAAGGATTTCACCGCCACAGCATGGGCAAGCGTCAGCTTGCGCTCGGCCTCACCCAGATCGCCGGGACGTTCGCGCCGTTCACGAATGGCTTTGGCCGTGACCAATGCCTTCTGCCAGATGGCGCGCAGGCCCGGATCGTAGGGGAAATAACCGCTCGGCCCATGCCGCACCACGCTCTCGCCATCCGTGCGCAAAAGGGCGATATCGATGCCGTCCATCGATGTGCCGCTCATCAGCCCGATTGCCGTTTTGACCTCGCCCACCTGCCGCTCCCCTGCAATCACGAATCATCATGGAGTGAATCCCGACATTCATGGCCGAAACGGGTGCACATTTCAAAAAACAATGATAAAGCCGCGACGGTCATTGGTTTTCGATGGCCGCAAAGATCAAACCAGAAAGTAAAAGGTTATGTCCAGGTTCAAGTCCGATTTCCTCCGCACGCTCGATGAGCGCGGCTTCATTCACCAGATCTCCGATGAGGCAGGTCTCGACGAACTGTTCGCCAAGGAAACCGTGACCGCCTATATCGGCTATGACCCGACGGCTTCGAGTTTGCATGTCGGCCACCTCACCCAGATCATGATGCTGCACTGGATGCAGAAGACCGGCCACCAGCCGATCTCGCTGATGGGTGGCGGCACCGGCATGGTCGGCGATCCCTCCTTCAAGGAAGAGGCCCGCAAGCTGATGACGATCGACATGATCGAGGACAACATCACCTCGCTCAAGCATGTCTTCGCCAATTACCTCGATTACGACCGCGCCAACAATCCGGCGCTGATGATCAACAATGCCGACTGGCTGCGCGGCCTCAACTACCTCGAATTCCTGCGCGATGTCGGCCGCCATTTCTCGGTCAACCGCATGCTGTCTTTCGACAGCGTGAAAACGCGCCTCGACCGCGAGCAGTCACTGTCCTTCCTCGAATTCAACTACATGATCCTGCAGGCCTACGATTTCGTGGAGCTGAACCAGCGCACCGGCTGCCGCCTGCAGATGGGCGGTTCGGACCAGTGGGGCAACATCATCAACGGCATCGATCTCGGTCACCGCATGGGGACACCGCAGCTTTACGCGCTGACCTCGCCGCTTCTGACCACCTCTTCCGGTGCGAAAATGGGCAAGTCGGCTTCCGGCGCCGTGTGGCTGAACAAGGACCTGCTGCCGGTCTATGATTTCTGGCAATACTGGCGCAACACGGAAGATGCGGACGTGGTTCGCTTTGCGAAACTCTTCACCACGCTGCCGATGGATGAGATCGCCCGTATCGCCGCCCTTGGCGGATCGGAGATCAACGAGGCGAAGAAAATCCTCGCGACCGAAGTGACCGCGATCCTGCATGGCCGTGCCGCTGCCGAAGAAGCTGCCGAGACGGCGCGCAAGACCTTCGAGGAAGGTGCGCTCGCCGAAAACCTGCCCTCCATCGAGGTTCCGACATCCGAACTCGACGCCGGCCTCGGCGTCCTGTCGCTCATCGTCCGTGCCGGTCTCGCCGGCTCGAACGGCGAGGCCCGCCGCCACGTTCAGGGCGGTGCGGTGAAGATCAACGACATTGGCGTTTCGGATGAGCGCCAGACGGTCGGTTCCGGTGAAATCACCGGCGACGGCGTCATCAAGCTGTCGGTCGGCAAGAAGAAGCACGTTCTGGTTCGCCCGGCGTAAGACTTACAAAAACATCGTGTCGAGGACTGCGAAAGCGGTCCTCGATGCGCCGATACCTCCCACTTCCGTCATGCCGGACTAGATCCGGCATCCAGCCACGGCGCGTCTGCGCCGTGAAAGGGCTCTCGCGCGATCAAGGACTTGATCGCACTGGACCCCGGATCAGGTCCGGGGTGACGGAGTGCGGGTGCACCCGTTCTCGCCAAACAGCCGCTTGCGCCAAGCTTTGCGACGCTCCATTCACTGAAATTCGAAAATCTGCCGGAAGACGCCCGGCGCGATCAGCGACAGCGGATTGATCGTCAGCTTCGGCTGGTCCGTCTGGCCGGAGAGCTTGAAGGTGATGCCGAGCAACCCCCGGTCGCGGCCATTGCCGAGGAAGATGCCGATGAAGGGCAACTCGCCGAACAGCCGGTTCAACCCATAGGCGGGCATGAAGGTGCCGGTCATGTCCATACGGCCGCTCTGGTCCTTCAGCAGCCCCTGGAAGGTCGCGCCGATCTGCTCGCCGCGCACGACGCCGTTTTCCACCGCCACCGAACCATTGACATAAACCAGCCGGGCAAAACCGCGCTGGAATTTTTCCGAACTGACATCGATATTGCGGCGCACCGCATTGTTGAGGCTCCTGCCATCCTCACCCGTCGGCGTGGCGACGATGTCCTGCAGCTTGGCTTCGTTGACGACGGCAAAATTGCGCAGGTCGAGCGATCCGCTCCAGTCGCTGCCATTGGAGGTCGTCAGCGCAAGGTTGAGAAGGCCGCCGCGAATACGGCTGTAGATATTGGCGAAACGGGCAAGCGACCCCGCATCGCTGCTGGTCAGCGTCACGGTTCCCGTCGCCCCGCGATTGACGGTCTGCGCCACCACCGCCTGGCCGTTGCCGGTAACGCCACGGAAATCGATGGAGCGGACCTTGCCGTCCCGCACGCTGACATCGGAACTGACATTGGCAAGGATTTCGTCGTTGAACCCATAGACCTTGTCGAATTGCGTCTTGATGGCAAGGGATGGCTGCGAACGCGACGTCCCGTCGCCGCTGCCGGAAGAGCTGCGAAGCTTCGAGAGGAAAGGCCTGACATCGGCGGATTTCCCCGATGCGTTGATGATATAGCCGTTCTTCGAAGCGGCGACCGAAACGGCGTAATTATCGGAGGGCGAGAGCTGCACGCGGCTGAGATCGGCTGAAATCAGCCCGTTCTTGCTGAAGGCGATATCGCCGGCCGCGCCGAAGCCGTCGCCGTCGAGCGAGAAGTCGCTGATCGTCGTGCGCCCGTCTCCCATTTCCATGGTGAAGGTGGCGCTGGCGGGAATGCCGATACCCTTGCTCCAGCCGAGCCCTGGCAGAATGATCGACGCTTTGGTCAGATCGAGCCGGATATCCTGGCGTTTCGGGTCGGCGCCGTCGATTTCAATCGCCGTCGTGCCGCCGAGGACCGTGGAGAGTTCCGGAGCGAGCTTGGCAACCTGCGTTTCGTTCAGGCTTGCCTTCAGCGACAGCGTCGGCGCGATATCGCTGTTCTTGCGCACCGGCTCCGTCATCACGATGTCCATCGGCACGTCGTCCACGCGGCCCCTGCCCTCCAGTTTGAGCTGGCGGTCGTCCAGCGTCATGAAACCGTCGAGCGCAGTCACCTTGTGGCCCGCAAAGGGTTTGGTCAGCGACAGGTTCTTCAGATCGAGATCGGCCGTCCACACCGGCGGAGGCGGATTGTGGCTGGAAAGCAGGCCAACGGTCAGGTTGGCATGGGCCTTGACATCGCCGGTGAAATCCTCGGGCTTGAACTGCGTATCCTTGAGCGCATTGATGGGTTTGAGCGCCGCAAGTTCGGCCACGGCATCGGCCGAGCCCGAAACGTTCAGTTCGAGATTTCCAAGCAGCGGCTTGTCGTAAACAGCGGAAATGAGAAAACGGCTGTTTTCCAGCGCAAGCGACCGGTTCGACGGGAAATAGGATGTCCCCCGCTTGATATCGACGGCCATCTTGCCGCCGACGAGGTCGAAATGCGCGTCGACATCGCGCAACGGCGGAATGTCGCCGGTGGTATTGAGACGCGTATCGTCGATATCGAAACGGATCTGCATTTCGCTTTCGCCGAGCACCAGCGGGCAGCCGGGACCGCACATCCGTCCCTGCGGGATGAAGATCGCGATTGAACCATTGGTGACGGTGCCGCCGTAGAGATTGGACACCACCCAGTCGCGCGGTTTGTGCGCCATCCAAAACGGCCAGAGCTGCTTGACCGCCGTGGCCTCCATCTTCGGAATCTGCCCGCCGAAACTGATTTCCGGCGACCCCTGGCCGAAGCGGATTTTCAGCGATCCCGCCATATCTCCAAGCGGGCCTGTCACATAGAGCGAGGGAACGTCGAGCTGCTTCGTCGCCGCCGTAAAATGCCCGTCCGCCTTCAGGCTGAAAGGAACCGGGGCCTCGCCCGAAGCTTCGGACGAAGCAACGGCGTTGTCGATCCGCAGCGAAAGGCCGAAGCCGTCTTCGGTATCGCTGATTTCACCGGCGACCGGAAGAATTGTCCGCCCGAGCTCCAGCCGCGAATTGTCGATGACAAGGGTGCTTTTGGCAAAGTCATAACGCGCATGGACATTGCCAGCCGTAAAGGTCTGGGACTCGCCGCCAATCATCAGCGTTCCATTGCCGAGGCCGAGCGAAATCTCCAGCCGTGGCTCCTGCCCTTCCATGGCGCGCCGAGCGACAATATTGATACCCGTCTTGACGTTCAGGCCTTCATGGAGATTTCCGTCGGGATCGTATTTCTCAAGAAACGGGCCGATATCGAAACCGTCGATGCGGGCTTCAAAACCGTCTATCCGGCCACCCGATCCCGAAGTCTGCAGCGACACGCTGGCAATTTCACCGTTAAACAGCGTTTCTCCATCGAGCGAATATCCGCCCTGCTGATCGGGCGTCAGCGACAATTCGCGCACTTCGACGGTGCGCGGCTTGCCCAACTCTCCGGGCGGCAGGTGAACCGAAACGCTGGAAATATCGATTTCCTCGGTTCCGCTGCTCAGAAAAGCCTGAGCGAGCTTGTCGAGCTGCCCGAAGGCCTCCTGCAATTGCTGCGGCACGGCGTCGAGCTTGACGCTGGCGAGATCGAACCCGTTACCCTTGGGCAAAAGCGCCGTATCGAGCTCCATCCCGTCGGCCTCGAGGCTCTCCACCGAGACGCGGCCGGTCAGAAGCGCAAGCGGATCGAGCGCCATGCCGATTGCCCGGGCCCGGCTCATATGCTGGCCGGATTCCTTCTCGATGATATCCACGTCCTCCGCCACCAGTGCAAGGCGCAGCCCGGTGGAAAACCTGATCGCCGAAGAACCGATCCGCGCGCTGTAATGGGGGCCGAGCGCCCTTTCCAGCGCCTGCTGCGCCTGGCTGGAAAGCGTCGCATCGATCGATCCCGTTTCGACGGAAAGAATGATGCCGCCAATGGACAGGAAGGCCAGCACGAAAAGCGCTGCGAAAATCTTGATGAAGGCGCGCACCATGGAGCGCGGCGCCGGGCAATGCACGATGATGGGATCTTCGGCCTGCGCCGAAGGAAGATCGTGCAGCGCAATGATATCGCGTCTGCCGAACTTGACCTTTTCACCCCTTACTTCAGCCATACGCCCGTGTTTGCCCTTGAATAGCTTTGTTCGCCGCAACACCGAAGCGGGATGGCGAAAAGTGTAAGCGGTTTTCGTCCGGAATCCCGCTTTAATTCTTTAGCCCAGATAACGATTGAGATTTAAGATCGTTTCGACCTGAAATCTAAATAGTGATCTGGACGACGCGCGGTTTCGCTATATATCGAATGTGGCGACTTTCCCTCAACATCCCGGCGAAAGAAAGGTAGATTATGACAGACTTGACGATTGGCGGCCCGGCTCCCGATTTTACTTTGCCCCGCAACGGTGAAGGGACGGTGACATTGTCCAAACTGCAAGGCAAGGCCGTCATCCTCTATTTCTACCCGAAGGACGATACTTCCGGCTGCACCGCAGAAGCCATCGACTTCAGCGCGCTGGGCGGCGAATTCGAGGCAGCCAAGGCCGTCGTCATCGGCATTTCGCCCGACAGCGTCAAAAGCCACGACAAGTTTGCTGCAAAACATTCCCTTTCCGTCATGCTCGCCTCCGACGAGGAGAGGAAGGTTCTGGAGGCCTATGGCGTCTGGAAGGAAAAAAGCATGTATGGGAAAAAATACATGGGCGTCGAACGCACGACCGTCCTCGTTGCCCCGGATGGAAAAATCGCGGAAATCTGGAACAAGGTGAAGGTCGCGGGCCACGCCCAGGCCGTTCTCGAGGCTGTGAAGAAGCTCTGAGGGACCAACCCGTCGTGACGCCCCCGTTCAAAATCATCTCGCTGCGAGGCGGCGCGACGGATGCCATCGTGAGCGCCGATCTCGACAGAAAGACCGCACTCGCGCAAGAAACGGCGACACGCTGGTTCGAGCGCCGCCTGTCGCTGCGCTCGCCTCTCGACCCGCCGCTGCCTGAGCGGCCGGGCAGGCCCGAGAAGCCGGAACTCGTGCCGCCAACCGCCGTGGAACGCCGCTCCCTTCACAGCATCAAGGGCCGCATCGCGCTGCTGCACGCCATAGCCCATATCGAACTCAACGCCGTCGATCTCGCGCTCGATATCGTCGCCCGTTATGCCAGCGAGCCGGTGCCGCATTCCTTTTTCGACGGTTGGATGCAGGTCGCCTTCGAGGAGGCGAAACATTTCCGGCTGGTGCGGGACAGGCTGAGAAGCCTCGGCGCCGACTATGGCGATCTGCCGGCCCATGACGGGCTCTGGCAGGCCGCGCATTCCACTCGCAACGATCTCACCGCACGGCTCGCCGTCGTGCCGCTCATCCTGGAAGCGCGCGGGCTGGACGTCACCCCTTCCCTGCAGGCGAAGATGCGCGAGACCGGCGATCTTGAAAGCGCTGCCGTTCTCGATGTCATCTATAATGACGAAAAGGGCCATGTCGCCATCGGCGCGAAATGGTTCCGGTTCCTGTGCGCGCGTGAAAAGAAGGACCCGGCCGCAACCTTCAGGCAGCTGGTGCGCGCCAATTTCCGCGGCCCTTTGAAACCGCCCTTCAACGACATTGCCCGCGCCGAGGCCGGCCTGACGCCTTCCTTTTATCGCTCGCTCACATCCGTCAGCCAATAGCCGACACCGCTGAAAGGCCTCTCCGGCAAAACTTCGTTAACCTTAACGAATTATGATTTCCCTTAAGAAATCGGCCAGTCCGGAGAGAGATTGTGACTGATACGGCGGAAAACCGGGTATTCGGCAAAAAGCGTGAGCCGCACGTGCTCATTCTCGCGCGCGGCGACAGGGTGCGGCATATGACCATCCGTCCGTGGATGGCGGCGCTTGCCGGCTGCACGATCGGCCTGTTTTCGCTCGGTTATCTCGGAGCCACAGGCTATCTCATTTTGCGTGACGACCTGATCGGCGCGACCATGGCCCGCCAGACCCGCATGCAGAACGACTATGAAGACCGCATCGCAGCGCTGAGAGCCCAGGTGGACCGCGTCACTTCCCGGCAATTGCTCGATCAGCAGGTCGTTGAAAAGAAAGTGGAAAAGCTGCTGGAGCAGCAGGCGGCGCTGACCTCGCGGCACGGCCGTATGAGCGAATTGCTGGAGCGCGCCGAAAATTCCGGCATCGCCGCCCCCCCGGCCGCGCCCTCGTCTCTTTCGAACGCCATGGCGCCGGAAAAACGCGCCGACCTCTCCGGCGGCCTTTCGGCCATTGAAAAGCTGATGACGCCACGCAAGCCGCAGGCGGAAAAGCCCGCCACATCGGACAGACGCGCCGCCTATGCACCCGAAGCCGGCGAAACGCCGTCCGACCGGGCCGACCGGGTGTTTTCCAAGGTGACACTGTCGCTGAAGGATATCGAACGCCAGCAGATATCGCGCATCGCCAGGCTGACCAGCGACGCCGAGGACAAGGCTAATGCGATGCAGGACATCATCCGGCAGGCGGGCCTGAAAATCGAAGAGAACGGCAATGACGACATAGGCGGCCCCTATGCCGATCCCGAGCGCGGTGACACCGATCCTTTCAACCTGTCGCTCACCAATCTCGACAATGCGCTGAACCGGCTCGACATCGTCAAGGAAACCGCGACCAACCTGCCCTTCGGCAACCCGGCCCCCGGCCGGGCGATCACCAGCCGATTCGGCAACCGGATGGATCCGTTTCTCGGCCGCCCGGCCCTTCATACCGGCATCGATTTTCGCGCCGAAACCGGCGCCGACGTCAAATCCACCGGCGCGGGCAAGGTGACGGTGGCGGAAAATTCCGGCGGCTACGGCAATATGGTCGAGATCGATCACGGCCAGGGCGTCTCGACGCGATTCGGCCATCTCTCCGCCATTCTGGTGAAAGCCGGCGACAGGGTCGAGGCCGGCGACGTCATCGGCCGCGCCGGCAGCACCGGTCGCTCCACCGGTCCGCATGTGCATTACGAGGTGCGCCGCAACGATACGCCGGTCGATCCCATGCGGTTCCTGATCGCCGGAACGGAACTCAAAACCTATTTAAAATAGCAGCCCGATTTTAATGCTTTTTTTGCGCTTTTTACGATAAATCGCTGAAATTTGCACCAAAGGCCCAGAAGCCCCGCCCGAACCCCGCTGTTTCGCGCGCTTTTCCCGTTGTTTCCTTGACTTTCCGGCAATTTGGGCATATCCCCGCGCCAAGTCTTTGCAAGTGCCGTCGCGGCACACAGGTGTTCTTACCGAACCAGAACGGAAAAAGTTCTTCCTTTGACAACATTCTCTGATCTTGGCCTGAGCCAAAAAGTTCTTTCCGCTATTGCAGATGCCGGCTACACGACGCCGACACCCATTCAGGCTGGCGCCATTCCGCCGGCGCTGGAAAAGCGTGATATCTGCGGTATCGCACAGACCGGCACGGGCAAAACCGCGTCCTTCGTTCTGCCGATGCTCACCCTGCTCGAAAAGGGCCGTGCGCGCGCCAGAATGCCGCGCACGCTGATCCTCGAGCCGACCCGTGAGCTGGCAGCACAGGTGGCGGAGAACTTCGAGAAATACGGCAAGAATCACAAGCTGAACGTCGCCCTTCTCATCGGCGGCGTTTCCTTCGAAGACCAGGACCGCAAGCTTGAGCGCGGCGCCGATGTGCTGATCTGCACCCCCGGCCGCCTTCTCGACCATTGCGAGCGCGGCAAGCTTTTGATGACCGGCGTGGAAATCCTCGTCATCGACGAAGCCGACCGTATGCTGGATATGGGCTTCATTCCCGATATCGAGCGCATCGCCAAGATGATCCCGTTTACCCGGCAGACGCTGTTCTTCTCGGCCACCATGCCGCCGGAAATCCAGAAGCTGGCCGACCGGTTCCTGCAGAACCCCGTCCGTGTCGAGGTCGCCAAGCCCTCCTCCACGGCAAAGACCGTTGCCCAGCGCATCGTCGCCGCGCACAACAAGGACTATGAAAAGCGCGCGGTACTGCGCGATCTCGTCCGCGCCGAAGAAGCCGAACTGAAGAACGCCATCATCTTCTGCAACCGCAAGAAGGATGTGGCCGACCTGTTCCGCTCGCTCGACCGTCACGGTTTTTCCGTCGGCGCGCTGCATGGCGACATGGACCAGCGTTCGCGCACCACGATGCTGCAGAACTTCAAGGACGGCAATCTGAAGCTGCTCGTCGCCTCCGACGTTGCCGCACGCGGCCTGGACATCCCCGATGTCAGCCACGTCTTCAACTTCGATATTCCCATTCATTCGGAAGACTATGTCCACCGCATCGGCCGTACCGGTCGTGCCGGCCGCTCGGGCAAGGCCTTCACCATCGTCACCAGGAGCGACACCAAATATCTCGACGCGATCGAAAAGCTGATCGGCGAAAAGATCGAGTGGCAGAACGGTGACCTCTCCACCCTTCCCGCTCCGATGGAAAGCTTTGAAAGCAATTCCGGCCGCCGGGGCAAGGAACGGGTCGGCAGGGGCCGCGACCGCAACCGTCGCGACGCAGCGCCGGTCGAAAACATCAATCAGGGTGCACAATCCGCTGCGGATACGGACATCGCGGCTCATGGAGACGACAAGGTGAAAGCAGAACGCAAGCAGGAAAAGACCCCGCGCAATTCCGACCGCAACAGCCGCAATCCGCTGCACGCCAATGACGACAACCGCGACCGCCGCCGCCATTATCGCGACCACGACGATGGCCCGACACCGGTTGGTTTCGGCGACGACATCCCCGCTTTCATGCTGATCGTGGCCAACGCCAAGGCCTGACCCCGGGAATGGACAGCGTGACGCCGACCGCCAGGCCAGGTCTCGATTTTCCGGGTGTCGGTGTCGGCCTTGCCATCATGCGTGACGGCCGCGTGCTTTTATGCCGGCGCCTGAAGGCGCCGGAAGCCGGATACTGGAGCATTCCGGGCGGCAAGGTCGATCACCTTGAAACCTCCCTCGCCGCAGCACGCCGCGAGGCCGAAGAGGAAACCGGGCTCAAGATCGGCACCGTCGAATTCCTCTGCCATAGCGAATTCATCGATACGGAAGATCGCCACCACTGGGTTTCGCTGATCTTCGTCACCCGCGATGCGCAGGGTGAGCCGGCACTGACCGAACCCGACAAGCTTTCCGCCATCGGCTGGTTCGATCCGGATAAGCTTCCCGAACCCATCTCCGCCTTTGCCAGGGACGCTCTGGCCGCCCTGAAATAAAGCCGCACGGCGGCCGGACGAACTCGCTCGCGGGCGATAATGGCCGTCAACGGGCATTTTCAAGCAGTTATGGTGATCTGTACGTCGGAGCCGGGTTCACCCCCTCCGCGCGATATCTTTTCCATAAATTCGAAAATGAAAGAACGTCTTTGCGCAGGACTTTTCTAATTCAATTTTAAATTGCTTAAATTAGCTTCATGTAAAAAACCGCCCCAGTTTCCCGAAGCGGTTTATACGTAATGAAAAAAATAGAATATGAAATGCAATATAGTCTGGCAGTGCTTATAACCGGAACACTTTCCGAGGCCTGTTACAGCCAATTTCAGTCGTCCCCTGAAACAGTTACATCTAAGCTAATCATTTACTTTCCGTCAAGCAAATCTTCTCGCAAATGCGAAAAAAACATGGCGGAAAAGAGGTGAATGATGGGAAGGTTTATATATTTACGTTATATATCAATAAATTACAAATATGAAAATAAAATGTGCATCTTTTTGTGCTGCACTTTAAAAAGCAGAATCGCGGACCGGCTTTTTCTAAACTGTGCTTATACGCGCCACATGTAATGGATTTATGAAGTAACGCCCGCCGCGACAATGATGTGAAATACTTCCTCGCCCATCCGGCGCGGGAGCGAATTGCTCGTCGGCAAAAATAATCCTTCAATAAAAACATAGTGCGCAATTATATCGAACAGCAACAACTACAAGCTGCGACGACGACCCGCCCTCTCGAATCGGACAACTTCAGAGCAAATCCGCCGTCCCGCGGATGGCGATATGCGAATATGATGGAACATCGGCGATTTTTCCTTTGGAAAACCGGTTGTTGCCGATAAACATCAAGCCGGGACAACAGGATTTCTATCACGTCATGCTTTCACTTCGCCTGCTAACGATCATCGCCGGTTTTGCCCTTGCGGGCTCAGCAAGCGCGGCATCGATTGGCATCGTTGCGCCCCAGAGCGGCCCTTACGAACTTCTGGGGCAGCAGGTACGGCAGGGTGCGAAGGCGGCGGCGGCGAAGCTCGGGCTGGATGTCGTCGAAATCCATGAAAGCTGCGAAGATGGCAGCGGCGGCGCGATAGCCGATGGCCTCGTGGCCGCCAAGGTCAGCGCCGCAATCGGTTTCTTGTGCACCGAAACGCTTCAGGATGTTCTGCCGCCGCTGAAAGCGGCCGCCATTCCCGCCATCACGCTTTCCAGCCGCGCGCCGATCCTGATGGAAGACGCCCTGAAATATGGCTGGCCGCTCTTTCGCCTCGCCCCGTCAGACAGGGCCGAATCGGACAGGATCGCGGAGATCATACTGCGCGACTGGAAGGGACATTCCATCGGACTTGTGGATGACGGCACGATCTACAGCCGCGAACTGGTCGACCGCATCCGCTCGTCGCTCGAGGAAAACGGCCTGAAGCCAACCCTTGCCGATACGATGCGTCCCAACCAGGAACAGCAGGTGGCGCTGGTGCGCCGGCTGGCGCGCACCGGCATTTCCCATGTTTTCGTCGGCGCGGAGCGCAATGACGTCGCCATCATCGCCAGAGACGCCGGGTCGGAGAACATCCCCCTCACCGTCATGGGCGGCGATGCCATGAATGCGGCCAACAATCCGGTCCCTTTGGCCGCAAATGTGCTGGCGGTCACCCGCCCGGCCTATGATACCCTGCCATCGGCCCAGGCGGTTGCCGGCGAACTGCGCGGCGCAGGCATCGAGCCGGAAGGTTACGTCCTGCCGGCCTATGCGGCTGCGGAACTTACCGCCGCCCTTGCGGAAGCCACGCAGGCGCAGTCGAAACCCGCGCCGGAGATACTGGCGGGCGGCACCCTTTTCAAAACCGTGCTCGGCGATCTCGGCTTCAGCCCGTCGCATGACCTTTCGGACAATCCCTATCGCCTGCAGCGATGGAACGGCCAGCGCTTCGAACCGGCGGACAAGGCTGAAAGACAATAGGCGAAACCCGCGCCGCCGAAAATTCGAGGAAACGCTGCTGAAAACCGCCGGCAACCGCGCCGCCAGCCGTTTCAAACCCCGATACTTGGTGTTAAAGGCAGCTTACGCAACGCGTCGAGAGGAGTTTGCCCCATGTCCCTGCCCATCCGCATAGCCCCGTCCATTTTGGCTGCCGATTTCGCCAAGCTCGGACAGGAAGTCGCCGATGTCACGGAAGCGGGCGCGGACTGGATTCATCTCGATGTGATGGATGGCCATTTCGTCCCCAACATCTCCTTCGGGCCGGATGTCATCAAGGCGCTGCGGCCGCACAGCATGGCCTTCTTCGACTGCCATCTGATGATCGCACCCGTCGATCCCTATCTCGAAGCCTTCGCCAAGGCCGGCTGTGACAGCATCACCGTGCATGCCGAAGCCGGGCCTCACCTGCACCGCTCGCTGCAGACGATCCGCGGGCTCGGCAGAAAGGCCGGCGTAACGCTCAACCCCGCAACACCGCTTTCGGTCATCGAAAACGTGCTTAACGATGTCGATCTGGTCCTGATCATGAGCGTCAATCCCGGTTTCGGCGGGCAGAAGTTCATTCCGGCCATGCTGGACAAGATCCGCGCGGCAAAGGCCATGATCGGCGACCGGCCGATCGAACTCGAAGTGGATGGCGGCGTGACGGCAGAAACCGCAGGCGCGATCGTTGCCGCCGGTGCGAATGCGCTGGTGGCCGGCTCGGCCATCTTCAAGGGCGACGGCGTTGCCGACTACCGCAAGACGGTCGCGCAACTGCGCCACGCAGCGGAAGCCGCGCGGACATAATCGCCGCCGCCGAAGGGGGCACGGCAAGGCGTTGGGGGATCGGCATGGAAAGCGACAGGCGGGGTTTCCGTGACACGGCTTCGGCAGCGCTGTTTCCGCTGCTCGGCGCGCTTGTCTGGGCCGTCTGTTCCAGCGCCGCCGCCGCCATCGGCCTCTATGTCAGGAACCGGCTGGAAACCGACCATGCCACCGACATCATCATGCTTTTCTTCGCGGGCGGCCTTTTCGGCTGGCTGCTGGCCATGGCGGCGCTGCACTTCCTCCCTGCTTCCGCCGCCCTGCCGCTGCGTTTTGCGGCGGCCTGTCTTGCCATCGCTTTTTTCACGCTGGCAGTTGCGGCGGCGTTTTTCGCTTTCGAGTACCGTATTTTCTATGCGCAATGGCACGCGCCGGCATTCTCCCGCATCTGGTTTTTCCAGCAGCTCTTCACATCGCTCGGCGCGATTTACCAGTTCTGCATTCTCGGCCCTGGCTTATATTTCCCCTTTGCCATCGTTCCGCTCCTGCCTGCGGGCGCAATCCTCTGCCGACGTGCACAATGAGCAACAGAGGCATGTAGCTTGATAGATTGAGATTACCGGAACACTTTGCTAAACGGGCAGCAAATTCCTCCACAAAGAAAGTCATTGCCATGATCCCTCGTTACTCCCGGCCGGAAATGGTCGCCATCTGGTCGCCGGAAACAAAGTTCCGCATCTGGTTCGAGATCGAGGCATATGCCTGTGACGCACTTGCCGAACTTGGCGTTATCCCGAAGTCCGCTGCCCAGACGATCTGGGAAAAGGGCGGCAGCGCCACCTTCGACGTCGCCCGCATCGATGAGATCGAGGCCGTCACCAAGCATGACGTTATCGCCTTCCTCACTCATCTTGCCGAATTTGTCGGTCCCGACAGCCGTTTCGTGCATCAGGGCATGACCTCGTCGGACGTGCTCGATACCACGCTCAACATCCAGCTCGTGCGCGCCGCCGATCTGCTGCTCGCCGATATGGACCGGGTGCTGGCGGCGCTGAAGACCCGCGCCTTCGAACACAAGAACACGGTGCGCATCGGCCGCAGCCACGGCATCCATGCCGAGCCGACCACCATGGGCCTGACCTTCGCCCGCTTCTATGCCGAGATGCACCGCAACCGCGAGCGCCTCGTCAATGCCCGTGCGGAAATCGCCACGGGCGCGATCTCCGGCGCCGTCGGCACCTTCGCCAATATCGACCCGCGCGTTGAAGAACATGTCTGTGCCAAGCTCGGCCTCATCCCCGAGCCGGTCTCCACGCAGGTCATCCCGCGCGACCGCCACGCCATGTTCTTCGCGACGCTCGGCGTCATCGCTTCGTCGATCGAAAACGTCGCCATCGAAATCCGCCACATGCAGCGCACCGAGGTTCTGGAAGCGGAAGAGTTCTTCTCGCCGGGCCAGAAGGGCTCGTCCGCCATGCCGCACAAACGCAACCCGGTTCTGACTGAAAACCTGACCGGCCTTGCCCGTCTCGTGCGCATGTCGGTGGTTCCGGCCATGGAAAACGTTGCGCTCTGGCACGAGCGCGATATCAGCCACTCCTCCGTCGAGCGCGCCATCGGCCCCGACACCACTGTCACTCTCGATTTCGCGCTGAACCGTTTGGCCGGCGTCATCGAGAAGCTGGTGATCTATCCGGACAACATGCTGAAGAACATGAACAAGTTCCGCGGCCTCGTGCATTCGCAGCGCGTTCTCCTGGCGCTGACGCAGGCCGGCGTATCGCGTGAAGACGCCTACCGTCTGGTACAGCGCAACGCCATGAAGGTCTGGGAACAGGGCGCAGATTTCCTTGAGGAACTGCTGGGCGACGAGGAAGTGCGTGCCGCCCTTCCCGAAGAGGTGATCCGCGAAAAGTTCGACCTCGGTTACCACACCAAGCATGTCGACACGATCTTCACCCGCGTCTTCGGCAACGCCTGAGACTTGAGCTGAGTTTGAGACCTTGAAGTTAATGCCGCCGCGACCTTGATCGCGGCGGCATCACAACACAGATATGGGCGCATGAAAGTTTCAGAAGCAGATATCCTGATCGTCCCCGGTTATACCAATTCCGGCCCCGACCACTGGCAGAGCCGCTGGGAGCGCAAGCTTTCCACCGCCCGCCGCGTCGAGCAGGCCGAATGGTCCAAACCCGTGAAGGAAGACTGGGTCGCCCGGCTGGTGGAAGAGGTCAATGCCTCCACCAGACCCATCGTCCTCGTCGCCCATTCGCTTGGCGTGCCGACCGTCATCCATGCCCTGCCGGAAATCGGCAGGAAGGTGTCCGGCGCGCTGTTCGTCGCGCCGCCCGATGTCGCCAATCCCGATATCCGGCCGAAACACCTGATGACCTTCGGGCCTTACCCGCGCGACCCGCTGCCTTTCCCGGCGATCACCATCGCCAGCCGCAACGATCCTTTCGGCTCCTATGAACATGCCGATGACATCGCCGCCGCCTGGGGTTCGCTTTTGATCGACGCCGGCATGTCCGGCCATATCAACACCGAGTCGGGCCATGGTCCGTGGCCGGAAGGCGGTATGGTCTTCGCGCAGTTTTTGAGCCGGCTGAAGGCTGTCGAGCCCTGACGGCGCCGGCCGTGCGGACCGCCTCCCCTTCGATCAGCCCCGGAAGCCTAATTTCCGGGCGCGGCGGTTTCGCCAGCCTGTCACAAGAATTGAAGGGAAATATGCGAGCCGCATTGTAGAATGCACTCTTTTCCTTTATGGGACCGCTTCAAAGACCAAACGCAACGCCACCAGAATCGGCGTCAACCAAGAGACCTGCAATTATGAACCGTCGCCGCCGTATTTACGAAGGCAAGGCCAAGATCCTCTACGAGGGTCCGGAGCCAGGCACGCTTATCCAGTTCTTCAAGGACGATGCGACCGCCTTCAACAAGAAGAAGCATGAAGTCATTGACGGCAAGGGCGTGCTGAACAACCGTATCTGCGAATACGTCTTCACGCATCTGAACAAGATCGGCATTCCCACGCACTTCATCCGCCGCCTCAACATGCGCGAGCAGTTGATCAAGGAAGTGGAGATGATCCCGCTCGAAGTCGTCGTGCGCAATGTCGCTGCCGGCTCGCTGTCGAAGCGCCTCGGCATCGAGGAAGGCGTGGTTCTGCCGCGCTCCATCATCGAGTTCTATTACAAGTCGGATGAGCTCGAAGACCCGATGGTCTCCGAAGAGCACATCACGGCTTTCGGCTGGGCCAACCCCGCCGAACTCGATGACATCATGGCGCTCGCCATCCGCGTCAACGACTTCCTGTCCGGCCTGTTCCTCGGCGTCGGCATCCAGCTCGTCGATTTCAAGATCGAATGCGGCCGGCTGTTTGAAGGCGACATGATGCGCATCATCCTCGCCGACGAGATTTCGCCAGACAGCTGCCGCCTGTGGGACATCGAGACCCAGAAAAAGATGGACAAGGACCTGTTCCGCCGCGACATGGGCGGGCTTCTCGAAGCCTATTCCGAAGTGGCGCGCCGTCTCGGCATCATCAATGAAAACGAACCGATCCGCGGCACCGGTCCTGTCCTGGTAAAGTAATATCGGCCTCGTGAAGTAATATTGGCCTAACAAGGTAAAATCAGGAGAAGATCAGGTGATCAAGGCACGGGTGACTGTTACGCTGAAGAACGGCGTTCTCGATCCGCAGGGCAAGGCAATCGAAGGCGCGCTCGGCAGCCTCGGTTTCGGTGGCGTCGGCCATGTCCGTCAGGGCAAGGTCTTCGATCTGGAGCTGGAAGGCGCCGACAAGGCCAAGGCCGAGACCGACCTGAAGGCGATGTGCGAAAAGCTCCTGGCCAACACGGTCATCGAAAACTACGCTATCGCCATCCTCTGAAGCCGCAGGAGCCGCCGTCCATGAAATCCGCTGTCGTCCAACTTCCCGGCCTCAACCGCGACCGCGACATGATCGCGGCGCTGACGAAAATCTCCGGAAGCGCGCCCGTCACCATCTGGCAGACGGAAACGGATATTCCCGATGTCGACCTGATCGTCATTCCGGGCGGCTTCTCCTATGGTGACTACCTGCGTTGCGGCGCCATCGCCGCGCGCATGCCGGTCATGCAGGCCATTCGCGAAAAGGCCGAAAAGGGCGTCAAGGTTCTCGGCGTCTGCAACGGCTTCCAGATATTGGTCGAGGCGGGCATGCTGCCGGGCGCGCTGATGCGCAACGCCTCGCTGAAATTCGTCTGCCGTGAAGTGAAGCTCGAAGTCGCCAACAACGACACGGATTTCACCCGCGCTTACGACAAGGGCCAGATCCTGCGCTGCCCCGTCGCCCATCACGACGGCAACTACTTCGTCGAAGCCGACGAGCTGAAGGCGATGGAAGACAACGGTCAGGTGGTGTTCCGTTACGCCGACGGCACCAACCCCAACGGTTCGCTGAACGACATCGCCGGCGTCATCAACGCCAGGGGCAATGTCCTCGGCATGATGCCGCATCCGGAAAACCTGATCGAAGCCGCCCATGGCGGCAATGACGGTCGCGGCCTCTTCGCTTCGGCGCTCGGCGTCGTCGCAGCCTGATAGACCGGGCGGGCTTCAGGCCCGCCTTTTTTGATGCCGGCTTTCGGCGCCGTTTCGGCCTTTCTTCTGGATGACCTGATGCCCCGTCTTCTTCGACACAATGCCTACAAGGCCGCCGGACTGATCCTTGCGGCAGCGGCGCTTGCCGCCTGCCAGCCGAAACCGCAGCCTTCCTCCTCCGTCTCCCGCGCGGCCCTGCCGACCATGGAACGGATCGCGCTTGGCGCGAATGCCTGCTGGTTCAAATCGGGCGACGCGGCGTTCAAGGCCTATCGTCTGGCGCCGGAACTCAACTCCTTCTCCGGCCGTCCGCGCATCCTGCTCGTGCCGCGCAACAGCCCGGAATCGCGCCCTATGCTGGTGGTTCAGGCCGAAGGCAACCCGGCAAAGCTCGACGCTTTCGGACCCGTGATGAACGAAGCCCTTTCCGGCCGCATCGCCACCGACGTCAAGCGCTGGGCGAATGGCGGCAAGGGCTGCTGATCGACAGGCACCTGCACCCCGTGAGAACGCGGTCGGCATAAAAAAACCCGCCAGCGCCGGTTGGGATTGGCGTGGCGGGTTGCCGAATGGCTGCTTGGCGCCGGGGAAAGAAGGCGCCGCTCTCCGACAAAAAATCAAAGCGGCCGCGGCGGCCAGGAAAACAGCCGGGATTTCGCCGCCTCCTTCAAGGCTTCATCCCGCGTAACGCCGATATCGTCCAGCAGATCGTCCGAAAGTTCCCGCAGGGCGAAACGTCCCTGACGTTTCCGCTGCCATGAGGATACGCCCGCAATCAGGCGACCAATAAGCGTGCGGGCGATCTTGGCCGGAAAGGGCGCCGGTGCGACCATGTCGCCGGCATCGCGGAACACGCGTTCCCGTTCGTAGCCATCAGGATAGAGTGAATCCGCTGTCGAAAGGTATTGATCCATCTTGCGCATATTGCACCTATTGTCTCCGTGCGTTTAGCCTCATTCAATGCAGACAATAAATACAATTGACTTGGGGATAGATACAATGCATAAATTGTCACCATGACAAATTGGCTTCCCGACATTACCGAGGGCGACGGCCCGATTTACCTGCGCCTTGCCGACAGTATCGAAGGCGCGATTTCCGACGGCATCCTGCAGGCCGGCTCGAAATTGCCGCCGCAGCGCAATCTTGCTTACGATCTCGGTGTGACAATCGGCACAATCAGCCGGGCCTATGCGCTGATCCATGAGCGCGGCCTCGTCAGCGGTGAGGTCGGACGCGGCACCTATGTCAATGAGCGCAAGACCCCTGCCCCATCATTGCCCATGGAGCCGGCAACCGCCGCCTTCGGCAGCACGCGCCATGCCGTCGACACCAGCGCCGAATTCCGGTTGAACACCACTGCTGCGCCGGATGTCGGCCAGAGCGTACTGATCGCCAGACACATCGAGGCGGTGACCAGAGAGCATCCGCAGGACATTACCAATTATGCCCGCTCTTTTCCCGACAACTGGTGCATGGCGGGCGTTCGCTGGCTTTCCCAGAACGGCTGGTCGCCGAAGCCGGAAAACATCGTTTCGACGCTTGGCGCCCATGCGGCGGTGATGAGCGTGATGTCGGCGATGACGGCGCCGGGCGACCGCATCGTCTTCGAACCCGTCACCTATTCCCACATCAGCCGCAGCGCCGCCCTTGCCGGCCGACGGGTGACGCTGGTGGAGGCGGATGAGAACGGCATTGTCCCTGACGATTTCGAACGCGTCTGCGCCCAGCAGCATCCCAAGATGATCTTCCTGATGTCGGCCGGCCAGAACCCGACCTGCGCCACCCTGCCGGAAGAGCGCCGCCGCGCGATTGCCGATATCGCCCGTCGTTATGGCGTGTGGATCGTCGAAGACAATCTTTATGGCGCGATGACGCGCGATGCGATCCCGCTGATCGCCGAATTCGCGCCCGACATTACCTTCGTCGTCGGCGGCCTGTCGAAATCCGTCGCCGCCGGCGTGCGCGGCGGCTGGGTCGCCTGTCCCGCGCAATATTCCTCGCGCATCCGTATTTCCCACTCGATGATGACGGGCGGCCTGCCCTTCATGCTGGCCGAACTGAATGCGCGTCTCGTCAATAGCGGCGACGCCCACGATATCCGCAAGGATTGCATCGCCGAACTGAATGAGCGCGAGGCGATTGCCCGGCGCGTCTTTACCGGGCTGGACTTCAATTCGCTGCCCGATATCGCCTTCCTGTGGCTGAGACTGCCCGAACCATGGCTTTCCGGCACCTTCCGCAATGCGGCGATGAAGGAAGGCGTGTTGATCGACGACGAGGACGAGTTCAAGGCCGGCCGGACGGACAAGGTTTTCCACCGCGTCCGCATCAGCTTTTCCGGGCCTTCCACCCGCGAGGAGCTGACCCATGCCTTCGGCATCCTCCGCCACCTGCTGGATAACGGCTCCGCTGGCTATGAAAGCGTGGCGTGATACGGGTCGCAGCGTTGCGGGCACCGCCCGCAACGGGTGAATAACCGCATAAACCGCCAATTAGCCGGCAAAGCGGCGCATTTTCCTGTCGCGCCATGGAGCCTCTTGCGCTAAAGAACCGGAAACTTTCCTCGGCTCGAACCGCGTGAGACCTATGTCGATTCCAAACTCCATCAAGATCACCCCGGAACTCGTTGCATCCCACGGGCTGAAGCCCGACGAATACCAGCGTATCCTCGACCTGATCGGACGGGAGCCGAGCTTTACCGAGCTTGGCATCTTCTCGGCCATGTGGAACGAACACTGCTCCTACAAGTCCTCCAAAAAGTGGCTGAAGACGCTGCCGACCAAGGGTCCGCGCGTCATTCAGGGCCCCGGCGAGAACGCCGGCGTGGTCGATATCGACGATGGCGACTGCGTCGTCTTCAAGATGGAAAGCCACAACCACCCGTCCTATATCGAGCCCTATCAGGGCGCAGCAACAGGCGTCGGCGGCATTCTGCGTGACGTCTTCACCATGGGCGCTCGTCCCATCGCCGCCATGAACGCCCTGCGTTTCGGTGCGCCGGATCATCCGAAGACCCGCCATCTCGTGGCCGGCGTCGTCGCCGGTGTCGGCGGTTACGGCAATTCCTTCGGCGTGCCGACCGTTGGCGGCGAAGTGGAGTTCGATCCGCGTTATAACGGCAATATCCTCGTCAACGCCTTTGCCGCCGGACTTGCCAAGTCCAACGCGATCTTCCTTTCGGAAGCCAAGGGCGTCGGCCTGCCGGTCGTTTATCTCGGTGCGAAGACCGGCCGTGATGGCGTCGGCGGCGCGACCATGGCGTCTGCCGAATTCGACGAATCCATCGAGGAAAAGCGCCCGACCGTTCAGGTCGGCGACCCCTTCACCGAAAAGTGCCTGTTGGAAGCCTGCCTTGAGCTGATGAAGACCGGTGCGGTCATCGCCATTCAGGACATGGGTGCGGCCGGCCTCACCTGCTCGGCTGTCGAAATGGGCGCCAAGGGCGATCTCGGCATCGAGCTTGACCTGAACGCCGTACCGGTGCGCGAAGAGCGCATGACGGCTTACGAAATGATGCTGTCGGAAAGCCAGGAGCGCATGCTTATGGTTCTAGAGCCCTCCAAGGAAGAAGTCGCCAAGGCGATCTTCGTCAAGTGGGGTCTGGACTTCGCCATCGTCGGCAAGACCACCGATGATCTGCGTTTCCGCGTGCTGCACAATGGCGAGGAAGTCGCCAACCTGCCGATCAAGGAACTGGGCGATCAGGCGCCGGAATATGACCGCCCGTGGACGCCCGCCAAGGTGCCCGTGCCGCTTTCGGAAAACGACGTCCCCGCCGCCGATATCGCCGATGCGCTGGTGTCGCTGGTCGGTTCGGCCAACAATTCCTCGCGCCGCTGGGTCTACGAACAGTATGACACGCTGATCCAGGGCAATTCGCTGCAGCTTCCCGGCGGCGATGCCGGCGTGGTGCGCGTCGAAGGCCATGACAAGAAGGCGCTCGCCTTCTCTTCCGACGTGACGCCGCGTTATGTCGAGGCCGATCCCTTCGAAGGCGGCAAGCAGGCCGTGGCCGAATGCTGGCGCAACATCACCGCCACCGGCGCTCTGCCGCTGGCGGCCACCGACAACCTCAATTTCGGCAATCCGGAAAAGCCCGAGATCATGAGCCAGCTGGTCCATGCCATCAAGGGCATCGGCGAAGCCTGCCGCGTGCTGGAATTCCCGATCGTTTCCGGCAACGTCTCGCTCTATAACGAGACCAACGGTCAGGCGATCCTGCCCACCCCCACCATCGGCGGCGTTGGCCTGCTGAAGGATTGGGGCCGCATGGCGCGCATCCGTTTCGCCGCCGCTGACGAAGTGGTGCTGCTCGTCGGCGCACCTGCCGGCCTCGGCACGCATATCGCCCAGTCGGTTTACATGCGTGACATTCATGGCCGCATCGATGGCCCGGCGCCGCATGTCGATCTGGCCGCTGAAAAGAACAACGGCGATTTCGTCCGCAGCCTCATCACCGACGGTCTTGCCACCGCCGTTCACGATTGCTCCTCGGGCGGTCTGGCACTCGCAGTTGCCGAAATGGCGATTTCGTCGGGCATCGGCGCGACCATCGACGCGGTCGAAGGCCATAACCCGGTCCTCACCTTCTACGGCGAAGATCAGGGCCGTTACGTTCTGACGGTCAAAAAGGCCGATCTCGATGAGGTGCAGACAGCGGCGAAGGCGGCGGGCGTTTCCTGCCCGGTCATCGGCGTTACCGGCGGTTCCACCGTAAAGCTGGGCACGGCGCGGGCTGTCGAGATTAAAGAATTGCACTTGGCCTATGAATCGTGGTTCCCTCAATTCATGGACGGCGAAACTTTGCTCGCCGCAGAATGAATTAAGGAGAAACACCATGCCCATGAAACCCGGCGACATTGAAGACATGATTAAGGCGGGAATTCCCGGGGCAAAGGTCACGATCCGCGATCTGGCCGGTGATGGCGATCATTACGCGGCGGAAGTCGTTGCGGAAGCATTCAAGGGCAAGACCCGCGTGCAGCAGCACCAGATGGTCTATGACGCGCTGAAGGGCAATATGGGCGGCGTTCTGCATGCCCTTGCCCTGCAGACCTCGGCTCCCGAATGATTGCGCCCGTGAAAGCGGTTCCGGCAACAGACCGTCTCTGTCCCGCCTGCGGCAGAGCGTGAAACCTGCGGAATAAATCAAGGCCCGCGTGATACTCTCACGCGGGCCTTTTTCATGTCCGGCCGAATGGGTCGTCGCCGCTTACAAGGCGGGCGGCGTCTGCGAATCCAGAGCAGCGAAGGAGGCGGCAGGCAAAGGCCCCGCCGTCAGCAGGGTAAAATCGTAACCGGATCTGCGATCCGGCCCCAGCACATATTGCCGGTGCATGCGCAGGAAGTTGCGCTTGTTCTTCTTATAACGGTCCGGCGAGAGCGAATGCTTGAAACGGATCGGTACGATCTTCGGCTGCGGCGCATCCCTGTGACCGGTCAGGCCCACGGTATTGCACCGGTAGAGATGAATCGGATCGGTCAGGCACTGGATATCGAACCATGTCACCTCCGGGTGACGAGCGATCGTGCCGACGCTTTGGCGAAGCCTGTCCGCACTCGACAGGAACGCACATTGCAGCGCCGCCCCGCCCAAGGTCGCAAAGGACAGTTTCCGGCCATCCAGCGCATCCGGCTTCAGTTCCAGCACACGGCCGATCACGGCGAGCGCAAGGCTGGCGCCCATGCTGTGGGACACCACCAGAACCTCGTCCGAAGGCTGCTCCAGCGCCGTCAGAACAAGTGCTGCCCTCTCCTCGATCCAGTCACGGGCAATCGGCTCATCGCGGCCGACTGCGAGCGCGAACCGCCAGTCCGCATAAAGATGCAGGGTGTGAAACCGCTCCGCAAACGGCAGGAAAGCCTTCACGAAAAACAGCGCGGCGGCGGGAAGGCTGATCGCCAAGAGCCAGAGAGGTAAAGCGAAAATTAAGGGCGACAGGGCAATAGCCGCCGCAAGGGCACCGCCGACAAGCATCAGCAGGAACGGAAAGATGAAGAACAGCCCAAAACGCCAGGCGTGGCGGAAGTAACGCGCTGCACCGCCCTCGGCGATGATGCCGGCTCCGGCCTTGAAACCGAGCCAGATCTGCCGCCAGACGGGCGCATCGCGCAATTGCGATATCACCGCATTATGGTCGTAAACGAAAATGTCGGAGCGCGTCCGCCAGTCGCCCGCCGAGGCCTCCACCGTGAATGTTTCGCCCCCGGGCGCATTCTCCAGCGGCCCCACGGCATAATCGACATCCCATGTCTTGCCGGCCAACGCCGCCGCCCGCTGATAACGCAGATGATGGGCGGCCGCATCGAGCGGATCGAAACCGGGGAAATAAAGAACAAGTCGTGACTTGACGGCTGGCATGCATGAACCTTCGGCCGGAGCATTTCCAGTAAAAGCGCAATCGCTTTTACGTTAAGACAATGCGTAAAAACAAAGAGATAGTGCGCTTTTGCGTTTCGGAGAAAAGCAAAACCGCGCTAGAGACACCCGAAAGGATCGCTTGATACAGCGGGCGATGCACGTATAGTAAAAATCGCGACGGAAATGTGATTTATTTATCGGTGAGGGAAATTTGTCTGGCATCGTCGATCAAGTACTCAACGGCGTCGTCAAGGGCGCACTGTCTGAAATCCTCACCAAGACCGGTATCCGCAAGACCCGCCGCGCGCGCCGGACGAAAAGCACCGGCTCGCTTGCCGGCGGCATTGTCGGATCCGTCCTCGAAGCCGCACTCAACGCCGCCGTCAAACCCAAGCCAGCCAAGAAGCAGGTGAGCAAAAGGCGCACAGCCGCCGCCCGCAGCAGACAACGATATCGATGATGTATCGCCTCCCCCTGCTTCCCGCCTTTTTACTACTGGCGATTTCGGGGCCGTTACAAGGTGCCGCAGAGGTTAAGAGCAGAAAAGAGATCAAGATCGGCTTCGTCGTGGAGCTTGATGGTGCTGATCGGATATCCGGCACAGCCTTCTGCAAAACCGGCAACACCTGCCGCCTGGTAGACCAGAAAAGTCCAAAGTTAATTCTCGATATTGAAGTGAACAGTTTCTATAGCGAAATGGAGATTGACTGTGAGGACGATTGCTCGTTGCCGAGCGGCATGCGAGCCATAACGTTCGATAACACTCGCGAATTCGATATTTGGGAAGGCGAAACAGGTGTATTGATACGATCAGTCTTCAGACGGTGGGAGCGGATAGGAAAAATAGTTCTCGACTTTTCTTACCCGAAGAGAACGACGCGCTGGTAGCCGGAGTTTCGACCCGCAATCAGCGATGCCACACCCGCAGTTTTTTACGCTTTCCGGGTGGAAATCGCGCCACGACATGTTATCTAGGAACAAACAGAAAGCAGCGGCCTTGAACCGCATGTGAAAGGAATAGGCCTATGAGCGGCATTCACGACATGATCGACAGCGAAGTGAAGAGCAACGACATCGTTCTTTTCATGAAGGGCACCCCGCAATTTCCGCAGTGCGGTTTTTCCGGCCAGGTGGTACAGATCCTCGATTATCTCGGCGTCGACTACAAGGGCATCAACGTGCTTGCCGATGCAGATATCCGCCAGGGCATCAAGGACTACTCCAACTGGCCGACCATCCCGCAGCTCTACGTCAAGGGCGAATTCGTCGGCGGCTGTGACATCGTAAGAGAGATGTTCCAGTCCGGCGAACTTCAAAACCACTTCCAAGAACAGGGTATCAGCGTCCGCGGCGCGGCCTGATTTCGGCCGGTTCATCCGGCCCACCCTGATTGTCAGAAATTTATGCCAGGCGTTGCTTCATGCAACGCCTTTGCCGTTCTTTTTGGGGCAATCCTGTGACAAATCTTTCACAATCCACCGCTTCGCGCGCAGGCTCGATGGGGCGCACGGAATTCATCGCGCTTGCCGCGATGCTGATGGCGCTGAACGCGCTCGCCATCGACATCATGCTGCCCGGTCTTCAGGAAATCGGTGCCTCGCTCGGCGTCGAGAACGAAAACCACCGCCAATATGTGATTTCCGCCTATCTTCTCGGCTTCGGCATCGCCCAGCTTCTGTACGGACCGATTTCGGACCGTTTCGGACGCCGCAAGCCGATGTTCGTCGGGCTTGCCATCTACATCGTTTCAGCCATCGCCGTGGTCTTCGTACCGTCCTTCTCAGGGCTGCTGATGCTGCGCTTCATTCAGGGCATCGGTTCGGCGGCAACGCGTGTCATCACGGTCTCCATCGTGCGTGACATCTATGGTGGACGGCAGATGGCGGAAGTCATGTCGCTGATCATGATGGTCTTCATGGTCGTACCGGTCATTGCGCCCGGCACCGGCCAGATCGTGCTGTTTTTCGGTGACTGGCACCTGATCTTCGCTTTCATGGCCGCCATTGCCGCCGTGGTGACGGCCTGGATGTATTTCCGCCTGCCGGAAACCCTGCATCCGGACGATGTCCGCCCCTTGACCGTAAGCTCCATCCTCGGCGGTTTCAAGATCGTGCTCACCAACCGTATCGCGCTCTGCTATACGCTCTCCAGCACCTTCATCTTCGGGGCGCTGTTCGGCTTCATCAACTCGGTCGAACAGGTCTATAAGGGCATTTACGGGCTCGGCGCATGGTTTGCGGCGGCCTTTGCGGGCGTGGCGCTGTTCATGGCCTTCTCGTCCTTCGTCAATGCAAGGCTGGTCGGCCGGTTCGGCATGCGCAAGCTGTCACACGGCTCACTGCTCGGCTTCATCGCCATCACCTTCGTCTGGCTGCTGGTGCAGGTGCTGGGGCCGGAACCGATGCCCTTCGCCATCTTCATCGTGTTCTTTGCGCTCGCCATGTTCCAGTTCGGCTGGATCGGTTCGAACTTCAACTCGCTCGCCATGGAGCCGCTCGGCCACGTCGCCGGCACCGCATCCTCCGTCATGGGCTTCATGGGAACCGTCGGCGGCTCGCTGATCGGCGCGGCCATCGGCCAGTCTTTCGACGGAACGGCGCTGCCCATGGTGGCGGGCTTCTTCGCCGTCTCCATCGTCGGCCTCATCTTCGTGCTGATCGGTGAAAAGGGCGTGCTGTTTCAGGCGCATAACAAGCCGACCCGCTGAGGGACGATGGAAAAATGAAAGGGCGCGGAATTCTGTTCCGCGCCCTTTTTATTGATTGACGGTTCAATTCATCCAATGTCACTCCGGACTCAAACCGTAAAAATCTTCTCCCGCAGCAGTTCCCACGTCTCCTGATCCGGCGCGAGCAGCAGCCCGCCATCCAAATGGCTCGGCAGATAGGGCGAGCCGTCGAGGCGCGCCGCATAGGCGCCCGCTTCCTGCGACAGCAGCGTGCCGGCCAGATGGTCCCAGGGCATCAGCTTGTTATACATCAGGAAATGCATGTGGCCGCCGCAGAACAGGCGGTATTCATGCGCCGCGCAGCGATAGCTGGTGAAGAGCCGCACATCGGCGAGGTTCGTCAGGATCTTGCGCCGTGTCTCCACGTCGAAATAGCCGGTATTGGCGATACCGACCATCTGCGACAATTCCGGGGCCGGCACGACCGACATCTCGGTCTGCGAACCGTCGGCGCTGCAAAGCCACGCGCCGGAACCCTTTTCGGCAATCGCCCAGTCATTGCCCATCGGATCGAAGATCAGGCCGGCAACGGTCTCGCCCTTGGAGATGACGCTCATCATCACGCCGAAAAGCGGCAGGCCGGAAGCGAAATTATAGGTGCCGTCGATGGGATCGACCACCACGGCAAGATCGGCATCGGCAAGCTTGCCGAGCAGCGAGGCATCCGCCGCCACCGCCTCTTCGCCGATGAACAGTGCATCCGGCATAATGTCCTGCACACGCGCACGGATCAGCCGTTCGGCGGCCTCGTCGGCTTCGGTGACGAGGTCTATCGCCTCGGTCTTGATCCGCACATCGCCTTCGCCCAGATTGCGGAACCGCGGCAGGATTTCCACTGCCGCCGCCTCCTGAAGCGCATTGGCAAGAGAGGCGATGTCGAGTTCGAGAGCCATGGGCGATATCCTTCTATTTGAGCGCGATGTTATAAGGCGACGATTTCCCGTCGCAGCATCTTCCAACTTTCCTTGTCGGGAGCGGACAGAATGCCGCCCTCCGTTTGCCCCGGCCGATAGGGCGTATTGTCGAAACGGGCCGTGTAACCGCCCGCCTCCTGATGAATGAGCACGCCGGCGAGATGATCCCACGGCATCAGCTTTTCATGGCCGATGAAATGCAGCTTGCCGGCCGAGGCGAGCCAATATTCATGTGCCGAGCAGTTGAGCGACAGCGCCATCTTGATCTTGGCCATATTGGCGGCAATCACCGGCCGGCGATCCTGATGGCTGTGGCCCCAGGAAAAGATGCCGACCATATCGGACAATGGCGCGGGATCGGCAACCCTTAGCTTCGCCTGCGAACCGTTCCTGCGGTTGAGAAACGCGCCCTCGCCTTTCAGGGCAACGATAGTATCGCCCATCACCGGATCGTGGATGATGCCCGCCACCGTCTCGCCCCTGACGGTGACCGCAAGCAGCGTGCCGAAAGCGGGAAAACCGGAAGCGTAATTGAACGTGCCGTCGATGGGGTCGATCACGAAGGCAAGCGGCGCATCGGCAAGTGCCGGAATGACGGATTGGTCCGCCTCATAGGCCTCTTCGCCGACGATATGGGCCTTCGGAAATCGCTGAAGGAGAGCAGCGGTGATCGCCTTTTCCGCCAGAACATCGGCCTCGGTGACCAGATCGACGGCGGAGGTCTTTTCGGAGATCGCACCGGCGCTCAGGTTTCGGAAGCGGGGAAGAATTTCATTCGCGCCGGCAGCGGCAACGGTGGAAACGAGGAAGTCGATATCTTTGTCGGAAAGGGTCATCGGGCGGGGCACTTCTTCATAAGGGGGAGTTGGCCTCCCTACGCTCTTCAGGTGACGCCCCGGTGACAGAAAGCGCCGAAAAATCAAAAAGCTTGGGATCGAGCAGATGCGACGGATTGACATGGGCAAGCGCCCTCAGCATCACGTCCTTGCGGCCGGGCATACGCCGTTCGATGTCGGCCAGCATCTCCTTCATGGCATTGCGCTGAAGCCCGTCCTGCGAGCCGCAGAGGTCGCAGGGAATGATCGGGAATTCCATCGCCGCCGCAAATTTCGCCATATCCTCTTCGGCGCAATAGGCAAGCGGGCGCATGACCATCAGGTCACCCTCGTCATTCAAAAGCTTCGCCGGCATTCCGGCCAGCCGGCCGCCGTGGAAGAAGTTCATGAAGAAGGTTTCGAGAATATCCTCGCGATGATGGCCAAGCAGCAGCGCGTCACAACCCTCCTCCCGCGCAATGCGGTAGAGATTGCCGCGCCGGAGCCGCGAACAGAGCGAACAGTAAGTGCCACCGGACGGCACCTTTTCCTTCACCACGGAATAGGTGTCGCGATATTCGATGCGATGGGGCACACCGATCTTCGCCAGATACTCCGGCAACACGTGTTTGGGAAAATTCGGCTGGCCCTGATCGAGATTGCAGGCCACCAGTTCAACCGGCAAAAGGCCGCGCCACTTCAGATCGAGCAGCAGCGCCAGCAGCCCATAGCTGTCCTTGCCGCCGGAAAGGCCGACAAGCCAGCGCTTCTGGCCCTTTAACATGCCGAAATCTTCAAAGGCTTGGCGCACATTGCGCAACAGGCGCTTGCGCAGCTTGTTGAAGGAAACCGACCGCGGTGCATTGTCGAACAGGGGATGCGAGCTGCCGTTCTCTTCGGACGGATCCTGATCTGCGCCGATGTGGTCGGCCCCGGCCTGATCTACAAAGTCATCGATCTTGGTGAGAATGTTCATCATCAGCTCGCTCCGGCACGACTGCCGTTCTTAGAGTTTTTTCGCTTTTCTTCGAATCGCGAAAACACTCTAACTCTTTGTTTTTGCGCATTTCCGGACGGAAAACCGGGTTCCACTTTTCCTGGAAATGCTCTAATGCAGGCAATGCCCCCATCCGCCGGCAATATCAAGCCCCGAATACCGACCAGCCGGTTTTCGTCGCCAGCATTTCCAGCGCCTGTGACCCGAGCGCCGAGTTGCCGACCTTGTTGAGACCCGGCGACCAGACCGCAATCGACGCGTTGCCTGGCGCCACCGCCAGGATGCCGCCGCCCACACCGCTCTTGCCCGGCAGGCCGACATGATAGGCGAAATCACCCGATCCGTCATAATGGCCGCAGGTCAGCATCAGCGCATTGATGCGCCGCGCTCGCCTGTCCGACACAACCGTATGCCCCGTCAGCGGATTGCGGCCGCGATTGGCGAGAAAAAGGCCAGCGCGGGAAAGCTGAGCACAGGTCATGGACAGCGCGCACTGATGGAAATAAACGCCGAGCGTATATTCCACGGGATGGTGCAGATTGCCGAATGAGCGCATGAAATTGGCGAGCGCGAAATTGCGGAACCCCGTCGCCTGCTCGGATTTCGCCACCGTGTCATCAATGCTGATCGTATCGTCATCGGCGAGGTAACGTACGAAACGCAGAAGTTCCCCGATAGCCTCACGCGGCTGATGGCCGGCAAGCACGATATCGGTGACCACGATAGCGCCGGCATTGACGAAGGGATTGCGTGGGATGCCGTGCTCATGCTCCAGCTGGACGATGGAATTGAAGGAAGAGCCCGAAGGTTCGCGCCCTACCCGGTTCCACACCGTTTCACCCGCCTTGCCGAGCGCCAGCGTCAGCATGAAGACCTTGGAGATGCTCTGGATCGAAAATGGCGTCAGCGCATTGCCGGCCGTATAGGTGGTTCCGTCGACGGTGGTGATGGCGATGCCGAACTGGTTGGGATCGACCTTGGCAAGTTCGGGAATGTAATCCGCAACCTTCCCCTCGCCGAGCCTCGGCGCCATGCTGTCATAGATGGAATCGACGATCGCCTGAATATCCTGCATGCAAAGCCTTCCCCGCAAACAAAAAAGCCGCCCCGAAGGGCGGCTTCCTGAATACTGAAACGCGTCGATTAACGCGAGTAGAATTCGACGACCAGATGCGGTTCCATGACGACCGGGTACGGCACGTCGGAGAGAGCCGGAACGCGGGCGTAGGTCGCAACCATCTTGTTGTGGTCAACTTCGATGTAGTCCGGAACGTCGCGCTCAGCGAGCTGAACGGCTTCCAGAACGGTTACGAGCTGCTTGGACTTCTGGCGAACTTCGATAACGTCGCCCGGCTTGCAGCGGTAAGAACCGATGTTGACGCGAACGCCGTTAACCGTGACGTGGCCATGGTTGATGAACTGACGCGATGCGAAAACGGTCGGAACGAACTTGGCGCGGTAGACGATGGCGTCCAGACGCGACTCGAGCAGGCCGATGAGGTTTTCGGAGGTGTCACCCTTGCGACGGTTTGCTTCGTCGAAGGTGGCGCGGAACTGCTTTTCGCGCAGTTCGCCGTAGTAGCCCTTGAGCTTCTGCTTGGCGCGCAGCTGCGTGCCGAAGTCGCTCATCTTGCCCTTGCGGCGCTGGCCGTGCTGGCCCGGGCCGTATTCGCGGCGGTTAACCGGGGACTTCGGACGGCCCCAGATGTTTTCGCCCATGCGGCGGTCGATTTTGTACTTAGCCGATTCGCGCTTGCTCATCGTATTTCCTTCTCAAAAGGTTATGCCGGTTTGTTGCCAAACCGGTTCAAGGAAACACGCCCTCCTCTGAAGCCCGTTTCAGGGCCTCTGACAGGCTTCTCACATGCAAATGGAGAAACCACGGGACATGTCGGTGATATTGACCGCCGAACGTCAGCTATTACACTGCAAGGCAGTCAACAAAACACACCGGACATCACTGCCCGGCGTTGGGGCGGCTTCTAAACACGTTTTACAAATTTGTCAAACAACGCCTGCCGCTTTTTTTCTCGATCCTGCCCTTGAAAAGCCTGAGCGCCCACCCATCTCTCCATCGTGATCAGAACTCGGGCCCCTCTGGCGTGTTACCGGACAACACGTGATGTCGAGTTTCTTTAGGTTGGGGCCCACGTATATTCTTCACGCACGTTCCCCATCCGCAAAGCCAACCTCGTCCGGCTAAAGGTTGACTGATGGAATTTCTCCTGACGGATTTTCTCGGCACCCCCACATGGATGTGGGCTGTCTTCATTTCTCTCGTACTCGGCCTGCTCGCGCTCGATCTCGGCGTGCTGCACAAAAACTCCAAGGAAATCGGCGTTCGTGAAAGCCTGCTGATGTCGGGCTTTTATATCGCCATCGGCTTAGCCTTCGGCGGCTGGATCTGGTACCAGTCCGGCGAACAGTCGGCGATGGAATATGTCACCGGCTTCGTGGTCGAAAAAAGCCTGGCGATGGATAATATCTTCATCATCGCCATGATCTTCTCCTATTTCGCCATTCCCCGCCAATATCAGCACCGCGTGCTGCTCTGGGGCATCCTCGGCGTCATCGTCCTGCGCGGCATCATGATCGCCGGTGGCGCGGCCATCGTCGAAAACTTCCACTGGGTGCTTTATCTCTTCGCGGCCTTCCTCGTCTTCACCGGCCTCAAGATGCTGTTCTCGTCCGACCATGACGAATCGGATATCGGCAATAACCGCATCCTGAAGTTCCTGCGCAGTCACCTTCCGGTGACAAACAGGCTGCATGGCGAGAAATTCTTCGTCAAGGAAACCGATGAGACCACCGGCAAACTCAAGACCTTCGTGACGCCGCTCTTCCTGGCGCTCATCATGGTCGAAATCGCCGACCTGATCTTCGCAGTCGATTCGATCCCGGCAATCTTCGCGATCACCACCGATCCGTTTATCGTCTACACCTCGAACATCTTCGCGATCCTCGGCCTGCGCGCCCTTTACTTTGCGCTCGCCGCCCTAATCCACCGCTTCACTTATCTGAAATATGCGCTGGCTGCGGTTCTGGTCTTCGTCGGTTCGAAGATTTTCGTCGCCGACATGCTCGGCATCGCCAAGATCCCGCCCGCCGTCTCTCTCGGCGTCACCGTCGCCATCCTCGCAACCGGCATCATCGGTTCGCTGATCGCGACGCGCAAGGAAGCAAAGGCCATCGAATAAGGCCTTGATCGAGGAGGCGGAAACGCCTCCTCAGCCTCTTTCAGAATTCCGCTGACGAATGAGGTTGCCACCGCCACATAATATACACGCCGTCACCCCGGACCTGATCCGGGGTCCAGCGCGATCAAGTCCTTGATCGCAATAGACTCGTCTCACGGCGCAGACGCGCCGTGGCTGGATGCCGGATCAAGTCCGGCATGACGGGAGGTATGTCCAACAGGCAGCTTGCCAACCTCACTCCGCCGCCAGTCTGGCATCGTCCTCTGCCGCATCCGCGTCACCCGGCGCGGTCTTCGCGTCGAGATCGGGAAACGCCACGATGCGCTTGCCGGAGAAATCGGCATGCACCACCACAAGCTCCTTCTCCTCGAAATAACCGAGCAGCCGCCGCGCGCGGCGGGCGGAATGGGTGCCGTAGGCGCGGGCGATGCGGGCATCCGACGGACAAGGCTCCTCGCCGAGAGCGGCCTTGACCAGCAGCAGGAAAACGCCCTGCAGGTCGTCGGAAACCGACGTCGACAGTTCCAGCGCCTTTTCCCAGCCTTCGCTGGCCGCCATCGCCGCATCCACGCCGGAGCGGGCAATTGCCACCTGCCGGCGGAATTCCGGCAGCGTCATCGGCGTGCCGGGAATACGGCGCATGCGGGCGCGCACCAGAAAATCCTGATAAAGCACGGCATCGGTCCGATAGGCCGATTGCGGATCGTCGAGAATTTCGACGAGAACCGCAGCGATTTTCTCTTCACGCTCCTCCGGCGTCATCTCCGGCTGGCCGCTTCGCGGCTGCTCGGGTGAAGGACCGACGGCAGCAGGCGTGGAACGGGAGAGTTCGGCCAGAATATCCGTGGTCGGGCGTGGTGCTGGCGGTGTGCGGCGCACGGCAGGCCGGGTAAACTCTTCCGGATCCGGCGTGAAAATCAGGTCCTCGACATCTTGAGGCGCATCCGGCAGCGGCATCAGCTTCGGCGAGGAGGAACGCGCCGAGGTTTCCACCGGGCCGATGACGATGGGCAGCGGCCGGCGCGACAGCGCCGGGCCGAGCGCCACGAAATTGCCGCGCTGCAAATCGCGGAACATTTCCGCCTGCCGCCGGTCCATGCCGAGCAGGTCGGCCGCGCGCGCCATGTCGATATCGAGGAAGGTGCGGCCCATCAGGAAGTTGGAGGCTTCCGCCGCCACATTCTTGGCAAGCTTGGCAAGACGCTGCGTGGCGATGACGCCGGCGAGGCCGCGTTTACGGCCACGGCACATGAGATTGGTCATGGCGCCGAGCGACGCCTTGCGCGCATCCTCGGTCACCTCACCGCCGACGGAGGGCGCAAACATCTGCGCCTCATCCACCACGACAAGCACCGGATACCAGAATTCACGATCCGCATCGAACATGCCGTTGAGGAAGGCGGCGGCGGCCCGCATCTGCTGTTCGATATCGAGGCCTTCCAGCGTCAGCACACAGGAGACGCGGTGCTGGCGAATGCGGTTGGCAATGCCGGCAAGCTCCGCTTCGGTACGCTCGCCATCCACCACCACATGACCGAACTTGTCGGAAAGCGTGACGAAATCGCCTTCGGGATCGATGATGACCTGCTGCACCCATTGCGCCGATTGCTCGAGCAGCCGGCGCAGAAGATGCGACTTGCCGGAACCGGAATTGCCCTGCACCAGCAAACGCGTCGCAAGCAATTCCTCGATATCGAGCTTGGCCTGCTGCCCGCCCGATAGGGTTCCCATGTCGATGCCGACCTGCAATGTTCCATTCCTCGTGCTGCATGTCATCCGGCCGATTCCCCTGGCGGCGGCCGAACATGCTCTTTACCAAAAAATCGCCGGTTGCGTCTGCCGCATGCGGGTAATGCACAGGCAATTACGCCGCATCTATGCAGCCCCGGACGATACCCGCAAAAATGAAAGCCGCCTGCCGAACACATTCAGCATCAGTCCGATGATGACCAATGCGGCACCGACCACCTCGAAGACGGTGATGTGCTCCGCAAAAGCAAAATAGGCGCTGACGAAACCGACCACCGGCACCAGCAGCGAAAAGGGCGCCACGGTTCCGGCCGGATAACGCAGAAGCAAATAACTCCAGATGCCCGCGCCCACAATGGTAGCGCCATAGGCCATATAGACCACCACGAAAGCCGTCATTGCCGTTGCGTTGGCAAGTCCCTCGGCAATCGCACCCGGCCCTTCCACCACCAGCGAAAGCGCCGCCAGCGGCAGGACCGGCACAAGGCTCGTCCAGGCAACAAAAGAAACGGCGTTCACCTGGCCGATACGCCGGTTAACGATATTGCCGCAGGCCCAGGCAATCGCCGAACCGATGCCCATCAGAAGCGGCACGAGAGCCGCAGCCGTCATGCGCTCCACGCCGATCACCGCAAGCCCGCTGAAAGCGATGACCGCACCGACGACTTGCGAAGGCAAAGGCCGCTCGCCGAGAAACAGCACGGCAAGCGCCAGCGTGAAAAAAGCCTGAGACTGCATGACCAGCGACGCAAGCCCGGCAGGCAGACCGAGCTTGATGGCCGGATAAAGCAGGCCGAACTGAACGAAACCCATGGCCATGCCGTATACGATCATGTGCCGCCACGGCACATTCGGTTTCGGCAGAAAGAATACCAGAGGCACGGCCGCACAGAGATAACGCAGCGCCGTCAGGAACAGGGGCGGCATGTCCGCGACCCCGATCTTGATGGCAACGAAGTTGAAGCCCCACAAAAACACGGTGATCAGGGCGAGAAATATATGCGGCAATGCCATTTTGTTATGTCCGAATTTCAGGCGATCGACACCTCAGATGTTTGAGGGGCTTTACGCCGAAACCGCCCTCTTCCAGCCGAAGGCAACGAGACCGGCGCCGATCAGGAGACCGCCGCCCGTGCGGTTGACGATGCGCTGAACCTTCGGTTTGCGGATCGTATTGCGGGCAGCGCTTGCCAGAAGTCCATAAAGCGCCGCATTCAGCGTGGCAAGCACCAGGAATGTGACTTCAAAAATCAGCACCTGCGGCCAGAAGGGCAATGTCGGCACCAGAAACTGCGGCAGGAAGGCCACGAAGAACACGATGCTCTTCGGGTTCAGCGCGGTGACGATATAGGCATGCAGGAAGATTTTGAGCGGCCTTTCGCGGCCGGTCACGCCCGTCCCTTCCGCACCCTCGCCGCTGACCGGCGAACGCCACAGCTTGATGCCGAGATAGATGAGGTAAGCCGCACCGATCCATTTCAGCCCGGTGAAAAGCGCCGCCGATGTGGCAAGCAGCGCGCCGAGACCGAGCATGGAAGCCGTCATCGCGGTGAAATCACCGAGCGCCACGCCCGTCACCGTCGCCGTGCTGGCCTTGCGGCCATGGCCCAGCGCATAAGAAATCACCAGCAGGATCGTCGGTCCCGGAATGGCAAGCATGATGGCGGATGCGGCCACGAAGGCCAGCCAGTTCTCCAGCGGCATGATGAATCTCCTTTGTCCCTAGTCTCGAGCAAGCCACGGAAAACGCTCCGCATCAAGCCGGATTTTTCGCAGATCGCGCCGCGGCCGCTTGCATTTCGTGGTTTGTCAGAGGTCGTAATTCGACGACGAAGCCTCCCCGACATTTTTTTGCCGGAGAGGCCTTTGCCAATCAAAACCGGGGCGCCCAGTGAGGGACCTCCCAATCCCGCCGCCGCTTCACCCGCGACGGGTCAAGGCCGATATCGACCAGAAGGCGCTCTGGCAGATCGGCAGGATCGGTCGGCGGTGCACGCGGCACCAGTGCGGCAATGAGAACCGCTTTGAGGGTTTTCCAGACACCGAATGTGACGAACAAGCGATCGACCGCATCCGGCAGCGCATATGCTACCAATGGTTGATTTTTCTGCATGGGAAATCCATCCCGGCGCGGCAAAGCGGCCAGGTCCTTTATCGATGGAAAACGACATGCCGGAAGCGCGGACGCAGCAGCAAGGGCCACGCGGACGCACGATCACATGTCGAACGAAGTGAAAATGCCAAACGGCAAGGAAATCAGGCCATAAGCCTTATCGGAGGGAGATGCCTCGGGTCACATAACCGCCGATAATCATGCCGGAAAGGCCTGACATGCCGTTAAGGCGCATATTGATGTCATTGGTCATTCCACGCCTCCATTTATAGCGGTTACAGACAAGATGCATCTTACACAAGAAATCCGGCGCGACAAGTGGTCGCAATCTCGAATTGCAAAAGACGGATAAAACAGATGCAAAAATACAACAGGCGTTCAGGCCGCCGAAACGCTGAGACCGAAACCCTGCATCAGCCGCCGGGTGGCGAAATCCGGCTTGCCGGAGGTGAAGACCGCAAAATCGAAACCATCCGGATGCTCCGCATCCTGCGGCAGCGGCACGAGGTGGCGCGCGCGCCGCGCAATCGCCTCGGCGGGGTCGAGCCAATCCACCGGCCATGGCGCCAGCCTGCGAAACAGATTGGCCATGAAGGGGTAATGGGTGCAGGCAAGAACGACGATATCCGTGCGTTTTCCCTCGCTGTCGATGAAGCAGGGTTCGATTTCGGCAAGCACAGCCTCATCCGAAACCGGCTCGCCCCTGATCCAGCTTTCCGCCATGCGCGCCAGGTTTTCCGAGCCGACGAGGCGGACATGGCATTGGCTGGCGAAGGACTGGATGAGATCGCGCGTATAGGCGCGCTTGACGGTGCCCGGTGTCGCCAGCACGGAAACGAGGCCCGAGCGGGTGCGCTCCGCCGCCGGCTTGATGGCGGGCACAGTGCCAACGAAGGTCATATCCGGAAATCGGGCGCGAAGATCTGCGCCAGCGAGCGTGAAGGCGGTGTTGCAGGCGATGATGCAGACTTCCGGGCTATAGTCGTCCAGCAGCTTGTCGAAGAGCGAGAGAATGCGCGCCTTCAGCGCTTCCTCCTCCCAGCCGCCATAGGGAAAACCCGCATCGTCGGCCACATAGATAAAGCCGCGCTCGGGCATCAGCACGCGCGCCTCGCGCAGCACGGTCAGCCCGCCAATGCCGGAATCGAATACCAGCACCGGTTTCAGCACATCGGCCGCCGCCTCACTCGTCTTCAGCATTCTCCCCTGCTCCCTCGGCCGACGGCCCCGCTGCCCTTCCCGCCTGCTTCGGCCATTGCCGTGGAAAGCGGTCGAGCGAATTGATCACGCCACGGAAAACGCTGATTTCCTGCTCGGAAAACCCGCGTCGCGACAGCACGGCGCGCAGATTGTCGACCATTTTCGGCTTTTTTTCAGCGGGATGAAAATAACCCCGCGCATCCAGCGCTTCCTCGATATGTTCGAACAGGCCGAAAACCTGTTCCTTGGTCGAAGGACGCTGCTCGACGGACTGGAAAAGCGTCTCTCCCAGATCGTCCATGCCGGATTTCATCCATTCATAGGACACAAAAGCACGGCCTGCGCGATATTGAGCGAGGCAAAAGCGGGATTAACCGGAAATGTCACGATCTCGTCGGCCAGCGCCACTTCCTCATTGGTCAGCCCCCAGCGCTCACGGCCGAAGAGGATACCGGTCTTTTCGCCAGCCTTGAATTTTGCCCTGAGCGTATCGGCGGCGGTGACGGGCGCACGCACCGGCTTGAAACCGTAACGCTCGCGCGCGGTCGTGGCGTAGACGAAGTTCAGGTCCTTGATCGCCTCTTCCAGCGTCTCGAATACCTTCGTGGCGTCAATGACGTGATCGGCCTTGGAGGCTGCGGCGCGCGCCTTCTCGCTCGGCCAGCCGTCACGCGGATTGACCAGACGCAATTCGGCCAGGCCGAAATTGGCCATGGCCCGCGCCACCATGCCGATATTTTCACCGAGCTGCGGTTCGACGAGAATGATCGCCGGGCCTTCCGCCACAAGTTCGAGATCGCTGTTTGTGCCTGCCATCGTCTTTTGTCCGTTTTCTTGAAAGCGCCGCATCGACTTTCACGCCGATACTGTAAAGCGCGTCTCACTGGCACAGATCGGCGCTAAAATCAAAGTTGGAGCGAGGCAATGGCGACCTTCGAGTGGATGCAGGGCCGTCACCTCAAATTCGACGTCATCCTCGGGCCTGTCCCGAGGATCCGCGCACGTCTCGTAACATCAATCCGTTGCAGATGCTCGGGACAAGCCCGAGCATGACGAACGAGAGGCTTCAACGGCCACCAACAGCCACCCTGCCCTCACTCCCCCTTGATGATCGTCGCCATTTCTTCGCGCAGCGAATCCCTGCCCTCATCGCCGACCCGGTGAATATCGCTGATGACCGGGCGGCCGTCTTCCTCGACGACGTCGAAATGCACTTCGTCAACCGTCGCCTTCATCTCCGCCTCGTCCATGCAGGCCCAGAGCTTGAACTTTGCGGTCACGTCCGTCACGCCGTCCTTCACCGCGCCCGGCGTTACGGAAACATCGGCCAGCGGGCAGCCATCCTGCGAGTTCGTCACGACATCGTAACCGAAGGGATCGCCGGTCTCGCCGCTTTCGGCCTCATAAGCCGGCTTCTTGGAGGCTTCGCGATATTGCGCGACGAAATCCTTGCTGAACAGGCTGGTCAGCATGTCCTCGTCGAAAACGTATTTCCAGTTTTCCGCCTCGCCCGACCAGTTCTTGACGGTGATATCCATCACCTTCTGGACGGGATCGGCAGGCCCGGCGGCGAGCGCGCTATGCGAAAAGAGGACGGCGGCAGTCAGAAGCAGAATATTCCGCATGATGTGATCCCGGGATAGGCCCGACAGGCGGGCGAAGCGATTCGCCTGACTGTATTCCGGCATTATGGTTTGGCAATGCGCAAAGCGTTATTGCGCTGCGCCAAAAAAGCGCCCCCCATGGCTTTGCCTCAGGCGCGCGCGATGCTATAGCCGCACCGGATATTTTTCCGGATACCGGCGCCATCCGGCGCCACAGCTTCGAAGGTGAGGAATTCATGGCAAAGATCAAGGTAGCCAATCCGGTCGTCGATCTCGACGGCGACGAAATGACCCGTATCATCTGGCAGCTCATCAAGGACAAGCTGATCCTGCCATACCTCGATCTCGACATCGAATATTACGACCTCTCGGTTGAAAACCGCGACGCCACCAACGACCAGGTTACGGTCGATGCGGCGCACGCCATCAAGAAGCATGGCGTCGGCATCAAGTGCGCGACCATCACCCCGGATGAAGCCCGCGTCGAGGAATTCGGCCTGAAGCAGATGTGGAAGAGCCCGAACGGCACGATCCGCAACATTCTGGGCGGCGTCATCTTCCGCGAGCCGATCATCTGCAAGAACGTTCCGCGCCTCGTTCCCGGCTGGACCAAGCCGATCGTCGTCGGCCGTCACGCTTTCGGCGACCAGTATAAGGCAACCGATTTCAAGTTCCCCGGCAAGGGCAAGCTGACCATCAAGTTCGTCGGTGAAGACGGCCAAGTCATCGAGAAGGACGTCTTCGACGCCCCGAGCGCCGGCGTGGCGCTTGCCATGTACAACCTCGACGAATCCATCCGCGAATTCGCCCGCGCCTCCATGAATTACGGCCTGATGCGCAAGTGGCCGGTTTACCTCTCCACGAAGAACACCATCCTCAAGGCCTATGACGGCCGCTTCAAGGATATCTTCGAAGAAGTCTACCAGACCGAATTCAAGAAGCAGTTCGACGAAATCGGCATCACCTATGAGCACCGCCTGATCGACGACATGGTTGCTTCCGCGCTGAAGTGGTCCGGCGGCTACATCTGGGCCTGCAAGAACTACGACGGCGACGTGCAGTCCGACACGGTCGCACAGGGCTTCGGCTCGCTCGGCCTGATGACCTCCGTTCTCCTGTCTCCCGATGGCCGCACGGTCGAAGCCGAAGCCGCACACGGTACGGTCACGCGCCACTACCGCCAGCACCAGAAGGGTCAGGAAACCTCGACCAACTCGATCGCTTCGATCTTCGCCTGGACCCGTGGCCTCGCCCACCGCGCCAAGCTGGACGACAATGCGGAACTGGCAAAGTTCGCGGCAACGCTCGAAACCGTCTGCGTCGACACCGTCGAAAGCGGCTACATGACCAAGGATCTGGCGCTCCTCATCGGACCGGACCAGCCCTGGCTCTCCACCACCGCCTTCCTCGACAAGATCGACGAAAACCTCAAGAAGGCAATGGCGGCTTAAGCCGGCCCACTCAGCGACTTCAAAACCCGGCCTCAGCGCCGGGTTTTCTTTTTTGTTCACAGTATCTTGATTAGCCGTTGTACTAGGCGCAGACTTCGATTCCGCGTGCTGCGGCCAGTACAACAATAAGACAAAGCTTAAACAGCATCTACTTGCACATAACTTGCCCGGCACAGTCAAACGTTCATCGGAGCATCGGCGCGATCTTAGGGAACACGCGAAGGATGTTGCGAACTTTAAAAATGCGAAGCGCAGGCGCGAAATCCGCATCGGTTTTCCCATGATGCTTCAACGATTTTGCTTGGGGAGGCAAAAGCATGAGTGAATTGATCTTCTACACCAACCCCATGTCGCGCGGACGCATCGCGCGATGGATGCTTGAGGAAGTGGGCGTTCCATACCGAACGGAAATACTGGGCTTCGAGACCTCGATGAAATCGCCCGCCTACCGGCTGATAAATCCGATGGCGAAGGTGCCCGCCATCAAGCACGGCGATACCATCGTCACCGAGGCGGCGGCGATCTGCGCCTATCTCGCCGATGCCTTTCCCGGCGCGAACCTTGCGCCCACACCCAAGGCGCGCGGGCTTTATTATCGCTGGATGTTCTTTGCCGCAGGCCCGCTGGAAATGGCGGCGAGCATGAAGGCGATGGGTTTCGAAGTGCCCAAGGAGAAGCTGCGCATGGCCGGCTGCGGCAGCTATGCGGATGTGATGAATACGCTTGAGCGGGCCGTCAGCGAAAACCGCTTCATCGCCGGCGATCTCTTCACGGCGGCGGATGTCTATGTCGGCGCCCATATCGGCTGGGGCCTGCATTTCGGCACCATCGAAAAACGCCCGGCCTTTCTCGATTACATGGCCCACCTCACCGACCGCCCGGCCTACAAGCGGGCCGCCCAGCTCGACGAGGAAGCGGCGAAGGACTTGCAGGCAACCGGATAGTACGGACCAACCGTGCCGCTACCGATAAACGATAGCCCGCCCGAAAATCGAATATCCGATCGATCGTCGCGGCGGGTTATGTACCGGACTGGCCGAGCGGCTCCCCGACCTCTATCGCGTGCCCGTCCGGATCGTAAAAACGAAACACCCTCTGCCCCCAGTCCTGTCGCTCGAGAGGATGGATAAGCTCCACATGCGGCGCGATATTTCGAAAAGCCGCATCGACATCCGCATGTTCGAAATAAAGCAGCATATTCCGTCTGCCATAGGGTTCTTCGGCGCCCGACGATGTGCCCCAGACCGTCTCCGCGAGCGACCGCCCCTCATGGATTGCAAAACCACTTTCAAAGAGGACGAAGTTTCCGAAATCCTCGACAATCTTCAGGCCGAGCCTGTCACGATAAAACGCCTTCGAACGGCCGATATCGCGCACAAAAGGAATAGGATTTACAAAGCGCATCGCTTCCCTCCGTCGCGTCCTTGGCGCGCAACCATCTTGTCTTTGAAGGCGGAAACAAAAAAGCGGGGTAAAACCCCGCCCTCTTCAATTCACGCCGATCAGGCAGCCAACGCCGCCGCCACCGCTTCGATGGCATCCTGCGCCCTGGCGCCATCCGGGCCGCCGGCCTGCGCCATATCCGGTCGGCCGCCGCCGCCCTTGCCGCCAAGTGCGGCGGAAGCGGTGCGGACGATATCGACAGCGCTGAAACGGGCCGTCAGATCTTCGGTTACCGCTGCGACAGCGCTCGCCTTGCCGTCTTCGGAAACGGCGATCAGCAGCACGACGCCCGAGCCGAGATTGGCCTTGGCCTCATCGGCAAGACCCTTGAGATCCTTGGCATCGATGCCGGACATGGATTTTGCCAGGAAGTTGACGCCGGCAACCTGCTTGACGTCGCTTGCGCCGGCATCCGCCGAACCGCCGCCCATGGCAAGCTTCCGGCGGGCATCGGCAAGTTCGCGTTCCAGCTTCTTGCGCTCATCGAGCAGACCTTCGACACGCGACAGCACATCGCCCGGCTGAACCTTCAGCGAAGAAGCGAGCGCCTTAACCCGCTCATCCTGTTCGGCCAGATAGGCAAGCGCGCCTTGCCCGGTCACGGCTTCGAGACGACGCACGCCCGCACCGACGGCGCTTTCGCCGAGAATGCGGATGAGGCCGATCTGGCCGGTGGCCGCCACATGCGTGCCGCCGCAAAGCTCGACGGAATAGGGACGGTTGGCTTTTGCGCCATGCAGGCCGGTGCCCATGGAGACAACACGAACTTCGTCACCGTATTTTTCACCGAACAGCGCCATGGCGCCCTCGGCAATGGCGTCATCGACGCTCATCAGGCGGGTCACGACCGGCGAGTTCTGCAACACGATTTCGTTCGCCATTTCTTCGACGACCTTCAGCTCCTCGGCCGACATCGGCTTCGGATGCGAAACGTCGAAACGCAGGCGCTCGGGCGCAACCAGCGAACCCTTCTGGGCGACATGGGTGCCGAGCACTTCGCGCAGCGCCTCGTGCAACAGGTGGGTGGCGGAATGGTTGGCGCGCAGGCGCGAGCGGCGGTCATGATCGACCGTCAGCTGAACGGCGTCGCCAACTTTCAGACCGCCCTTGGAGACCGTGCCCAAATGCACGAAGAGGCCTTCGCCCTTCTTCTGGGTATCGGAAACGGCAAAGGCACCATTGTCACCGGAGATCACGCCGGTATCGCCCATCTGGCCGCCGGATTCGCCATAAAACGGCGTCTGGTTGACGACGACCTGCACGGTCTCACCATCCGCAGCGCTTTCCACAGCCTTGCCATCCTTGACGATTGCCTGGATGACGCCTTCGGCGGTTTCGGTGTCGTAACCGAGGAATTCGCTCGCGCCGAGCTTTTCCTTGAGCTCGAACCAGACGGTCTCGGTCGCCTTGTCGCCGGAACCGGCCCAGTGCGAGCGGGCTTCGGCCTTCTGGCGCTCCATCGCATCGGTGAAGCCGGAAATATCGACGCCGATTTCGCGGGCGCGCAGCGCATCCTGCGTCAGGTCGAGCGGGAAACCATAGGTGTCGTAGAGCTTGAAGGCGGTTTCGCCATCCAGCATGTCGCCCTTGTGCAGGGTCGAGGTCGCGTCGGACAGAAGCGAAAGGCCACGCTCCAGCGTCTTGCGGAAACGGGTTTCCTCGAGCTTCAGCGTCTCGGAAATCAGCGCCTCGGCGCGCACCAGCTCCGGATAGGCGCGGCCCATCTGCTGCACCAGCGCCGGCAAAAGCTTGTAGATCAGCGGCTCGCGCGCGCCGAGAAGCTCGGCATGGCGCATGGCGCGGCGCATGATGCGGCGCAGAACATAACCGCGACCTTCGTTCGACGGCAGGACGCCATCGGCGATCAGGAAGGCGGATGAACGCAGATGGTCGGCGATGACGCGATGGCTGGCGCGCTTTTCACCTTCGGCCGGAACGCCGGTCGCTTCCACGGAAGCGGCAATCAACGCGCGGAACAGGTCCGTATCGTAATTGTCGTGCTTGCCCTGCAGCAACGCCGAAATACGCTCAAGGCCCATGCCGGTATCGATCGACGGGCGCGGCAGGTCGATGCGCTCTTCCTTCGTCAGCTGCTCATATTGCATGAAGACGAGGTTCCAGATTTCGATGAAACGGTCGCCATCTTCTTCCGGCGAGCCGGGCGGGCCGCCCCAGATATGATCGCCATGATCGTAGAAGATTTCCGAACAGGGGCCGCAGGGGCCGGTATCGCCCATCGCCCAGAAATTGTCGCTGGTCGGAATGCGGATGATACGGTCGTCGGAGAAACCGGCGATCTTCTTCCAGAGGTTAAAGGCCTCGTCGTCGGTGTGGTAGACGGTGACCAGCAGACGGTTGCGGTCGATGCCGAATTCCTTGGTGATCAGGTTCCAGGCATGGGTGATCGCTTCTTCCTTGAAATAATCGCCGAAGGAGAAATTGCCGAGCATTTCGAAAAAGGTGTGGTGACGGGCGGTATAACCGACATTGTCGAGGTCGTTATGTTTGCCGCCCGCGCGCACGCATTTCTGCGCCGAAGCGGCCGTGGAATAGGGACGGCTTTCAAGACCGGTGAAGACGTTCTTGAACTGCACCATGCCGGCATTGGTGAACATCAGTGTCGGATCGTTGCGCGGCACCAGCGGGCTGGAGGGCACGATCTCGTGTCCGTTCTTCTTGAAGTAGTCGAGAAAGGTCGACCGAATTTCATTCACACCGCTCATGCCCACACACCGCTCACAGCTGGAGTCCATCACTTCCACCCCGAAGGATGGCTATATTGCAAAATCACTGGCTTTTATCGTCCGCACCCGGCCCTGTCCAGCCATGGAGGCGAAGCAAGACATATAGGCAAATAAAAAGGGCCACGCGAAGAAAAATCGCACGACCCTTTTTGATCTATACCAGTTCGGCAAAGTCTGCGGGCGGCAATGCCCGAGCCTTCACGGAAGGTGTCAGCCTTCGTCGGAGCCGTCGTCGCCTTCGCCAGCGTCCGGCCCGCCATTCTGCAGGAAGCGGTCGGCGATCAGGCCGGCATTCTGGCGCAGCGCCAGTTCGATCTCATTGGCCGTTTCCGGATTGTCGCGCAGGAAAATCTTGGCGTTTTCACGCCCCTGCCCCAGACGCTGGCTGTTATAGGAGAACCATGCACCGGACTTCTCGACGATACCGGCCTTCACGCCGAGATCGACAAGCTCACCGGTCTTGGAAACGCCTTCGCCATACATGATGTCGAATTCCACCTGCTTGAAGGGCGGCGCCATCTTGTTCTTGACGACCTTGACGCGCGTCTGGTTGCCGACAACCTCTTCGCGCTCCTTGACGGCACCGATGCGGCGAATGTCGAGGCGGACGGACGCATAGAACTTCAGAGCGTTACCGCCCGTCGTCGTTTCCGGCGAACCGAACATGACGCCGATCTTCATACGGATCTGGTTGATGAAGATCACCATGCACTTCGACTTGGAGATCGACGCCGTCAGCTTGCGCAGCGCCTGACTCATCAAACGCGCTTGAAGACCCGGCAGGCTGTCGCCCATCTCGCCTTCGATTTCCGCCCGCGGCGTCAGCGCCGCAACGGAGTCGACGACCAGCACGTCAACCGCGCCGGAGCGCACCAGCGTATCGGTGATTTCCAGCGCCTGCTCGCCCGTGTCGGGCTGCGAGATCAGAAGGCCCTGCAAATCCACACCGAGCTTGCGGGCATAGACCGGATCGAGCGCATGTTCGGCGTCGACGAAGGCGCAGATGCCGCCCTTCTTCTGGGCTTCGGCAATGGTCTGCAATGCCAGCGTCGTCTTGCCCGAGCTTTCCGGGCCATAAATTTCAATGATGCGCCCCTTCGGCAGACCGCCGATGCCGAGCGCGATATCCAGGCTGAGCGAACCCGTCGAAACGGTCTCCACTTCAACCACATTTTCATTGGAACCGAGCTTCATGATCGATCCCTTGCCGAACGACCGTTCGATCTGGGAGAGCGCCGCTTCCAGTGCCTTGCTTTTATCCACCGATTTATCCTCTACGAGACGCAAAGAATTTTGTGCCATCCGAACCACCTTTAGGTTATTGAAGCCGCACAGGCAATGAAGCAGTATGGAAACGGTATGTACTCTATTTGTTCTCATTTCGCAAGACTGAGCCAGCATATTGAAAACAAATAGCGATAAGTCGTTTGTTCTGCTTTCGTTTTTCCGTGCCCGGCCTATGGCCGCAAACCGGTTGCGAGGTCAGGAAGACGTCAGTTTAGGCCGAATCGTCCGGTCTTTCCATCCGCCAAAGAGGGAAACGCAAGCGTGAAGAAAATACTCGTTCTGGGCGGCGCGCATATCGACAGGCGCGGCATGATCGAGACTGAGACGGCGTCCGGCGCGAGCAACCCCGGCTCCTGGATGGAAGAGGCCGGCGGCGGCGGTTTCAACGCCGCGCGCAATCTTTCCCGCCTCGGTTTTCAGGTCCGCATCATCGCCCCACGCGGCGGCGACGTCACCGGTGAGGCGGTGGCGGAGGCCGCACGGCAGGCGGGCGTGGAAGACACGCCCTTCACCTTCCTGGACCGCCGAACGCCGAGCTACACCGCCATTCTGGAGCGTGACGGCAATCTAGTCATCGCGCTTGCCGATATGGACCTCTACAAGCTCTTCACCCCGCGCCGCCTCAAGATACGCGCCGTGCGCGAGGCGATCACGGCGAGCGATATCCTGCTCTGCGATGCCAATCTGCCGGAAGATACGCTGACGGCGCTCGGCCTCGTCGCCCGCGCCTGCGAGAAACCGCTGGCGGCCATCGCCATATCCCCCGCCAAGGCGGTGAAGCTGAAAGCGGCGCTCGGCGATATCGACATCCTCTTCATGAACGAGGCGGAAGCCCGCGCGCTCACCGGCGAGACGGCGGCCAATGTTCGCGACTGGCCCGACATCCTGCGCAAGGCCGGGCTTGCCGGCGGCGTCGTTACCCGCGGCGCAAGCGAGGTGGTGGCCTTCAGCAAGACGGAGACGGCGATCCTCCACCCGCCCCTCATCCGCGAGGTGAAGGACGTGACCGGCGCGGGCGACGCCATGGCGTCGGGTTATCTCGCCGCCATCGCCGAGGGAAAGACGATTGCGGAAGCGTTGAGGCAAGGCGCGGCGGCGGCCGCCATCACCGTGCAATCGCCCTTCGCCACCTCCCAGGACCTATCAAAAGACAGTGTCGAAGCCATGTTGGGGCTTGTTCCCCAGGCTGAAATGCTGGCATGAACCCGCTTTTAAAAACTGGAACAGATGAAATGACCCGCCCTATCTCCCCGCTCCTGCCCATCGTCTATTCTCAGGAAGTCGCCGCCGCCAAGCAGCGCGGTGCGCCGATCGTGGCGCTTGAATCGACCATCATCACCCACGGCATGCCCTATCCCGGCAATATCGAGATGGCGGAAAGCGTCGAACAGATCATCCGCGATCAGGGTGCGGTTCCGGCCACCATCGCGGTCATTCACGGCACCCTGCATATCGGCCTTGAGAAGGACCAGCTCGAGGCGCTGGCCCAGACCACCGACGCCATGAAGGTCTCGCGCGCCGATATCGCCTTTGCGATCGCCGAGCGCCGCACGGGTGCTACCACGGTGGCCGCCACCATGATCGCCGCCGCCCGCGCCGGCATCCGCGTTTTCGCCACCGGCGGCATCGGCGGCGTGCACAAGGGCGCGGAAGAGACCTTCGACATCTCCGCCGATCTGACCGAGCTTGCGAAGACCGGCGTGATCGTCGTCTGCGCCGGCGCCAAGGCCATTCTCGATATTCCAAAGACGCTCGAGGTTCTCGAAACCAATGGCGTACCGGTCGTCACTTTCGGCTCGGAAGAATTCCCGGCTTTCTGGTCGCGCTCCTCCGGCCTGCCGAGCCCGCTCTCGCTCAACAGCCCGGCGGCAATCGCCAATTTCCAGACAACCCGCGAACAGCTGGGTATCGAGGGCGGTATGCTGGTGGCCAATCCCGTGCCGGAAGAGGACGAAATTCCGCGCGAGGAGATGGAAATCTACATCAACCGCGCCATCTCCCACGCCGAGCGCGACGATATCACCGGCAAGGAAGTCACCCCCTACCTGCTCGGCGACATCTTCCGCCTGACGGATGGCCGCAGCCTGGAAACCAATATCGCGCTGGTGCGCAACAATGCGCAGCTGGCTGCGGAAATCGCGGTGGCTCTGAACTGAGGGCACACATCTCCTCTTCGGGCGGTTCCCAAAGTGAGTGCTGCGGGGTTTTGGAGGCTGGAACAAACACTTCCTCCGTCATGCTCGGGCCTGTCCCGAGCATCTGCTACGTCTCGACCGGAGGAAACGTGATTAGATCCTCGCCTCAAGGGCGAGGATGACGTCGCGTATTTGGAAAGCCTGTCCCAATGAAAAAGGCCCGGAGAGCTTGCGCTTTCCGGGCCTTTGTTTTTCATCAGAACCTAGTCACTTCTGGGCGACCGGCTTCACCAGCGGCGTCACGCGGCGGATGGTGACGCGGCGGTTCTGCTGTTCCGGGCCGAGCGTCTGGACCTTCAGATAACGCTCGCCATAGCCTTGGGTCGCGAGGTTTTCCGGCGGAATGCCGTAAACATCGGTCAGCACATTGGCGACGGAAGCGGCGCGTTCGTCGGAAAGCACGAGGTTGCTTTCATCCGAACCGACGGCATCGGTATGGCCTTCGATCAGGAAGGTTTCACCGGGGTTCTTGTCCAGCGCCTTGTTGATCGCATCCGCCACCTTGCGCAGCGAACGGGCCTGCGTCATCGGGATTTCGGCGCTGCCGGTGGCGAAGGTTATGGTATCGAGGTCGATACGGCGCACCTTGTCGCGGATACGGGCCGAATAACGCACTTCATCCAGCGAATAGACACGTTCCACCGGCTCGACGGGCGGCTGTTCCAGGAAGCGGTAATAATCGCGGTCCGGATCGCTCGAGGTGTCGATGATGTAGTCCGTCACGGGAATGCGCAGGCGCATCGGCGGCAGGTCCAGGCCCGGATCGCGATAGACGTAGTCGCGGTCGGGATCTTCCATCAGCTCCGGTGCATAGAACAGCACATATTCGCGGCCGCGATCGTCGATGCGCGAGCGCTGGATCACGTCGCCATAACGGTTGCGGATCGTCACCACCTGCGTTCCGTCACGACGCTCCACGGTTTCGCGGACACGGCCGCCGGGCAGACGCTCGTAATAGGGCTCGCCGCCATCGCGGATGAAGCGCTGGTTGTCGTCGCCGCGCACCACGACACGGTCGCCGAACTGCAGGATGATCGGCGCATCGCGGTCGCGATCACGCGGACGGCCTTCGCGCGGCTGCCATTCGCGCACGCCTTCCGGCCGCTCATATTGCGGGCGGCGGTCGACACGCTCGCCCTGCTGCGAGGTGATGGCTTCCATCTTGACGGGCGGCGACGGGGCCTTGCCTTCGGCGGCGCCGGCGCGCTGCGCTTCGGCGTCGGAGGTCGGAACCTTCACGTCACCGGCCTGTTCGCGTTCACGACGGCGCTCTTCGCGGGTCTGGCGGTTGCCGGAACGTTCCACCTCCTTGTCGCTGTCTAGAACGGCGGCGCCCTTGTCGACCGGCAGAATGACGGTATCGGCGGTCTTGGACGGGTCCTTGGCGATTGCCTTGGCCTTGTCCAGTTCCTCCTTCGTCATCGGCGGCGCTTCCGTCTGCGGAACAGCAACCTGATTGGGAACGGGTTCACCGGCCGGCGCCTGTCCGGTTGTCGTACCGCTCGGCGGCGGCGTCGGCGCGCCTGGCAGCGGGGCTGCGGGTTCGGTTCTGCCCTGACCCTCTACCGGCGGCTGTTCCGAAGGCTGACGGCCCGGTGCGGGGTTTGGCTGGGCTTCAGGTGCCGGCGGACGCGCAGGCGTCGGCGCTTCGGTCGGAACCGGTGCTTCCTTCGCGGCGGGCTCGGGGGCGGCCGGCTTTTTCTCCGGAACGGCTTTTTCGGCCGGTTCGGCTTTCTGTTCCGGGGCCTTTTCCTCTACCGGTGGCTTTTTGGCGGGTGCCGGTTCGCGGGGCTTGGCCGGCTCGCCGGCATTTTCAGGGCGTGCTGCGGGCTCCTGTTCGGCAGCAGGTTCCTTCGCGCGCTCCTTGCGGGGACGCTGCTCGCCCTCACCCGCGGGCTGCTCGGCCCGTTCCGGCTTGCGCGGACGTTCCTTCGGCTGCTCTTCGGCAGGTGCGGCTTCGGGTGCGGCCTCGCGCTGGCGTGCGGGGCGCTGTTCGCCCTCGCCCTGCGGCTCCTGTGCGCGTTCGGGTTTGCGGGGACGCTCCTGCGGCTGCTCGGCCGGCGCGGGCTCAGGGCGAGCCTCACGCTGCTGCTGCGGCTCCCGCTGGGGTTCGGGCTGCGGCTCCCGTTGCGGCTCAGGGCGCGGTTCGGCAGGCGCGGCTTCGCGCTTGGGCTCCGGTTCGCGCTGCGGCTCCGGCGCACGCTCCTGTCGTTGCGGCTCGGCCTGCGGCTGCGCCTCTTCGGCCTGCTTGCGACGCTTGCGCAGTTCCTCTTCCGGGTTCGGTTCTTCCGGCTGCGCCTGCGCCAAAATCACCCGGCCGGTCGCAGCATCGCCGGGAAGCGCCTGCGACACGGGCGTCTGCGCCCGCGCAGCACCGGCAAAACCGGCCGCGGCCGGCTCGACCGCAATCGCCAGCGACATGAGGGGGAAAACCACCCCCGTCAGCAATGTGTTCTTCTTCAGCATCGGTGTTTCCTCATCTGCCATTATTGGTCGCCAGTCTTGCGACATCTTGATTCCGGCTGCGCGTGCAGGCGCTGGTCAACGCCTCGCACAGGCTTCGGTTCCCATGATGGACAAAGCCTTCTGTACCGGAAATGAACAGATCAAGGCGTTTTCGTGGAAGCTCTGCGGCACAATCGCGGTCACTAATATTGCAGTTGCATTTTTTGACCAACCGGATGAATAATCGCATCCGCGCTGAAGGCTACAGGCGGCATCATCCGCTGCGCCCTGCGCCCATGGCGTCCGCACTGAAAACAACAACAGACCGCGGATGAACGACCAAAAGAGAGGATCGAAATGCCTATTTCCACCCGTCTGCTCGCAGCCGTATCGATTGCCGCCATCTCGCTGTTTTCCGGCGCAGCCCTCGCGCAGGACAAGATCGTCATCGGCACCGAAGGCGCCTATCCGCCCTTCAACAATCTCGAAGCCGACGGCACGCTGACCGGCTTCGACATCGACATCGCCAAGGCGCTGTGCGAACAAATGAAGGCCGAGTGCACCTTCGTCACCAATGACTGGGACGGCATCATTCCCGCCCTTCAGGCCAAGAAGTTCGACGCCATCATCGCGTCCATGTCGATCACGCCCGAGCGTCTCGAGAAGGTCGACTTCTCCAAGAAATATTACAACACCCCGCCGGCCATCGCCGTGCCGAAGGATTCGCCGATCAAGTCCGTCGACGATCTGAAGGGCAAGTCGCTCGGCGCGCAGGGTTCCACCACCCACTCCAACTATGCCGAAAAGCATTTCCCGGATGCCGACGTGAAGATGTATCCGACCGCCGACGAATATAAGCTCGACATCGCCAATGGCCGTATCGACGCCGTCATCGACGATATCGTCGTTCTGTCGGAATGGCTGAAGACGGATGCGGGCGCCTGCTGCAAGATCCTGACGCCGCTTCCGGTCGATGTCGAGATCAACGGCAATGGCGCGGGCGTCGCCGTCCGCAAGGGTGACACGGCGCTTGCCGACAAGTTCACCGCCGCCATCGCCGGCATTCGCGCCAGCGGCAAGTATCAGGAGATCAACAAAAAATACTTCGATTTCGACGTTTACGGCGAGTAAGCCCGTTCGATCTGTTGAAATCTCGTGGCGGAAGGCTTGCCCTTCCGCCATTTTTGTTTGAAAACGTCACGATAACAATCACGGCGGCTTAAGACCGCAGGGGAAAATTGGCATGAGCGGAGCATTTTCCGCCATAGGTGCGTTCTGGACCTATGTCTCGACACTTCTCGATCCCTTTTGCGGGCCGGTCGGTCTCTTCTCGCTTTTCGGAAACGGCACCCTGGTCGCCTGCGGCGATGCGGGCTGGGGCGATGAAATCGCCTTCGGCGTCAAGGTCACCATCTCGCTGGCGCTCGCCACCCTGCCCGTCGGGCTGCTGATCGGCTTCCTCATCGCGCTCGCCGCACAATCGGAAGAAAAATCGCTGCGGCTGGCGACCGGTATCTACACCACCATCTTTCGCGGCCTGCCGGAACTGCTGACGCTTTTCATCGTCTATTACGGCATCCAGATGCTGCTGCAATCGGTGGCCGGTTATGTCGGCATCACCGGTCCGGTCGAGATCAACGCCTTCGTGGCGGGCATGGTGGCGCTGTCCGTGGTGTTTTCGTCCTATGCGTCCGAAGTGCTGCTCTCCGCCTTCAAGGCCATACCGAAGGGGCAATATGAAGCGGGTGCGGCACTGGGGCTTTCGCGGGGCCGCACCATGGTGCTCATCATCATTCCGCAGCTGGTCAGGATCGCCCTTCCCGGCATGACCAATCTCTGGGTCATCCTGCTCAAAGACACGTCCTACGTATCGATCATCGGCCTTGCCGATATCGTTCGCCAGACCGGCATCGCCGCCCGCGTCAGCAAGGAAGCCTTCTTCTTCTACAGCATCGCCTGCCTGCTTTACCTCATCCTCGCGCTGCTTTCCTCCATCGGCATCGGCTTCATCGATCGCTGGTCGCGCAAGTCGGAGGTGAGCCGATGAGCCATATTCAGGAACTCATTCCCCCCCGCCCCGCCCCGGCCGTCGCGGAAAAGCCGATCAATATTTCGCGCATCGTCGGCATCGCCGTCATCACGCTCTGGCTGCTGCTCGCCGCCGGGCTGATCTTCGCCATGATCGAGGGCTGGGACTGGGACAAATTCCAGCGTTACGGGCCGCGCTATATCGACGGTCTCATCACCACCATTACCCTCGTCGGCAGTTCGATCATTCTCGGCGCCATTCTTTCCGTGCCGATCGCCTTCGGCCGCATGTCGGAAAACCGCATCGTCGGCGCGCTGGCCTATGCCTATGTCTACGTCTTCCGCAGCACGCCGCTTTTGGCGCAGCTTTTCCTGATCTATTACGGCCTCGGCAGTTTCCGCCAGGGGCTGGAAACCGTCGGCCTGTGGTGGTTCTTCCGCGAGGCCTGGTATTGCGGCCTGTTGTCGCTCACCCTCAACACCGCCGCCTATCAGGCCGAAATCCTGCGCGGCGCGATCCGCAGCGTGCCGCGCGGCCAGCATGAGGGCGCCGCCTCGCTCGGCCTGTCGAAACTCGTCACTTTCCGCAAGATCATCCTGCCGCAGGCGCTCATTGTGGCGTTGCGTCCCTATGGCAACGAAATCATCCTGATGATCAAGGGTTCGGCGGTGGTCTCCATCGTCACGGTCTTCGACCTGATGGGCCAGACCCGCTACGCCTTTTCCCGCACCTTCGATTATCAGGCCTATCTCTGGGCCGCGATCTTCTACCTGACGATCGTGGAAACGCTGCGGCATGTCTGGGCATGGCTGGAAGCCCGCCTGACCCGGCATCTCAAGCGCTAGTCTCAACGTTGGCAGCACTCATCAATGAAGGCTGCCAACATTTTGAAAAATATAAATATTTTGTGACGACCCATGTCTTTGGCAAGCTTGGATTAACCATGACGTGTTCCCATATTCGATACAGCGGTAACGCTGTGATCGGCAATCATGGAAACGGGAACCGCCGTCATGAACAAGGACATGGAAATGATGCTGAGAGGCTACGGCCTCACCACCGCCCAGATATTTTATCGCCTGCCGGATCATCCGCTGGTTCTCCAGACCTATGTCTGGCAGGACTATGATCTTGCCCCGGACTTCCCTGAGATGCATGGCTTCCTCAAATTCTGGAAGGAAAAGCTCGACGGACCGCTGCATTCCGTCCGCTACGTGCACCGGCAGGTAATCTCGGCGCAGGAATGGCGCGCGCTCAAGGGGGAGTTCATCATCCACTGAGCCGTCGCACCACATAAACATTGCGCCCGTCCCCGATGCGGCTTACAGCAAACCTCAACTGAAGATGCTGACGGATAAGGCACGATGACGAAGAACCAGAAAATCGACGAAGAGGCGCTTGCCGAGGCCTATAACCGCGCGCTCGCGTTTGAAAAAGCCGGCGATGTGGACGCGGCGGTGAAGGCCTATGAAGAGGTTCTGGCCATCGATCCGGACGATCACGGCGGAGCGGCCGTTCGCATCGCCGCCATGGGCCGGGGCGAAACCCCGCCAAAAGCGCCCGACGCCTATGTCGAAACCCTGTTCGACCAGCATGCCGAAGCTTTCGAGGATATTCTTGTCGAACAGCTCGGTTACGCCGTGCCGATGATGGTGCGCCAGCGGTTGCAGACGCTGAACCTCGGCCCCTTCAAGCGCCTGCTCGATCTCGGCTGCGGCACCGGCCTCACCGGCGAGGCGCTGCGCGACATGGCCGACGATATCACCGGCATCGACATTTCCGAAAACATGGTCGAGATCGCCCATGAGAAGGACCTCTACGAGACGCTCTACGTCGCCGAAGCCGAGGATTTTCTCGAGGATAATGACGACGAGCCTTTCGACATCATCACCGCCACCGATGTGCTGCCCTATCTCGGCGCGCTGGAGCCGCTGTTTTTCGGCGCCGCCGAAAACCTCAACGCCGGCGGCCTGCTGATCTTCTCGTCGGAAACCCTGCCCGAAGAAACCCTGGCCGGACGTCCCTATATGGTCGGCCCGCACCAGCGTTTCGCCCATGCGGAAACCTATGTCCGCGAAAGATTGGCGGCGACCGGTTTCGAGGTTCTCGAGGTGACCGACATCAACGTGCGCATGCAGGACGGCAATCCGACGCCCGGCCATCTGGTGATTGCCAAGCTCAAGGGCTGATGCCCTAACATAGCGGCAATTTTCTTCTCCCCGCCGGGGAGAAGGTGGCCCGAAGGGTCGGATGAGGGGGTAAGCTCTCGGTCTATCTTTACCCTTGCCTCCTCATCCCGCTGCCGCGGACTTCTCCCCGGCGGGGAGAAGAAACAAGCGGGACATGCTCGCCCTACGTTTAAGGAACATTGCTGAATCAACCTCTCAGCAACACCCGCCAGCGGGTTGAAGAGACTCACCTTTTCCGGCCCGCTCAGCTCGCCTTCGGTCGCCAGACGATATCCGCCACGTTGAGTTTCTTCGGCACGATCTTCAGATCATAGAACTCATCCGCAAGCGCCTGCTGATAGGCGATGGCCTCATCCGGAACCAGCGAAACCCGCCCGAGATCGGCGCCCGGGCGTGTCAGCGAGACCTTGGTGACATCCTCGGGAACGCCGGTGATCGACGCCAGCGACTTTGCCGTTGCATCGATATTGGCCTGCGCTTTCGCACCCACATTCGCCAGCTCCTTGAGGATCAGCGGCACGAGATCGGGGTTGGTCTCCACGAAATCGCCGTTGGCAAGGAAATAGCTCCACGGATCGACGATGCCTTCGGCGGTCGAGAGAACCCGTGTCGTCGGCTCTTTTTCCGCCACGGCGAAATAAGGATCCCAGATCGACCAGGCATCGATGCTGCCGCTGCGGAAGGCGGCGGCCGCATCCGGCGGGGCAAGATCGACCGGCGTAATGTCGTTCAACGTCAACCCTGCCTTTCGCAACGCCTTGACGGTGACATTATGCGCGCTGGAGCCGCGCTTGAAGGCGACCTTCCTGCCTTTCAGGTCTTCCAGCGTCTTCAGCGGCGAATCCTTCTGCACAAGGATGGCCGATCCGCCGGCCGCCGCTTTGTAAGTGCCCACATAACGCAGATTACCGCCCGCAGCCTGCGCGAAAAGCGGCGGCACATCGCCGGTCGGCCCTATATCCAGCGCGCCGGCACCCAGCGCTTCGAGAAGCGGCGGCCCGGAGGAGAATTCCGACCATTTGACCTCGATACCGCGATCCTTCAGCAACGCTTCGAGCGCGCCCTGGCTTTTCGCGAGCGCTATCACGCCATTCTTCTGCCAGCCAATCCGCAATGTGGCGGTTGCGGCACTTGCCCGCCGGATATGCGGCAGAAACACCGCCCCGGTCGCACCTGCAATCAGTCCCAATGTTCCGCGTCGTGTAAGCATATGGATATCCCTCGCTATTCCATCCTTCGACAGTAAAAGCGTAGATATTCGAGAGATTTTATCAAAATCGCAGTTTGCGCGGAGACAGCGCCGGGAGAATTGAATGTGCGAATTTGCCACGATGGGCGGAATAGAATTGTCGTGCCCCGGCGGGGGCTACCGGATGGACCTTCCGGTTGGATCAGCCCTTGGCGGGCCAGATCGACGGGGAAAAACGACCCGCAAATGAAAATGCCCTCCCCGGCAATCGGAAAGGGCATTGGTCAAAAAACTGGCCGGCGGCGGATTACTCCTCGCCGGATTTCGGATTGTCCAGCAGCATATAGTCGAGCGGCAGCTCGGTCGTATATTTGATCTGCTCCATCGCGAAGGCGGAGGACACGTCGCGAATTTCGATCTTGGCGATCATGCGCTTGTAGAAGGCGTCATAGGCCGCAATATCGGGCACGACGACGCGCAGCAAATAATCGACATCGCCGCTCATACGGTAAAATTCGACGACTTCCGGAAACTCGGAAACCACCTCGGAGAAACGCTTCAGCCATTCGATGGAATGGGAGGCGGTGCGGATGGAGACGAAAACCGTGACCTTGGTGTTGACCTTGACCGGATCGAGCAGCGCCACGCGCCGGCGAATTACGCCGTCTTCCTCCATCTTCTGGATACGCCGCCAACAGGGCGTCGTGGAAAGGCCGACCTTTTTCGCCAGATCGGCAACGGCCAGCGTGGAATCCTCTTGCAGAATGCGCAAAATCTTACGGTCTAGGCGATCCAATGCGTCTACCCTCCTGAATTAATTTCCTTTCAATACACTAATTTTTGCAGAAAAACAGAAAATTGTTTCACTAAAGCCGCATTTCCACATGTTGTCGCAGAACCGGCAGCAGTTCCTCCGTGAACCATGGGTTCTTTTTCAGCCAGCCGGTATTGCGCCAGCTTGGATGCGGCAGGGGAAAAATGCCGGGGCCGGAATTGGCATGGAGAAAGCCGCGCCAGTCCTGCACCGTTTCCGTCATGGTTTTGCGCCGCCTTTCACCCAGGTGAAAGGCCTGTGCATATTGGCCGATGGCGAGGATCAGCTCCACCTGCGGCATCGCCATTATTACCCGCTCACGCCATTGCGGCGCACATTCGCGCCGGGGCGGCAGATCGCTGCCTTTGTCGTCATAACCGGGGAAACAGAAGCCCATGGGCACGATGGCGAAACGATCCGGATCGTAGAATGTCTGCCGGTCGACGTTCAGCCATTGGCGCAGCCTGTCGCCCGAGGCATCGTTGAACGGCAGCCCTGTTTCATGCACGCGAAGCCCCGGCGCCTGCCCGGCAATCAGGACGCGCGCCTTGGTCGACATGACGACCACCGGCCGGGGTTCGTGCGGCAGGCGATCGGCCATTCCCCTGAGCGGCTTGTCGCGACAGAGACGACAACGGGCGATTTCGCCGCGCAATACGTCCAGCCCGTCATCACGCACCGGTGCTAGCTCAACCATGATCCCACCCCAGAAGATGACGGACAATGGTGAGGAAACCCGCCGCCGGCGTTTCCAGATCCGCGGCACGGTGTTCCCGCCGCCACTGCGACGGTTTCTCGAATTCTCCCGCCCAGATGCCGCGTGCCTGCCTGCGCGCCGCCGCCTGCTCGCTGGAGAACTGGAAATAACCGGATGCGACGGCGAAACCCGCCGACACCATTTCCGATGAGACATCCCTGCCGCCGGCGGAACAATAAACCAGCACCCGCCCGTAACGGTCCCTGGAACTGCCGGAACAGGAGAAATCCTCAGCCCCGGCCAGCCTTTGCAGGACACGGCGTGCCTCCTCACCGCACGGCCAGCTTTCGCTGCCGCGCAGGCATGTCTGCGCAAGCTCCGGCGCATCGATGCCAAGCAGCCGGAAACGTTCCTCACCCTTCGACAGCGTATCGCCATCGATCACGAAGAAGCGGCCGCTATAGGTTTCGCTGTTGATCTGGTCGAGCTTGGCCGCGATCAGAATGCCGAGAAAAACCGTGGCGAGAAAAAGCCCGCCATCGCGAAATGCCGAAAACCGCCTGCCCTTGCCTCCATTTCGTCTCATGTAACAACAAACCCTTGTCAGAAATGGCAAACAAATCCTTTCACGGCAGCATCTTCTTAAGATTTTGCGCGTAGTCTGCAAGGGTTCATGTCACCCTGCGTTGTAACAATGAGTAAAAGCGTCAGCACGTCCACCGACAAGATCATCGTCGACCGGTCGAAAAAGCACCGCAACAAGGCGGTCTTCGACACGGTGAAGACGACGCGTGAACGCCTGCAGCAGGGGGCCGGCGCAAGCGACGCCTATGAACGCGAAATGCTGACCATGCACATCGCCGAAACCCTGCAGGGCGCGATGATCATGCCGCTTTTCATCCTGCTCGCCTCCATCATCGGCCTTTATATAACCCGCGACATCAGCCTGATCATCTGGTCGCTGATTGCGCTGAGCTTCCACGCCTTTTCTCTGCTCTTGGCCAAGCGGGCGGCAAAACAGGAAATCACGGCCGACAATCTTCAGCACTGGAAAAGTCTCTTCCTCGGCATGCAGATCCTCATCGGCTGCGCCTGGGCGATGTTTGCGCTGGCCGAACCGGTGCGCAACGACCCGACGCTCGTTCTTTTCTTCAAGGGCTCGACGCTGCTGATCGCGCTTTCGCTCACCGCCATGGCCAATTTCATGCTGCGGCGGGCGACCTTCATGACCTTTTTGCCGGTGCTGGCGGCTCTCTGCATGACCTCGGCCATTTCGCGCAATCCTTTCGATGTCGGTCTCGCGCTGATGTTCGGCATGGCCATCCTCTTCTGTCATCGCATCACCAGCCGCCTTTACCAGACCAGCATCAAGCTCCTCTCCTCGCAGACGGAAAAGGACGACCTGATCGCCGAACTCGAAGTCGCCAATTCGGTGTCCGACGAGGCGCGGCGGCGCGCGGAAGAAGCCAATCTGGCGAAATCGCGCTTTCTCGCCTCCATGTCCCACGAGCTGCGCACCCCGCTCAACGCCATTCTCGGTTTCTCCGAGGTCATGTCATCAGAGGTGCTCGGCCCGCTCAACAATCCGCTCTACAAGGAATATTCCGGCGATATCCATCGCTCCGGCCAGCATCTGCTCGACCTCATCAACGAAATCCTCGACCTGTCGCGCATCGAGGCCGGCCGCTACGACCTGAACGAAGAAGCGATCTCGATGCTGGAAATCGCCGAGGATTGCATCGGCATGATCCAGCTTCGCGCCCGCGCCAAGAACATCAAAATTTCCCAGCAGTTCGAAAACAGCCTGCCGCAGGTCTGGGCCGATGAGAAATCCATCCGCCAGGTCATCCTCAACCTGCTGTCCAACGCCGTGAAATTCACGCCGCAGGGCGGTGAAATCCTCGTGAAAGCCGGCTGGACGGCAGGCGGCGGCCAATATGTCTCGATCAGGGATAACGGCCCCGGCATTCCCGAAGATGAAATTCCCGTGGTGCTGTCCGCCTTCGGTCAGGGATCGATCGCGATCAAGAGCGCCGAACAGGGAACCGGCCTTGGCCTGCCCATCGTTCAGGCCATTCTCGCCAAGCATGACGGTCAGTTCATCCTGAAATCGAAACTGCGCGAGGGCACCGAAGGCATCGCCATCCTGCCGGCCAAACGCGTGCTGCAAAGCCTGCCGGCCGTGGAAGAAACCCACGCCATCCAGCCGCGCCGCCGGTCCTTCGCTTAGGGCATTTCCAGGAAAAGTGGCCCCCGGTTTTCCGTCCGGAAATGCCTTAAGGCTAACAACTTCAGAAGAACAGCGTCGTTACCAGCGAATACAGCACGAAAAATCCGTTCGCCATCAACAGGCAGAAGACGGCAAAGGAGCCGAGGTCCTTGGCGTGCCGCCCGACCGAGGAGATTTCCGGCGAAATACGGTCCACCAGTTCTTCGATGGCCGTATTCAACGCCTCCACCGAAAACAGCAACAGCATCAGCACCGTAAAGACGAGAAGATGGGCAAAGGGTGCGCCGACGACCAGAAGCAGGGCAAGCCCGACGCCGAAGGCGAGAACCTCATGCCGGAACGCCGCTTCCTGCCACAGTCGGCCAAGCCCCTGCACGGAATAGCGCGCCGCGGCAAAAAGATGCCGCCAGCCTTTTTCCTTGCGAAAGGCGGGTTCCGGTTGCTTCTTTTGCGGCGTCACGTCCATCTTCGGCCTCAATGGTCGGTGCGGGAGCTGATGCGGGTGTCCACACCCGCCGCTTCGAATGTCGCCATGCCGGAATGGCAGGCGGCGGCGGCCTTGACGATGCCGGCGGCAAGCGCTGCCCCCGTGCCTTCGCCCAGCCGCATGCCAAGCGCCAGAAGCGGCGTCTTGCCGAGCTTTTCGATGGCGGCCAGATGGCCCGGCTCACCCGAGACATGGCCGATCAGGCAATGGTCGAGCGCCGCAGGATTGGCAGCCTTGAGGAGAGCGGCAGCGGCCGTCGCCACATAACCGTCGATCAGCACGGGAATGCGTTGCACGCGGGCGGCAAGGATGGCGCCGGCAATCGCTGCGATCTCGCGTCCGCCGAGACGGCGCATGATCTCCAGCGGATCGGACAGATGATCCTTGTGGAACTCCACCGCTGCCTTCACCGCCGCGATCTTGCGGGCCATGACTTCGCCTTCCGAACCGGTGCCCGGACCGGTCCATTCTTCCGCCGTGCCGCCATAAAGCGCGAGATTGATCGCCGCCGCAATGGTGGTGTTGCCGATGCCCATTTCGCCGACGCAGAGAAGATCGGTGCCGCCGGCAATCGCTTCCATGCCGAAGGCCATGGTGGCGGCGCAGTCGCGCTCGGAAAGCGCGGGCTCGCAGGTGATGTCGCCGGTCGGGTAATCGAGCGCCAGATCGAAAATCTTCAGGCCAAGATCGTTTGCAACGCAGATCTGGTTGATCGCCGCGCCGCCTGCCGCGAAATTTTCCACCATCTGCTGGGTCACGGATGTCGGATAGGGCGTAACGCCGTGCCGGGTAACGCCATGATTGCCGGCGAAGATCGCCACCAGCGGACGGGTGACGGCCGGAGAACGGCCGGACCAGGCAGCCAGCCACATGGCGATTTCTTCGAGACGTCCGAGCGAACCGGCAGGTTTGGTCAGCTGCGCATTACGCTCCTTGGCCGCCACAAGCGCGTGCGTATCCGGGCCGGGAAGCTCGCGCAGCAGCGCGCGGAAATCGTCGAAGGGCAATCCGCTCATGCTCATGATATCTGTCTTTCTCGTCGTCGGGTTGGCTGTCGCATCGGCTCATGCGTCCGGAACTTGTGTTTTCCGGCAAATCGGTCTTTGTTGCGCCTCTCATAATCGCGGATGCGCCGCGGAACAACCGGAAATGCAGCGACTGCAACGGAGAGAGCATGAAGGCCGGGGATTTTATAACAGATGTCATGCATTCCCTCGCCTTTCTGAGCCGCCTGCCCGTTCCCTCGCGGTTTTTCGATGATGCCGACGGCGTGTCGATGCGCCGCACCGCCCGCGCCTTTCCCGCCGCCGGCCTGCTGATCGCCCTGCCCGCCGCTTTCCTTATTGTGGTTTTCGCAGCCTTCGACGCCTCTCCGCAGCTCACCGGCTGGCTCGTTATCGGCCTGACGGCGCTCATCACGGGGGCTCTGCACGAAGACGGCCTCGCCGACATGGCCGACGGTTTCGGCAGCGGCAAGGAGAAGACGCGCATGCTTGAGATCATGAAGGACAGCCGCATCGGCAGCTATGGCACGATTGCCATGATCCTTTCCTTTGCGCTTCGCGCCACCGCACTCGCCTCGCTCATTGAGACGCTGCCGGCAAAAACCGCCGCCGCCGCCCTGATCGCCGCGCTTGTCCTGAGCCGCACCCTGATGGTGTGGCACTGGCAATCCCTGCCCGCCGCAAAAACCTCCGGCATCGCCGCCGGCGCCGGTCAGCCGGGCTCAAGCGAGCGCAACATCGCGCTGGTGATCGGGCTACTGCTTTTCACACTCTTCACATTGCACGCCCTGCCGCTTCTGTCGATTGCCCTTGTGCTGGCGGCAGCCTTTCTGGCAGCCGTCCTTTTCGGCAGGCTCTGCGACAGCAAGATCGGCGGCCATACCGGCGACACCATCGGTGCCTGCCAGCAGATCACGGAGATCGTGATTCTCATCGCCCTTGCCCTTGCGGCGTGACAGCCTGATATAAATCATCATGGAAACACCCTGCATCCATATCTGCCGCCTCGATGAAACCAGCAGCCTCTGCATCGGCTGCGGGCGGACGCTGGATGAAATCGGTGGCTGGGCGAGGTATAGCGACGAGAAGCGCCGCGAAATCATGCGGTTGCTGCCGCAACGACTGGCAAACCTGCCCGAGACCGCCAAGGAGACCCATACCGCATGAACAGGCTGACCATCGTTCTCCTCCTGCTGGCCGTCGGCCTTGGCCTGCTTCTCATCAATCACGACGGCGGCCGAACGCTCGGCATCGATAACGATCAATTCGCCCACGTGCTTTATCTTCTGCCCATTGCCGGTCTATTATCCGCCGGCATTCTGGCGGGAAGACGCGGTAGTTTCGGCACAGTCATCCGCCAGCTCGCCGTCTGGCTCGTCATCATTCTCGGCCTCGTCTCGCTCTATCTCTATCGCTACGACCTGCAATCCTTCGGCGACCGGCTGCTGGGCGGCCTGATGCCCGGCCGCGCCGTGGTGGTGACGACGGCTGGCGGCGAACAGGAAATCGTCCTGCATAAATCGATGAGCGGCCATTTCGAAGCGAATGTCGGGGTCGAGGGCAAGACGATCCACATGCTGGTCGATACCGGTGCAAGTTCCGTGGTGCTCGCCAATGCGGATGCGACCGCAATCGGCATCGACACCGCAAATCTCCGCTATACCGTACCGGTGATGACCGCGAATGGCCGCACGGCAGCAGCCCCCGTCACCCTTTCGGAAATCAGCATTGGCCCGATCATGCGACGCAACATCCCCGCCCTCGTCGCGCAGGATGGCCAATTGGGCCAGAGCCTGCTCGGCATGAGCTTCCTGTCGACGCTCGGTTCGCTGCAGATGCAGACCGATGAATTGCGGTTACGGGACCGATAAGCTGCTCTCGGAGAAGGCGTCTTATCTTGCGATCAAACGCCCGCATCACAATATATGTGAAGTAACGAGGAAAGGGTTGGTCGACGTTGACCCGCTGAAGCAGTGGCTTATCCCGAAAAATACCGTCAATTCGGCAAATCATTGACAGGCCGCACTGACCATGAGACAAGATTACATATTCAACGCAGGAGTTCTCAACATGATCGGTCCAGATCCTATCCTACTTTGATCTAAACGTCTTTCCGCTGTGAGAAGCGAAGCGTCGAACTATGGTTTCGGCGCTTTTTGGTTTTTTGAGATGCCCGGCGAACGGATTTTTCGCTTTAGTTTGTATCCCCTGTATTTTCCTTCCATTGTCTGCAAAAGCTTCTCGCCGGTTTTCTTTGCCTCTTCCGCGTGCTCGTAGAGGCTACGAATGGCGCTCTCCCGACCCTCGAGTGAAATATTGGTGAAACTCTTACGGTATATTCCATCTATCTTGGCGCGGATTTTATCCAAAACACCATAGAAATAGACCACATCTCCAATATACTCTCTTCCAGTGGCCGATATGGAATCGATATTCTTCAGATAGAAATGGGTGTGACGTGCATCTGTAATATGCGGAACGAAATCTTTGTTTTCCTTGATGCGCTCCCTGAACGTCACATAGGAAATAGGCGCGGCAAGGAAGATCGCCATATCGGCTGTATTAAAGTCGATTTCCGCATACAGGGATCGAATAAATTTCTCTTTTTCTCGCGATTTTTTCCAGAATCCTACGCCCACCGCTACAAATTGTCCCAGTATCCACAGCGTGAAGGCTGTGGAAGCCGCCACCAACGCGGCGAGCAATTGCGGGCTTTCAGATATTTGCTGCGTCGCTGACATGCAACAATTCCCTTAAATATAAGAAAATACATATTGTAATAACGACAATATAAAAATCATAAGATTCCAATATTAACAACATAAATACGATACTTCAGATGGTGAGCGAGCCACGATTTGCGCCGCCAATATCAAATCGGTCTCGATGGAAAAACACGGTAGGAACTCGACCTAAAACGGGCGGAACTAAAATGCTCGTAGAAACGCCTTTCCGAGAGATTTCTTTCTGCCCGGCCCTCGTCCAACGAACCATTGCCCCTTGATTCCTTCCCATTTGATAATTTATGTTGGTTCCGTTCTCAGGGCGGGGTGCAATTCCCCACCGGCGGTATCGGGATTTTTCCCGGAGCCCGCGAGCGCTTCCGGTCTCCAAAGCCGGAAGGTCAGCAGATCCGGTGAGAGGCCGGAGCCGACGGTATAGTCCGGATGGAAGAGGACAAGGCATAGGACGCCCGCGCGTGAGCGGGCTTCGCATTGCATTGTTCGCCCAAGGGATATTTGGCGCTTCTCGAAGCGCGAAAATGCCGCAAAACGGCATAACCCTTGAAAGGCTTGAAAGAAAATGACCATTGCTAAAATTGAAGACGCCATCGAAGCCATTTCCCGTGGCGAGATGGTGATTGTGGTTGACGACGAAGACCGCGAAAATGAAGGCGATATCATCGCCGCCTCCGACAGCATCACCCCACAGCAGATCGCCTTCATGATGAACCATGCGCGCGGGCTGATCTGCGTCGCCATGCCGGGCGAGCGTCTCGATGCGCTCGACATTCCGCTGATGGTGTCACGCAATACCGAATCCCTCAAGACGGCCTTCACCGTCTCGGTGGACTATATTCCGGGCACCACAACAGGTATTTCCGCCGCCGACCGCGCGAAGACCGTGCGCGCGCTGGTATCGGAAGAATCGCGCCCGGAAGATTTCGCCCGCCCCGGCCACATCTTCCCGCTGCGCGCCAACCCGCAGGGCGTTCTCGGCCGCACCGGCCACACCGAAGCAGCCGTGGACCTCTGCCGCCTCGCCGGCAAATATCCCTGCGGCACCATCTGCGAAGTCGCCAATGACGACGGCACCATGGCCCGCCTGCCCCAGCTCGAAGTCTTCGCCGAACGCCACGGCCTGCTGGTCGTGACGATCAAGGACCTTGTTTCTTATCTCAAGGGCGAGGTTGTCGAGGAAGTGGCGCAGAAGCAGGTCGCTTGATCTACTGATCGTGGTGTGAATACGAAAACGCCCGGCGCAAGCCGGGCGTGATGCTTGTGAAACCGTCTGGCTTCTCCTCTTCCGTCATGCCGGTCCCCGGAACAAGCCCGAGGATGATCCGGCATCCAGCCACGGCGCGTCTGCGCCGTGAGAAGAGTCTTTTGCGATCAAAGACTTGATCGCACTGGACCCCGGATCAAGTCCGGGGTGACGGAGGGAAAAAGCCGCGTCAACCTGGCCCATAGGTCTGGCGCGCCCTATCGTCCACCTCAGCGCTACCGCGTTGAAAACCCTACCAGCAGCAGAAACCACCATCCACCAGCAAGTCCACGCCCGTCACGAAGCTCGCCGCATCTGACAGCAGGAAGATCGCCGGACCAACCATCTCATCAACGCCTGCCATGCGCTGCATCGGCGTCTGTTCTTCGAAGATCTTGGTCTGGTGCACCATTTCCGGCCGCGTATTCATCGGTGTTGCCGTGTAACCCGGCGAGATGGTGTTGACGCGAATGCCGCGCGCCACCCACTCCATCGCCATGGATTTCGACATGTGGATGACGCCGGCCTTCGAGGCGTTGTAGTGGCACTGCATCAGCCCGCGATTGACGATGATGCCGGACATGGAGGCGATGTTGACGATTGCGCCGCGTCCGTTCTTCAGCATGGCATTGGCCTCCGCCTGGCAGGAGAGGAAAACGCCCTTCAGGTTGATATCCATCATCGTCTGGAACTGGCTTTCCTCCATCTCCTCGGCCGGATTGGCATTGGCGATACCGGCGGCATTGACGGCGAGCGACAGCGCGCCAAGCTCGGCTTCAGTACGCGCAACCGCATCGGTCAACGCCTCTTTGCTGGTCACATCAGCGGCGATCTGGATCGACTTGCGCCCGGCTTTGGCGATGAAATCCGCCGTCTGCGTCAGACCGTCATCGGTGCGGCGGTCGAGCAGCGCGACATTGGCACCGGACTGGGCAAGCCCCATGGCGATCCGCTGGCCGATGCCGGAACCGGCGCCGGTGACGAGCGCCACCTGGCCGGAAAGATCGAACAGTTTCGGCGCGTTGAGCGTGATGGTGGACATCGGTATTTCCTTCTTCAGATGGTTGCCAGTTCCATGACCGAGACGTCGTTTGCTTCGTCGCGGTTGAGGATGCCGGCCTGTTTTCCCTGCGCGAGCACGAGGATGCGGTTCGAAACGCCCAGCACCTCCTCGAGATCGGAGCTGACGACGATGACGGCCACGCCGCTTTTCGCCAGATCGACAATGATATCGTAAATGCCCGCCCGCGCGCCGACATCGATGCCGCGGGTCGGCTCGTCCAGCACCACCACGCGCGGATTGCGGGCAAGCCATTTGGCAATGACCACCTTCTGCTGGTTGCCGCCGGAAAGATCCGATGCCGGCTGTTCGCTGCGGCCCTTCACCCCGAATTTGGCAATGGCCTCCCTGGTAAAGGCGCGCTTGATGCGCGGCGTGATCCAGCCGGTGCCGACGCGGTCGAGATTGGCATAGATCAGGTTTTCGCCGATCTCATGCTCCACCACCAGCCCCTGCAATTTGCGGTCTTCCGGCACCATGACGATGCCCTTGGCAATCGCATCCGCCGGGCTTTTCAACGTCAGCACCTTGCCATCCAGAAGCACCTCACCCGAACTCGTCGGATCGGCGCCAGAAATGGCCCGCACCAGTTCGGTGCGTCCCGCCCCGATCAGACCGGCGATACCAAGAATTTCACCGGCGCGGACGCCGAAGCTGATGTCGCGGAAAGCATTGTCCGCGCCGGTCAGCCCTTTCACTTCCAACACCATCTTGTCCTGCGGCTCCGGCAGCGTCGGAAACAGGCGTTCCAGCGAGCGGCCGACCATGCTTTCGACGATGGTGCGCACCGGCGTCGCGCTATCGGCGAATTCATGCACCCGCTCGCCATCGCGCAATACGACGATGCGATCGGTGATCTGTTTGATCTCTTCCATGCGGTGGGAAATATAGATGATGCCCACGCCCTCGGCGCGCAGCTTGCGCACCTGCTCGAACAGCGCCTGCGTTTCCGCGCCGCCAAGTGCCGCCGTCGGCTCGTCGAGGATCAGAAGTTTGGCGTCCAGCGCCAGCGCCTTGGCGATTTCGATCAGCTGCTGATTGGCGGTCGAAAGGCCGGCCACCTTGCGGGTTGCGGGAATGTGAAGGTTGAGGCGCGCCAATTGCTGCTGGGCTCTCCGCACCATCTCGGCACGGTCGACAACGCCGTTCTTCATCGGCCAGCGGCCAATGAACACGTTTTCGGCAATGGAAAGCTCCGGCAGAAGCTTCAATTCCTGATGGATGAGGACGATGCCCTTGTCGATCGCCTCTCGCGGCGAAGACGGCGCATAGGGCTGCCCGAGCCATGTCATCGAGCCTTCGGACGGTTCACGCGAACCGGCGATGATGCCTGACAGCGTGGATTTGCCCGCGCCGTTTTCACCCAGCAGGGCCACCACTTCGCCGGGATAAACGTCGAGATCGACGTTTTTCAGGACCTCGAGCGGACCGTAACGTTTGCTGATGCCACGGAGCGAAAGAACCGGCTCGCGCATGACGGGACCTCCCAGGACACGACCGCGGCGGAGATACGCCACAGCCTTGTGTCCAAATTGCATAGAGACAAACCAATGAGAGCCCCGCGCATCTCATCGGAGGCGCGGGGCGGATGCATCAGGGATGGTTGGCGATGAAGCCTTCGACATTTTCCTTGGTGGTCAGCGTCGCATCGGAAAGCTGCACGGCCGGAACCTTTTCACCACCGACGATCTTGACGGCCATCTCGACAGCCGTGCGGCCCATCTTCTGGGTCTGCTGTGTTGCGGTCACGTCGAAGACGCCGTTCTTCAGCGCCTCAAGCGCCGCCGTATCGCCATCGAAGCCGCCGACGACAATCTTCTGCGAGGGATTGGCGACCTTGATCGCCTGCGCCGCGCCAAGCGCCAGACCGTCGGCCTGTGCAAAGACGATGGAAACATCCGGATTGGCCTGCAGCATGTTCTGCATGATCTGGAAGCCTTCATCCTGGCTCCACATGTTGGACCACTGTTCGGCAACAATCTTCACGCCGGAATTGGCGTTTACCGATTCCATGCAGCCCTTGGTGCGGTCCACTTCCGGCGTCGTGCCCTTCTGGCCGTGGATGATGACCATCTTGCCCGAACCGCCGGCCTGCTTGATGATGTAATCGCAAACCGCCTTGGCGGAAGCGACGGAATCGGTGGCGAGGAAGGTATCGCCCGGCGCGCCATCGGCATTGCGGTCGATGTTGATGACCGGAACGCCGGCGGCCTTGGCAAGCTTCACCGGAACGGTCGCCGCAGCGGCACCGGCCGGAATATAGATCAGCGCATCGATATTCTGGGTCAGCAGATCCTGGATCTGGTTGACCTGCGTCGGACCGTCGCCCTTGGCGTCGACGGTGACGACGGCAATGCCGCGCGTCTTGGCTTCGGCTTCGACGGCCTGCTTGATCTGGTTGAAGAAGTTCGCCTGCAGATTGGCGACGGCAAGGCCGATCTTCTTGACTTCGGCGGCGTTGGCAGAGCCGAGCGACAGGGCGAGAAGGGCGGCGGATGTCAGCAGAATGCGTGAAAATTTCATGATTATTCCTCCATTTGTTGATTGTTGACCTTCGGGCAGATCGAACCTCCTCCCCTCCGGCCGTTTATTTCACGCCTCCCCAATAAGGAGGGTCGTTTATTGCGCGGACGGCTCAGCACCGACCGCAGGCAAATTCAGCTTCTGCGGCGGCGCAATGTTTCAGCGCCAACGGCCAGCACGATGACGACACCGATGATGACCTGCTGGAGAAAGGGAGAGACGTTGAGCAGGTTGAGGCCGTTGCGCAGCACGCCGATGATCAGCACGCCGATCAGCGTTCCGCCGATGCCGCCCGCACCGCCCGAAAGCGAGGTTCCGCCGATGACGACGGCCGCAATCGTATCCAGCTCGTAACCGAAGCCGCTGGAGGGCTGCACCGAGTCGAGACGCGCCGCAAGAACGATGCCGGCGAGACCGGCAAGAACCGCGCAGGCGACATAAACGCAGATCGTCACCAGCGGCACATTGATACCGGCAAGGCGCGCCACTTCCGGGTTACCGCCAACCGCATAGACCGTGCGGCCTTCCGAACGGAAGCGCAGGAACAGCCAGGAAATCAGAACGACGACAAGCATCAGAAGCACGGTCGCTGTCAGCACGCCGAAATGGCGGTCGATTGCCAGCATCATGAACCAGTCAGGGAAACCGACGATCTGCTGTCCATCGGTGATCATGTTGGCGAGACCGCGCGCCACCGACATCATGGCCAGCGTGGCGATGAAGGCCGGCACCCGAAAAGCCGTAACCAGAATACCGACCACGAGGCCGCAGGCGGCGGACGCGATCAGCGCCAGCACGATGGCCATGCCCATCGGCATGCCCGCCACATTGGCCGTCCAGCCCATGATCATCATCGACAGCGCCAGAACCGAGCCGACAGACAGATCGATGCCGCCGAGCAGGATCACGAAAGTCATGCCAACGGCCATGATGCCGAGCACGGTGATCTGGTCGAGGATGTTGAGCCCATTGCGCAGCGACAGGAAATTCTCGCTGGCGAAGGTCAGAAACACGCAGAGCAGCAGCAGGCCCAAAAGAGGTCCGGTCGCACCGCTCAACCAGGCAAGCGGGCTCCTGGTGTGCGTGACCCCCTCATTGCGTTCAATCGCGGACATGGCTCCTCCCGGTGACTGTCTTGCATTTTTTAAACCGATTAGAATAATTATTCATCATCGGTGAAACATGCATAAGCCAGTTTCGAGAAGCTTGTCAATAGGGTGTTAGTGGCGGGACGGACCCTGCGGAGGATGGGATGGCTGGCGACTTACGTTCCCACCCTCATTCCTGTGCTCGTCACAGGAATCCAGCAGACGCGCGTCTGCGCGGCGGAAAGAATCCTTTCAGCCCAAGGACTTGGGCTGGCTGGATCCCTGTGACAAGCACAGGGATGAGGACGCCGCGAATACCCTTCCCCATGAAAAATTCAGCGACACCGGAACGGAGCGGCTTGGGCCGAAACAACACAATTCACAATTCCGGCTTGACAGAAACGCCATCTCTGCAATTATATAAATAGCTGTATAAATATTCACACGCATGTTTTGAAGAGGATTCCATGCAGTCCCAGGAGCTAGAGCGCATTGCGCGCCAGATTCGCCTTCGCGACGTACAAGCCGTTTTCGAAGCGGGTGCGGGCCATGTCGGCGGCGAAATGTCCGCTATCGACATCATGACGGCCCTTTATTTCCGCGTCCTGCGCATCTGGCCGGATATCCGAAGAACCCTGCCCGAGACCGTTTCGTGCTTTCCAAGGGCCATACGGCCTGCGCGCTTTATGTGACGCTGGCCAAGCGCGGCTTCATTCCGGAAGAGGAAATCTCGACCTTTCTGCAGCCGAATTCGCGCCTCAACGGCCATCCGAACTGTAACAAGGTGCCGGGCGTCGAAACCAATACCGGCCCGCTCGGCCATGGATTGCCCGTCGCCGTCGGCATGGCCAAGGCGGCCAAGCTTTCCGGTGCGGATTACCACACCTATGTGATGACCGGTGACGGCGAGATGCAGGAAGGCTCCAACTGGGAAGCCATCATGTCCGCCGCACAGTTCGGCCTGAACAACCTGACGCTGATCGTCGATCATAACCGCTTCCAGCAGGGTGCGGCGCTTTCGGAAACCAACGATGTCGCGCCGCTTCGCCCGAAGCTGGAGGCTTTCGGCTGGGAAGTCAGCGAAATCAACGGCAACGCCATGGCGGAAGTGGTTCCGGCGCTGGAGCATCGCGGCGACCGCCCGCATTGCATCGTCGCCCACACCAACAAGGGTCATGGCATTTCCTTCATGCAGGACCGCGTCGACTGGCACCACAAGGTTCCGAGCAGGGAACAGTACGAAATTGCCGTCAAAGAACTTTCGGAGACATTGTAATGAACGCGCCCGTAACCGCCGCCAAGCTTTATGACTGCCGCGACGCCTTCGCCGAAACGCTGGAGGCGCTGGCCGCCGGCAATGACAGGGTCGTCGCCGTCTGCAACGATTCGGTCGGCTCCTCGAAGCTCGGCGGCTTCAAGTCGAAATTCCCCGAGCGCCTCGTCAATGTCGGCATTGCCGAACAGAATATGGTCGGCGTTGGCGCCGGCCTTGCCAATGGCGGCCAACTGCCCTTCGTCTGCGGCGCATCCTGCTTCCTCACCGGCCGCGCGCTGGAGCAGATCAAGGCCGACCTCGCTTACTCCAACGCCAATGTGAAGCTGATCGGCATATCCTCGGGCATGGCCTATGGCGAACTCGGCCCGACACACCATTCCATCGAGGATTTCGCCTGGACCCGCGTTCTGCCGAACCTGCCGGTCATCGCCCCCTGCGACCGCATCGAGACGGCCGCCGCCGTCAAATGGGCGGCGGACTATGCCGGCCCCTGCTTCCTGCGGCTGTCACGCGTCGGCGTGCCGGATCTGCTGCCGGAAGGCCATGTCTTCGAACTCGGCCGCGCCAATCTTTTGCGCGAGGGCTCCGATGTGACGCTGATCGCCAACGGCACGCTGACGCATCGCATCGTCAAGGCCGCCGATATTCTGGCCAGCCGTGGCGTCAGGGCGCGTGTGCTGAACATGGCGACCGTGCGCCCCATCGACGAGGCGGCTATCGTCGCAGCAGCGAAGGAAACCGGCGCGATCCTGACGGCCGAGGAACATTCGATCTTCGGCGGCCTCGGCTCCGCCATTGCCGAAGTCGTGGTCGAACAGGCCCCCGTGCCGATGAAGCGCCTCGGCGTCCCCGGCGTCTTCGCCCATACGGGTTCGGCCGAGTGGCTGCTGGATGAATTCGGCATGGCGCCTGCCGCCATTGCGGATGCGGCCGAAGCGCTGATCAAGAGAAAATAAGGTCTCCTCCCAGAGTCGTCGCGTGTCTTCGGATGCGCGGCGACACCCTTTCTGCAATATCGTCGTTTAATCGCCGCAAGGCCGAAACGAAAAACTGCCGACGAAAGACTCCCATGATGCGCGCCATTCTGTCCATCGATCAGGGCACCACCAATTCCAAGGCCATACTCGTCTCGGAAAGCGGAGAGTTGCTGGCGCGCGGCTCGTCACCCGTCGGCATCGCCTATCCGCAGCCCGGCTGGGTGGAACAGGAGCCGCAGCGCATCTGGGCCTCGGTCTGCGAAGCGATCTCCGCCTGCCTTGCCGCCGCGCCCTCTAACGTCGATGTCGCAGCAATCGCCATCTCCAACCAGCGCGAATCCGTGACCATCTGGGATGGCGAAACCGGCGAGCCGCTCGGCCCGGTGCTCAGCTGGCAGTGCCGAAGAACGGCGCAAGACTGCGCTGAGCTGATCGAGAAAGGCCATTCCGAGCGCGTCATGGCGCTGACCGGCCTGCCGATCGACCCAATGTTTCCCGGCGCAAAAATGCGCTGGCTTCTGGAGCGTGCCCCGAAGGGGCGCAGGCTCCGCATCGGCACCATCGATAGCTGGCTCATCCATTGCTTCACCGGCGGCAAGGTTCATGCCTGCGACGCCTCCAACGCCGCCCGCAGCCAGGTGCTCGATCTCAACCGGCAGGTCTGGAGCGATGAGCTTTGCGAGCTCTTCGGCATCGATATCAACGCCCTGCCCGATCTGCGCGACAGCAGCGGCGATTTTGGCGTCACATCAGGCATTCCCGGCATCAAGGATGGCACGCCGATCCTCGCCGCCATCGGCGACAGCCACGCCGCTCTCTTCGGCCATGGCGCCTTCAATCCGGGTGATGGCAAGGTAACCTTCGGCACCGGCTCCTCTGTCATGACGACCCTGCCGCATTTCATCGCGCCCGAACGCGGCATCACCACCACCGTTGCATGGCGGCTCGGCGGCAAACCCACCTTCGCCTTCGAGGGCAATATTCTCGTTTCCGCCGCCTCCCTGCCCTGGATGACGGAGATTCTCGGCCTGCCGGATGTCGCCGCCCTCGTAGAGCTGGCCGCCACCGCCGAGCCAAACGGCCCCGGCTTCGTGCCGGCCTTCGTCGGTCTCGGCGCGCCCTATTGGGATACGAATGCGCGTGCGCTTTTCTCCCAGATCAATTTCAGCACCAGCCGTGCCCAGATGGCCCGCGCTGTCACCGATTCCATCGCCTTTCAGGTCCATGACGTCTTTGCCGCCATGCGCGCGCAGTCGCCTTCCGGTTTCGGGCGGCTGTTCGTGGATGGCGGGCCGAGCCAGAACCGTTTCCTCATGCAATGCGTCGCCGATATGCTGGAACATCCCGTCATTCAGCGCGATGCGCCGGAAGCCTCCGCGCTGGGTGCTGCCTATCTCGCCGGCCTCGCCCTCGGTTTCTGGAGCGATCTTACGGCCATCGCCGCCCTTGCAAGCCAGGGCAACACCATCGCGCCCGCCAACAGCGAAAGCCGGCAGCGGCTCGGCATCTGGCGCGACGCGATTGCCCGCTCGACCTTGTCTGTAACCTCGGGTAATGGTGAATAAAAATTCACCCTGGAGGGCTTATGGGCAGGCTAAACGAACTTCGAATGATTTCCCGCGTGGCGCAGATGTATTTCAGCGAGCACAAGCGTCAGGCGGAAATCGCCCAGCATCTCAATCTCTCGCAAGCCACCGTCTCGCGCATGTTGAAACGCGCCGAGGCGGAAGGCATCGTCCGCACCAGCATCATTCCGCCGCCCGGCACCTATAGCGATCTGGAAGCGCAGCTGCGCGAACGCTTCGATCTGCCGGAAGCCATCGTTGTCGATTGCAGCGAGGATCGCGATGGCGCGATCATGGCCCGCATCGGCGAAGCGGCGGCGCATTTTCTGGAAGTGACACTGTCGCAGAACGAGATCATCGGCGTTTCCAGCTGGAGCCAGACGATCTTCAAGATGGTGGAAAACATCCACCCGCTTAAAGGCGCCAAGGCGCGCTATATCGTCCAGACGCTGGGCGGCATGGGCGACCCATCGGTACAGACGCACGCCACCCAGATCACCACGCGCCTGGCGCGGCTGACGGAGGCGGAACCGAAACTGCTGCCGGTGCCGGGCGTCGCCACATCCCGCGAGGCGAAGCTTTTGATGCTCGCCGATCCCTTCGTGCGCGAAACCATCGATCTCTTCGGGTCGATCACGCTCGCCGTCGTCGGCATCGGTGCGGTCGAGCCGTCGGAGCTTCTCGCCCGCTCCGGCAACATCTTTTCCGCCAAGGAACTCGCCGATCTCGCGCAGGCGGGTGCGGTGGGCGACATATCGCTGCGGTTCTTCGACAGGCAAGGCAAGCCGGTCAAAACGCCGCTCGACGACCGGGTCATCGGCCTGCCGCTGGAAAACCTCTCCAATGTCGACCGTGTCATTGCGCTCGCCGGCGGTTCGAAAAAGACCGAGGCGATTGCCGGCGCGCTCAGAACCGGGGTGATCGACGTGCTCGTCACCGACAAATTCACCGCCGAACGACTGGTCGGCCAGGAAACATAGCCAAAATCCCATAAAGGAGGAGACATGAGGCGCTTTGAAGGTCAATCCGTATTCGTGACCGGAGGCAACAAGGGCATCGGTTACGGCATCGCCCGCCGTTTTGCCGAGGAAGGTGCGAAAGTCGCCATCGCCTCTGTCGACAAAGACACGCAGGATGCCGCCAAAAAACTCGCGGACGAAACCGGCGCCGTCACCCATGGACTCATCCTCGACGTTCGGGATGCGGCAGCGGTGCGCGAGGCCTATGGCGCCGCCGAAGAGGCGATCGGCCCGCTTTCTATCTCCGTCCAGAATGCCGGCGTCATCACCATTTCGAAGATCGAAGAGCTGACGCAGGAACAGTGGGATTTCAACCTCGACGTCAATACCAAGGGCGCGTTCCTCTGCTGCCAGGAGGCGATCCGCCGCTTCCGCGAAAGCGGCACCAAAGGTCGCCTCGTCAACACCGCCTCCGGTCAGGCGCGGCAGGGTTTCATCTATACCCCGCATTACGCCGCCTCGAAGTTCGGCGTCGTCGGGCTGACGCAAAGCCTTGCCAAGGAACTCGCGCCGGAAGGCATTACCGTCAACGCCATTTGCCCCGGCATCATCCACACCGAAATGTGGGATTATAACGACCGCGTCTGGGGCCAGATGCTGGGTGAGTACAAGCCCGGCGAACTGATGGCCGAATGGGTGCGCAACATCCCCATGCGCCGCGCCGGAACGCCCGCCGAAGTGGCCGCACTGGTGGCGTTTCTGGCTTCCGACGACGCGGCCTATATCACCGGCCAGACGATCAATGTCGATGGTGGGTTGATCATGTCTTGAGGGGCCTTGCGCAAGCCTCGCCTCCGTCATCCTCGGCCCTGTGCCGAGGATCTATTCACGTCCAATAAAATCAAACGGTTGCAGATCCTCGGGACAAGCCCGAGGATGACGTTGCGTATGGAGAAAGCTCACTGTCTTCTGATGGCCTGCGCCGTCAGTTGCGCAGCCTATACCCTGTCTTGAACATCCAGCCGACAACACCGAGGCACAGCGCCAGAAACAGCGTGATCATCGCAAGGCTGATGGCAGGATTGACGTCGGCGATCTCATAGAAACTCCAGCGGAAACCGCTGATGAGATAAAGCACCGGGTTGAAGTGGCTGACCGTCTGCCAGAAGGGCGGCAGCATGTCGATGGAATAGAAGCTGCCGCCAAGGAAGGTCAGCGGCGGCACCACCAGCATGGGAATGAGGTTCAGTTGCTCGAAATTCGTCGCCCAGATGCCGATGATGAAGCCGAAAAGACTGAAGCTCACCGCCGTCAACACGAAGAACAGGATCATCATGAACGGATGGGCGATGGTGATATCCACGAAGAAGGAGGCCGTTATCAGGATGATCGTGCCGATCATCAGCCCCTTGGTCGCCGCCGCCCCGACATAACCGGCCAGAATTTCCGTCATCGCCACCGGAGCGGAGAGGATTTCATAGACCGTGCCGGTGAATTTCGGGAAATAGATGCCAAAAGAGCCGTTGCCGATACATTGCGTCAGAAGCGTCAGCATGATGAGGCCAGGCGTTATGAACGCGCCGTAGGAAACACCGCCAACCTCCTGAATCCGCGAACCGATCGCGGTTCCAAATACGATGAAATAAAGCGAGGTGGAAATGACCGGAGAGACCACGCTCTGCAGCAGGGTGCGACGCGTGCGCGCCATTTCGAACAGATAGATGGCCTTGATGGCTTCGAAATTCATTTCTGGCCTCCCACCAGCGAAACGAAGATATCCTCAAGCGAACTCTGCCGCGTTGAAATATCCTTGAAATGGATGTTGGCGGCGAAAAGAGCGCTCAGAACATCGGCAATGCGACCCTGTTCGCCATTGTCCTCGATTTCATAGGTGACGGTGCAGCGGTCATCGGAAAGCGTCAGACCGAAGGGCGCAAGACTGTCGGGCAATTGCTCCACGGGTTGGGCAAGCTCCAGGAAAAGCTGCTTGCGGCCGAGTTTCTTCATCAACACCGTTTTTTCTTCCACCAGCAGCAATTCGCCGCCATTGATGACACCCACACGGTCGGCGATTTCTTCCGCCTCTTCGATGTAATGCGTGGTGAGGATGATGGTGACGCCCTTGGCGCGCAGCTCGGAAACCACATTCCACATGTCGCGGCGCAACGCCACATCCACGCCGGCTGTCGGCTCGTCAAGGAACAGAACCTTCGGCTCATGCGCGAGCGCCTTGGCGATCAGCACACGCCGCTTCATGCCGCCGGAAAGTTCCCGCAGCATGTTGTCCTTCTTGTTCCAGAGCGACAGGGATTTCAGGATGCGCTCGATCAGTTCCGGGTTCTTCTTTTGCCCGTGCAGGCCGCGCGAGAAGCTGACGGTGTTCCACACCGTCTCGAACTGGTCGGTGGTCAATTCCTGCGGCACGAGGCCGATCAGGGCGCGGGTCTGGCGAAAATCCTTCACCACATCGTGCCCGCCGACAAGCACCGAGCCTTCACCGGGATTGACGAGGCCGCAGACGATGGAGATCAGCGTCGTCTTGCCAGCACCATTCGGACCGAGAAGAGCGAGGATTTCCCCCTCTTTGATATCGAGGCTGACACCTTTGAGCGCCTGAAAGCCGTTTGCGTAGGATTTTGTCAGATTCCGTATCGAAACAATGGCATTCATGGCGAATCTTTCGAAAAACCGAGTAAGATGCACGCCATATAGGCCGGGAAAGGCGCAAATGCCAGTCCGACGGGCTGAACACTGCGTTCGACGGAGAGGGAAAATCAGCCGTAAACGCTATAGAAAAACTGCGCCGCAACGAAGACCAGAAACAGTCCGAAGGCGCGCTCCAGTTGCTTCTTGCTGAGCGCATGCGCCAGCCGCGCGCCATAGGGCGCAACGACAAGCGTGATGGGAATCAGCAGCACCACGGCGATCCAGTTGATGAAGCCGGTGGAAAACGGCGGCAGGCCCGCATCGCCCCAGCCGGCCCAGATGTAACCCAGCAGCCCCGGTAGCGAAATTAGCACGCCGACGCCGGAAGACGTGGCGACCGCCTGGTGGATGGTGCGTCCGTAAAGCGTCATGAAGGTGTTGTTCATCACCCCGCCGCCCACGCCCATCAGGCCGGAAAAGAGCCCGATGCCGGTGCCCACCAGAAAACGGCCCGGGTTTTGCGGCAGGTCGGAACCGAGATGCCAGCTTGCCCGGTTGAAGATCATCCGGAAGGCAAGCGCCAGCGCGATGAAGGCGAAGATCAGCCGCAGCGCAACGCTCGAGGCATGGGCGGCAACAACGGATGCGAGGATGGTGCCGAGCGGCACGGCGACGATCCAGCCCTTCAGCAGATCGATATCGACCGCGCCCTTCTGACGATGCGTCAGGAACGAGCGGATGGAAGTGGGCACGATAATGGCGAGCGACGTGCCGAGCGAAAGATGCATGCGCACCGCCTCCGGCACATCCAGCAGCCCGAAGACCTGATAGAAGACAGGCACCAGCACCGCACCGCCGCCGATGCCGAACAGCCCCGCCAGAAGACCGGCGACCACACCCGCTGCCGCAAGCGCCGCAGCAAAGACCATCAGCTCTGAAACAGGGGGCATAAAGGCAGGCTCCCGAGGGCCGTTGTCACAAACATGTGACCCTCATAGCGTATCAGAAGAACGCGGCAAGCCATGTTGGCCGCAGGTCAGTACGGCGCGATGTCTTTTGCCGCACATCCGCGCCGGATGGACCACTCCATGGGATCGTTTCCCATTGCATGCCCTTGCAAAGACGCCGATATCCCCCCGATAAGGCTGTCTTCTTCAACCGGCCTTCGGGCCGGTCTTTTTTTGTGGGAATGTGACGGGCGGCTATCGAGCTAGCGGCAGAGAAGCATCCCCAACCTTCGTCATTCCGGCCTGACCCAAAAATCCACCGCCTATGTCATCGGCGGCAGCCCGATGACAAGCCGCACTCCGTATTCGACGTCATCCTCGGCCTTGTGCCGAGGATCTGCCGACGTATCGCCAATCGCGACGTTGCAGATGCTCGGGACAGGCCCGAGCATGACGGAGGAGACGCTTTCAAACTCAGCCGTCAACCTCCACCGGCGCGACTTAATCGCAATGCCTGTAACCTGACTTGCGGGTGCGCAGGTCGAAGTGGAAATGGTTCCAGTGATTGGGGTCGCTGCCCGGTCCGAGAACGGTGGAGAAATATTTACAGCTATCGGACCTCACCGCCTTCAGCAGCGCTTTTTCGCGGAAGGCGAAGAAGCTCTTGCTGCGTACGTCGATTTCCTTGCCGTTCTTCAGCGTGATGGTACCGATATCGATGGCGTTGCCGCGTGCATGTTCGGACCACGGATTGCTGGAGCGCGAATTCATCTTGCGGCAGGAATAACCGCCCATCGGCGTAATGCGGCCGACGCCGGAAAGATAACGGAAGCGCGAGGATGGCACGAGCTCGAACTTCACCCATTTGGCGAAGGCAAGCGTGACCTGGCAATTGAGCTTCACCGCCGGCCGGATGGCGACGCCGCTGGCGAGACCGCTGAGCTCGATCGGATAGTCGATACCGCAGGTCGGACCGTCGGCAATGCGCGCAACATCCCGGAAAGCGACGCCGAGGCGGCGAAGTTCGGAGCGGCAGGCAACTTCGGAGGATGGCATGACGCCGGGCGGCATCGAGCGGTTGCTTTGCAACCCGCCACCCGCCATCGGATCGTTCGGCATCACCATCGCCACCTCTTCCACCGGCTGGCGACGGGAGGAGGCGCCGAGCGGCGGCGGTGGGATGAGCCGCGATTGGCTGGCCCGTTGCGGCTGGCGGGCCGGAGGAACGGCCACGGGATTGTCCGTGCCGATACCATCCACCACCGGCTGCGCAGACGCGCCTTCGGCAATATCCGCGTCCTGTTCTTCGGCAAGTCCGCGGACCGGCTCCACGCCCAGCATGGAATCCATGTTCACGCCGCCTTCGCCTTCGGCGATCTGGTTGCTGGTCATCTGCTGCGCGGGCATGGTCTGCCCCTGCATTGTCTGCGCCGGCATATTGCCATGGCCGCTGGCCGCCATGCGCGCCTGATGCTGGGAATCGAGCGTTGAATACCCCTGCCCGCCCTGCGGCGATTGCAGCAGCGGATCCTGCGAGGCGTAAGGCTCCGGCATCGGCTGTGAAACGGCTGCCGGATAATCGGTGCCCTGCCCGGCCTGCTCGGCCTGATACACCGCACCCGCCGGCGCGCTGTAACCCTGCTGCCGCGAGGAGCGGATGGCGCTGACGCGTGTGGTGCCGTCCACCTCCGCCGGTGGCACGAGGCCCTCCGCCGAACACGACACCATGACCGTGGAAATCATCAGCAACGTCACAAGACGACGCGGAAGGGAAACATACGCCATACGAGAACCTGTACCTTCAGCGGCCGCTATTCGCGGCAATACAGGATAAATTTTAAAGAAATGAGGTAAACGAAACCTTATTGGTTGCGGGAAATAACGAATGATGTGTTTGGCGCAGTCCCATCCACACAAGACCGCGACAATCGCGTCCGATGACGACGCCGTCGGATAAAGTCCTGCCCATAACAAAAGGGCGCGGCCAAAGCCGCGCCCTTTAACTTTCCTGAAACACCTGAAATCAAGCAGCCCGCGAAACCTCTCGCCCGGCACCATGTCCAAGCTCGAAACGCGACAGCAGCGAGCGCAGCTGGCGGCTTTCCTCGGCGAGCGTCTGGCTTGCCGCCGTCGTTTCTTCCACCATGGCGGCGTTCTGCTGTGTCATCTGGTCCATGTGGTTGACGGAGGTGTTGATCTCCTGCAGGCCGGTCGCCTGCTCGCGCGCCGCCGTGGCGATGGAGTTGACATGGCCATCGACACGATTGACCAGCGCCACGATCTCCTCCAGCGCATCGCCCGTCGAACGCACCAGTGCGACGCCGCCGCCAACCTCTTCGGCCGAACGGTTGATGAGGGTCTTGATTTCCTTGGCCGCATTGGCGGAGCGTTGGGCCAGTTCGCGAACCTCCTGCGCCACCACGGCAAAACCACGCCCGGCTTCGCCCGCACGCGCCGCCTCAACACCGGCATTCAGCGCCAGAAGATTGGTCTGGAAGGCGATTTCGTCGATGACCGAGATGATCTGGCCGATGCGCTTCGAAGACTCCTCGATGCGGCCCATGGCGTCGACGGCATTGCGCACGATCTCGCCCGAGCGACCGGCGCTGGTTTTCGTGTCCTGCACCATCTGCCGGGCCTCGTTGGCACGCTCGGAAGCGGTGCGCACCGTGGCGGTGATCTCGTCCAGAGCAGCCGCCGTCTCCTCCAGCGCCGCTGCCTGCTGTTCGGTCCGGCGGGAAAGATTGCCGGTCGCACCGCTGATATCGGAGGCGCTGTCATTGACCACGTGGCCGGTTCTGGCAATCGCCTCGATCGCGCCGTGCAAGGCGCCGACGGCACGGTTGAAGTCCATGCGCAGCTTTTCATAATCCGCGCCGATATCCGCAAGCGAAACGGTCAGATCGCCATTGGCAAGCGCCTCAAGCGCATTGCCAAGTCGCTCCATGGCATGGGCCTGCCGCTCGGAAGCGGAGCGCAGAACCATCTCGTTACCGTGCCGCTCCTGCTCCAGTGCACGCTGCTGGTCGGCCTCGCGGGCCTGCAGCGCGCTGCGCTCATTGACGCTGTCGCGCAGTACCAACAGCGTCTTGGCAATCGCGCCGATTTCATTGCGACGGTCGGCGAACTGTATATCTGCTGCGCCGTCACCGTCGGCAATCCGCCGCATGCTCTGGCGGATGAGATCGATCGGCCGCGTCACGCTGCGCACGACGGCTGCGGCCACGCCAACGACCAGAAGACCGGCGGCGATGCAAAGACCGCCATTAAAATAGACGTCGCGCCAGAATACCGCTTCAAGATCGTCAACATAGACACCGGTGCCGACGATCCAGCCCCAGGGAGCGAAACCGGCGACATGGGAAAATTTCTCGACCGGCTCCGGCGCGCCGGGCTTCGGCCAGTAATAGTCGACAAAGCCCTTGCCGCCTGCCTTGACCGTATTCACGAACTCGACGAACAGCGCCTTGCCGTTCGGGTCCTTGTTGGCGGTAAGGTCCGTGCCGTTCATTTCGGGTTTGATCGGATGCATCACCATTTTGGGATGCATGTCGTTGATCCAGAAATAGCCGCTGCCATTGCCATAGCGCATTGCTGCAATGGTCGTCTTGGCCTGCTGTTGCGCCGCCTCCCGCGTCAGGCTTCCGCCCTGCTCCAGCCGGTAATATTGATCGAGAATGGCAACAGCGGTTTCGTTCATTGCCGCAAGCCCGGCTTTCCGTTCGCGCTCCATTTCGTGGTAGCTTTCAAACAGGCTGAATGTCAGGGCCGCGGCCAGTATTGCCAGAAACAATGCGACGAGCGCATAAAGGCGCGTAGATATTGTTACGTTTTTCATGTTCCCCCTCAACGTCGCTGATGCACTTCGACCAGCCGATGTTAAAGGCAAAAAATTTATTATTATTAAATACACATATTATACGTTGGTATTATTCTTATATGCTCATACTCCTTGGCGCCACCATGCCAGACAGGCACAGCAAGCGTGAATTTTCAAACCGGCCGGCGGCATTTAAAGACACCGTTAACCGTGCGGCCCCTATCCTCTTTGACCGAAATTACTTTACAGGGAGGGCGCGATGGCCCGGCCGAATTTTCGCTATACGCATTATGACCTGAAGGAATTGCGGGCAGGAACTACCCTTGAAATATCCCTGTCAGCCGTCAACAATGTCCGGCTGATGACAGGCGCGAATTTCCAGCGTTTCACAGAATTGCTCGATTTCAAATATCTCGGCGGCGTCGCGAAAAAATCGCCGATCCGCATTGCCATCCCAGAGACATTGCACTGGCATCTGGTGATCGATGCCGAAGGCCATAGCGGCCTGGCGGAATCCTCGGTCAAGATGCTGCCCGCGCAGCCGCAGGCGGCGCCACATCGCAAGGCATCCTGATCTTCCTTAAAAAACAGCGAGTTGTCGCGGTTTCGCGACTCTTTTTGCCAGCGGCCTGAATCTTTTTCTTAAGATCGACCGCGATATGGCTTTCGGCGCAACCGCGTAAAATCCTAGCGCGATCCACGCTCGCGACGCAGCTTCGCCCACCAGTCCAGACGCTTGCGGATTTCCCTTTCGAACCCCCGATCAGGCGGATCGTAAAAGGTCGTGCGCCCCATTTTTTCCGGGAAATAATCCTGTCCGGAAAAGGCATCCGGCTCGTCATGGTCGTAGCGGTAACCGTCGCCATAACCCTCGCCCTTCATGAGCTTGGTCGGCGCGTTCAGAATATGTTTCGGCGGCACCAGCGAGCCGTTTTCCTTGGCCGCCCGCATCGCCGATTTAAAGGCGGTATAAACGGCGTTCGATTTCGGCGCGGTGGCGAGATAGACGCAGGCCTGCGCCAGCGCCAGCTCACCCTCGGGTGAGCCGAGATAATCATAGGCATCCTTGGCAGCATTGCAGACGGTCAAGGCCTGCGGATCGGCAAGGCCGATATCCTCCACCGCCATGCGCACCAGCCGCCGGCCGATATAGAGCGGATCTTCGCCGGCATCGAACATGCGGGCGAGATAATAAAGCGCGGCATCCGGGTCCGAGCCGCGCACGGATTTATGCAGCGCGGAAATGAGATTGTAATGGCCGTCCTGGCTCTTGTCGTAGACGGGCGCACGGCGCTGCACGATGCGCGTCAGCCCTTCGGTATCGAAGGTCTCATCCTTCCTCGCCGCACGCCAGACTTCCTCGGCAAGGGTCAGCACGGCGCGGCCATCGCCATCGGCCATGCGGATCAGGCTGGCCCGCGCCTCTTCCGTCAGCGGCAGGGGCTTGCCCTCCGCCTCCTCGGCGCGCTTCAGAAGTTCGCTGAGACTGTCCTCGTCATGCGAGCCGAACGTCAGGACACGCGCGCGTGACAACAGAGCGGCATTGAGTTCGAAAGACGGATTTTCGGTGGTGGCGCCCACCAGAATAATGGTGCCGTCTTCCATCACCGGCAGGAAGCTGTCCTGCTGGGCGCGATTGAAGCGGTGAATCTCGTCCACGAAAAGCAGCGTCTGCCGGCCATTCATCCGCCGTGTGCGCGCCGCTTCGAAAACCTTCTTGAGATCGGCGACACCAGAAAAGATCGCCGATATCTGCTCGAAAGCCAGCCCCGCCTCGCCGGAAAGCAACCGGGCAACCGTGGTCTTGCCGGTGCCGGGCGGCCCCCAGAAGATCATCGATCCCAGCGAGCCGCTATCGATCATGCGGCGCAGCACGCCCTCCTCGCCCGTCAGATGCGGCTGCCCGCTCACCTCCGCCAGCGTCTTCGGACGCAGACGATCGGCAAGAGGCCGCCGGTTGGCGACCTCGACAGGCACTTGCGGGGCGAAGAGATCGTCGCTCATCGCAGGAACTGCCGGATGCGCTGCCCGTCACGCAGGATTTCCACCCGCCAGAAGCCGGGATTGTCGTCCAGCGCCTTCTCGACAGCGGCGGTGGTGCCGATATCCGCGCCGTTCAGCGACAGGATCACGTCCTTCGGCTGGAAACCGACACGATAGGCCGGCGAGCCGCGCTTCACATCGGTAATGACAACGCCCGTCACCTGCGAGGGCATGCGCAATTCATCGGCAAGCTTCGGCGAAAGATTGGCAACAGTCGCACCGGCGAAGGGATTGCGTCCTTCGATCAGCCGTTCATCGCGCGGTGCGGTTTCCGGCGCGGTATCGAGCGCGATGGTCACCTTTTTCTCTTTCCCCTTGTCCATGACGGTCAGTTCGGCGGATTTGCCGATGCCGGCGGTCGTCAGGCGATAACCCAGCGCATCCGGATGCTCCACCTCGAAGCCATTGACGGCGGTAACCACCTGTCCGGGTTCGATGCCCGCCTTTTCGGCCGGCCCACCCTTGACGACGCTGACGACCAGAGCGCCGCGGGCGCGATGCAGGCCAAGCGCCTCGGCGACATCCGATGTCACCGGATCGAAGGTCGCACCGATATAGGGCCGCTCGAAGCTTGCATCCCCACGCTCGGCGGCAGCGACGAAAACCCGGACCAGATTGGCGGGAATGGCGAAACCGATACCGTTCGAGCCGCCGCCCTTGGAGAAGATGGCCGTATTGATGCCGATCAGTTCACCCGCCATATTCATCAAGGCGCCGCCGGAATTGCCGGGATTGATGGAAGCGTCGGTCTGGATGAAGAAGCCGAAATCGCCCTGCGTCACCTGGTTGCGCGCCAGACCCGAGACGATGCCGCTCGTCACCGTCTGGCCGACACCGAAGGGATTGCCGATGGCCAGCACCAGATCACCCACTTCAATCGCATCGGAATTGCCGAGCGACAGCACCGGGAACTGCTCCTTCGCATCGATCTGCAGAATGGCGAGGTCGACGCGGTCATCCTTCAGCAGCACCTTGGAGGAAAATTCACGCCCATCCGCCAGCGCCACCTTGATGTCATCAGCACCGTCGATGACGTGATTGTTGGTCACCACGAGGCCGCCGGCGGTCACGATCACGCCGGAACCGAGCGACGACTGCTTTTCCGTGCGGTTCGGCATCTGCTGGCCGAAGAACTGTTCGAAGAAAGGATCACCGGCAAAGGGCGACAGACGCCGCTGCACGACGCGTTCGGCATAGACATTCACCACCGCGCCCGCGGTGCGCTTGACCAGCGGCGCGAAGGAAAGCTGCATTTCCGTGTGGCTCGACGGCACGGTCCTGTTATCCTGCGCCGCAGCACCCACAGGCAGGAGAATGAGCGCGGCGAGAAAGCCGGTGGACAGATACTTCAACACGCTTCGCATGTGATTCCTCATCGTCATCAGTATGATGGAGTTATAACGCCAAAGCCTGTAAAGCAAAGAGCGGCAAGATGATGGCCGTCCTTTTCCAGGCATGGATCGGCGGGCGACATTGGAACCAACAGCGCCCCTTTTCGGTTTCACCGGCACCTGACTGTCCTTAAAAAGAGACGACCATGCATCTGAAACCGATCCTCCTTGCCTGCGGCATCCTGCTTGCCCCCTCCTTCATTTCTCTGGCCAGCGCAGCGAGCTTCGATTGCGCAAAGACCGATCTGGCCGCGGATGAAAAGGCGATCTGCGACAACCGCACGCTGAACGATCAGGATGTGAAGATGGCCACCACCTTCGACATCCTCACCCAGCTGATGGCCATGGGCGCACGCGACACGCTGCGCGACGAGCAGAGCCAATGGCTGAAGAAACGCCAGGAATGCGCGGCGGATGTCGCCTGCCTTACCAGCGCTTACGAGGAACGCATGAAACGTCTCGGAGAGGCGTTCCAGAGCATCAACCGGCCGCTGTAACGCAAATCCGATATTGACAACATATTGTCAAAATGGCAATGTGTTGTCATGAAAACGGACAACGCACACATTCTTTCCGCCCTGGCGGTGGCCATCTTTCGAACCAATGGCGCGTTGATCGCCGCGGGCGACGCCCTGTCTGCACCCTTCGGCCTGTCCAGTGCACGCTGGCAGGTTCTGGGAGCGGTGGCGCTTGCCGGCCAGCCTTTGACCGTGGCGCAGATCGCACGGAACATGGGCCAGACCCGGCAGGGTGTACAACGCCTCATCGATGAGATGGAACGACAGGACATTGTCTGCTTCGAAAACAATCCGCACCACAAGCGGGCCAAGCTCATTCGCCTTACCGAAAAAGGCGAGAATGCCTATGCCGCCACCATGCAGCAATGGAATGAACTCGCCGGCCGTTTAGCCACGGATATGCAGGCGGAGCAACTGAGTAACGCCATAGACTGCCTGAACCAGCTTTTCGCCGGGCTGGATGCCGATCCGCCGCAAGGCTGAACCGATCTTCTAAAGGACTATATCGATGAGAACCCTTCATCCCGTCGCCGGCACGCTGGCGCTGGCGATCATACTCGCCTTTTGGTTATCCACCGCGCTCACCGAAATCTCCGGTTCCAGCGAAGCGATCCGTACCGTCAAACTCGCCATTCCCTGGGGGTTTCTGGTGCTTGCGCCCGCGCTTGCGGTCACGGGTTTCAGCGGCTTTCGCATGGGCGCGAAATGGAAACATCCGCTGGTCGCAGCCAAGAAGAAACGTATGCCGCTCATCGCACTGAACGGGTTGCTGATCCTTGTCCCCTGCGCGCTTGTGCTTCGGCATTTCGCCCTCTCAAACGATTACGGCGGGGTCTTCTACGCCGTTCAGGCGCTGGAGCTTTGCGCCGGGGCGCTCAATATCACCCTTCTCGCAAAAAGCTTCCGCAATGGCCTTCAGCTAAAACGCCGTCTGGCCGCCTAGTTCGGCGTTTTGCGCTTGAGGTTATACCGCCCGGATGATGGTCTCCATAAGGCCATGCAACTGGTCGCGATAACCGGTTCGGGCGGAAGGCGCGTCCTCGCGAGAGGTCATCACGACCGATAGCCGTCTGGCGGGTACGATATAGAGCATCTGCCCGCCATAACCCCAGGCGTAATAGACCGTCTCTCCTGCCATCTCCTTGATGAACCAGCAATAGCCGTAACCGTCGCCGTTAAAGACGGAATTGGTGCGCTGCCGCCACGATTGCTCGATCCAGCCCTGCGAAATCAACCGCTCGCCGCCAGGTGTCACACCACCCAGGCGATAAAGCTCTCCGAAGGCCAGCAAAGACCGCGCCGTCATCGCCATCTGGTTGCCACCGAGATAGATGCCCTGCGGATCGCGCTCCCAGCCGCCGATGGAAAATCCTTCGAGCGGACGGAGCCAGTCGCGCGCAAGCGACAGCGTCGAACGGCCGGAAGCTTTTGTCAGGATAGCTGAGAGCAGATGGGTGGAGCCGGTGGAATAAAGCATGCCGCCGCCCGGTTCCCCGGCGAAACCGGAACCCAGCGCCATCCGCACCCAGTTGCGGCTGGCAACCCAGCGGCCGTAATTGGGGCCGGACATGCGCTCCAGGCCGGATTGCATCGACAGCAGGTTGCCGACGGTGATCCGTTCCAGCCGGGGATCGGGATTTTGCGGAAAATCGCCGCGCAGAACAGTCGCGATCGGCTGGTCGGCGCCTTCGAGAATCTTGCGATCGATGGCCATGCCCACCAGCGCCGAGATGATCGATTTCGAGGCCGACTTGATATTGGTGGAGCCGTTCAAACCGGCCCCGTGATAGGCGCGGCTCGCGACCTCTTCGCCATCGATGCTGACGATGACCGCCTTGAGGCTGGAAAGCGCATCCGCCTCCCGCAGCAACGGATCGAAACGGATGCCGTTGCCGGTGCTTTGCGCGCGGGCAAGCGGGGCGAAAGGCAGGGAAGCGATAAGGGCGAGTGCGGTTCGTCTTTTCATGTCACTGAGCTAGGAAGCCATACGGCGATGAAAAGAGGAAACGCCGCCAATCACTCCAATGTGACCTTATTTCTTTCCACACCCCAATTCGATGGTCTCGCGAAATCTGTATGAAAACAGGGCGTTGGCCTGCATTCCGGAATCGAGATGCAAAGCGCTTGAATCAGGTTCTGATCTTGAGGACTATTGCCCTGCCGCAAATGCAAAGACGGGAAACGATGCCGCAACTGAAATCATCGCGCCTTCTCCTCCGGCCTTTTAAAATGACGGACTCGCCGCCACTCGCCCGGCTGACGAACGACCCGCTCATTTTGCGCAATCTGCTGCGCACGGCCTATCCTTTCGAACCCGATGATGCACGGCGTCTGATCAGGCGCATTGCTGAGCGTCGGCTACCGGTATGGGCTGTGGATGATGGCAGTCTGGTCGGTCTCATCGGGCTTTCAGGCGAATTCGGCCTTTGGCTTGATCGCCGTGTTTGGGGAAAGGGCTATGGAGAAGAAGCCGGACGCCTCGTCATCGATTATGCCTTTCAGCACCTGAACATCAGAACCCTGCATGCCAATCCCCTGTTCGACAACAGGGCGTCGCACCGTCTGATGGACAAGCTGGGCTTTGTTGCGACCGGCCGTGCAAATGCCTTTTGCCGGCAACGGGGAAAAATCGTGCCGCTTCGACCTTATCGGCTCGATAAAGAGTGATCGGCACAAAAAAGCCGCCGTCTATCAACGGCGGCTTTATCATCACGGAAATCCGGAACTTACTCCGGCAAAATCCGCACTGCGCCCTTGTCAGCGCTCGAGGCAAAGGCCGCATAGGCCTTCAGCGCCGTCGTAACATTGCGCTTGCGTGGTGCTTCCGGCTTCCAGCCAAGCTCTTCCTGCTCGGCGCGGCGCGAAGCCAGCTCCGCATCGGTGACCTTCAGGTTGATCGTACGGTTCGGAATATCAATCTCGATGAGATCGCCCTGGCGCACGAGGCCGATGGCGCCGCCCTGCGCCGCTTCCGGCGAGGCGTGACCGATGGAAAGGCCGGAGGTGCCGCCGGAGAAACGGCCGTCGGTAATCAGCGCGCAGGCTTTGCCGAGGCCCTTGGATTTCAGGTAACTGGTCGGATAGAGCATTTCCTGCATGCCCGGCCCGCCCTTCGGCCCTTCGTAACGGATGACGACGACGTCGCCCGCCTTGACCTCGTTGCCGAGAATGCCCTTCACCGCCGCATCCTGACTTTCGTAAACCACTGCCGGGCCGGTGAATTTCAGGATGGATTCATCGACGCCCGCCGTCTTCACGATGCAGCCGTCGAGTGCGATGTTGCCGTAAAGCACGGCCAGACCGCCATCCTTGGAGAAAGGCTTCTCGACCGAGCGGATGACGCCGTTTTCGCCGTCCGTATCCAGATCGTCCCAGCGCGAGGACTGGCTGAAGGCCACCTGCGTCGGCACGCCGCCGGGGGCGGCCTTGAAGAACTGGCGCACCGTCTCGCTGTTGGTGCGGGTGATGTCCCAGCGGTCGATGGCGTCGCCCAGCGTCGCCTCATGAACGGTATAGGTATCGCGATTGATGAGCCCACCGCGTTCCAGCTCGCCGAGAATGCGCATGATGCCGCCGGCGCGGTGAACGTCTTCCATGTGCACGTCCTGCTTGGCCGGCGCGACCTTGGAAAGGCAGGGAACCTTGCGGGAAAGACGGTCGATGTCTTCCATGCCGAAATCGACGCCTCCCTCATGCGCCGCCGCCAGAATATGCAGCACCGTGTTGGTGGAACCGCCCATGGCGATATCCAGCGACATGGCGTTTTCAAACGCCGCCTTGTTGGCGATGGTGCGCGGCAGGACGGTTTCGTCCTCCTGCTCGTAATAACGGCGCGCCAGATCGACGATCAGGTGACCGGCTTCGACGAACAGCCGCTTGCGATCGGAATGGGTGGCGAGCGTCGAACCGTTGCCGGGCAGCGAGAGACCCAGCGCCTCGGTCAGACAGTTCATGGAATTGGCCGTGAACATGCCGGAACAGGAACCGCAGGTCGGGCAGGCCGAACGCTCGATAACCTTCACATCCTCGTCGGAAATCTTGTCGTCTGCAGCTGCAACCATGGCGTCGACCAGATCGAGCGCAACCGTCTTGCCGTGCAGGACGACCTTGCCGGCCTCCATCGGACCGCCGGAAACGAAGACTGCGGGGATGTTGAGGCGCATCGCCGCATTCAGCATGCCGGGGGTGATCTTGTCGCAGTTGGAAATGCACACCATCGCATCGGCGCAATGGGCGTTGACCATATATTCCACCGAATCCGCGATGATCTCGCGCGACGGCAGCGAATAGAGCATGCCGTCATGGCCCATGGCGATACCGTCATCGACCGCGATGGTGTTGAATTCCTTGGCCACACCGCCGGCTGCCTCGATTTCGCGGGCAACGAGCTGGCCGAGATCCTTCAGATGCACATGGCCCGGCACGAACTGCGTGAAGGAATTGACCACCGCGATGATCGGCTTGCCGAAATCGCTGTCCTTCATGCCGGTGGCGCGCCAAAGGCCGCGCGCGCCCGCCATGTTGCGGCCGTGGGTTGTCGTTCTGGAGCGATAGGCTGGCATGGTGTTTTCCTCAATCTCTTGGGCTAAGACGCGTCTTCCGCAGCGCGGTCAAAACGGCCTCTGCCCTATTTTGCGGTTTTTCTAGCGCAAACCGCAAGCCCTGTCACTGTCACCTTGGGGCAAAACAGTACGGTTCGGTACGGTACGCTTTCTCTTCATCGTGCTATCCGGCCGCGCCTTCATCACAAATGCGCGATTTCCGCCGCCCCACCGTTGTTTTTCCGCAGAGCGCTGAAACATATCTGTGCAGCGGCCGTATTGGCTATCATAATCGATTTATCGCCGATGTACCCGGCTTTTGTGGAGGTTCCAATGCCCGCCTATCGCCCGCCCCTCATCTCGGCAAATGAAATCACGCCGAAGAATATCTACCTGTCCAGACGTGGCTTCCTCGGCACGGCGGCGGGGCTGGCGGCAATCGGACTGGCCGGACGCGAGGCTGTTGCCGCGCCGCTTTCCGCAAAACCCGGCGCCTACAAGCTGGACGAGAAGCTCACCCCGCTCGATGCTGTCACCAGCTATAATAATTTCTACGAATTCGGTGTTGGAAAATCCGACCCGAAGGAAAACTCCGGCAAGTTCAAGCCTACCCCATGGACGGTGAAGGTGGATGGCCTCGTCTCCAAACCGCAGGAATTTGGCATTGAAGAGCTGATGAAATATCCTCTCGAAGAGCGCACTTACCGCATGCGCTGCGTCGAGGGCTGGTCGATGGTCATTCCGTGGATCGGCTTCCCGCTCGCCACCCTTCTCGACAAGGTGGAGCCGCTTGGCAGCGCGAAATATGTCGCTTTCGAAACCGTGGTGCGGCCGGACGAAATGCCGGGGCAAAGCGGCCTCTTCCAGCCTCTCTCCTGGCCCTATGTCGAGGGGCTTCGCCTCGATGAAGCACGCCATCCGCTCACCATTCTCGCCGTTGGCCTTTATGGAGAGACGCTGCCGAACCAGAACGGTGCGCCGATCCGCCTCGTCGTGCCCTGGAAATACGGTTTCAAGGGCATCAAATCCATCGTCCGCATCTCGCTGGTCGAGAAACAGCCGGAAACGACGTGGAAAAATTCCAACGCCCGCGAATATGGCTTCTATTCCAACGTCAACCCGAATGTCGACCATCCGCGCTGGAGCCAGGCGACGGAACAGCGCATCGGCGAAGGCGCCTTCTTTGGCACCCAGAACCGCCCTACCCTGATGTTCAACGGTTATGACGAGGTGGCGAGCCTCTATGCCGGCATGGACCTGAAAGCGAATTATTGACCATGGCCTTCGCCCTGCCTCTTCCCTCGCTGCCGAAGCGTTACCAGCCGGCGGCCATCTGGTCGCTTTATGTGATCGGCCTCTGTCCGGGCCTCTGGTATTTCTATCTCGCCGCAACCGGCGGCCTCGGCTTCAACCCGGTCAAGGATTTCGAGCACCTGCTCGGCATCTGGGCGCTGCGCTTCCTGTGCCTCGGGCTTCTGGTGACGCCGCTGCGCGATCTCTTCAACATCAACCTCATCGCCTATCGCCGCGCGCTGGGGCTGATCGCCTTTTATTACGTGCTGGCGCATTTCACCGTCTATCTGGTGCTGGATCGCGGCCTGATCCTCGGTTCCATCGCCGGCGATATTCTGAAGCGCCCCTATATCATGCTCGGCATGGCCGGCCTTCTCATGCTCATACCGCTGGCGCTCACCTCCAACCGCTGGTCGATCCGCAAACTCGGCAGCCGCTGGAACACGCTGCACAAACTCGTCTATCTCGTGCTCATCGTCGGCGTGCTGCATTTCGTGCTGGCGCGGAAGTCGATCACGCTGGAGCCGGTGTTTTATATCAGCACGATGGTGGTATTGCTCGGCTATCGGCTGGTGCGGCCCTCGATCATGGCAAGGAAGCGGGGGAGACGCGCTGACAGGAACTCTCTGCAACGCCCATCACGATCATGAAGCCGACCGATCAAAACCTCCGAACTGCCCACCGCCCTGAAATCTCCATTTCCGGTCAAACGGCTCTCTCCGAAATATTCAACACAATGGCAACTGGCGCGGCTTTCGACCCTGCTCGAATTGGCCGCGCCTTAAACAGTGCTCATCGGCAGGCGTTGTCAGGGCTTGTTGAACGCATTGAGAACGACGACGTTAAAGAAGAAGACCTGCAAAGGCTCTGGCTCGCGCATCATGTTTCGGACCGCATTGTTCTGATGGCCACACTTGTTGACCTTATTCGTCAAATCAGCCGCTACTTGCCGGGTCGACAGCCTTAAATCCGGAAAGTGAAGCAACAAAAAAAGCCGGGCGATCTCTCGCCCGGCTTTTTAAACTCATGACGCCTGAACGGCGTCAAACCTTATGCAGCTTCGGCAGCAGCAGCTTCAGCGGCAACGCGAGCCTTGTCGGCTGCGCCCTTGGCGTCAACGTCGCGCTCGACGAATTCGATGACGGCGAGAGCGGCATTGTCGCCCTGGCGGAAGCCGGCCTTCATGATACGCAGGTAGCCGCCGTTGCGGTTTGCGTAGCGGGCTGCGATCGCGTCGAACAGCTTGCGAACGGCGTCCTGATCCTTGATCTGCGAGATCGCCTGACGACGAGCGTGCAGGTCGCCGCGCTTGCCGAGGGTGACGAGCTTCTCAACGATCGGGCGAATTTCCTTCGCCTTCGGAAGCGTGGTTACGATCTGCTCATGGGTGATGAGCGAAGCAGCCATGTTGGCAAACATTGCCTTGCGGTGGCTGGCGGTTCTATTGAGCTTGCGGCCTGAATTACCGTGGCGCATTGCTATTCTCCTTCTACGCAGGTTCCTTCTCTAAGGCCTGCCGTTTCCTGGCACATGCAGGTGACTTACCTGCTGTTTGACGGGGAAAGGCAGTCTTTAAAGGGTCTGCCTTTTTGATTGTTAGTACTGGTCTTCGTAACGCTTTGCGAGATCTTCGATGTTCTCAGGCGGCCATGCCGGCACTTCCATGCCGAGGTGCAGACCCATGGAAGCGAGAACTTCCTTGATTTCGTTCAGCGACTTGCGACCGAAGTTCGGCGTGCGAAGCATTTCGGCTTCGGTCTTCTGGATCAGGTCGCCGATATAAACGATGTTGTCGTTCTTCAGGCAGTTTGCCGAACGAACGGACAGTTCGAGCTCGTCGACCTTCTTGAGAAGCGCCGGGTTGAACGCGAGTTCGGTAACCGATTCTTCTTCTGCTTCCTTCTGCGGCTCGTCGAAGTTGACGAAGACGCCGAGCTGGTCCTGAAGAATGCGAGCGGCGAAGGCAACGGCGTCTTCGCCGGAAACCGAACCGTTGGTCTCGATCGTCATGATCAGCTTGTCATAGTCGAGAACCTGGCCTTCACGGGTGTTTTCCACCTTGTAGGACACTTTCTTGACCGGAGAATAGAGGCTGTCCACCGGAATGAGGCCAATCGGGGCATCTTCCGCGCGGTTGCGCTCAGCCGGTACGTAACCCTTGCCGTTGTTGACGGTGAATTCCATGCGGATTTCAGCGCCATCGTCCAGCGTGCAGATCACGTGGTCGGGGTTCAGGATCTCGATATCGCCAACCGTCTGGATGTCACCAGCGGTCACGGCGCCCGGACCCTGCTTGCGCACGACCATGCGCTTGGAATCATCGCCGTCCATCTTGATGGCGATTTCCTTGATGTTGAGCACGATATCCGTCACATCTTCCCGAACGCCGGGGATGGAGGAGAATTCGTGCAGGACACCGTCGATCTGCACGGCCGTCACAGCGGCGCCACGCAGAGAAGACAACAGAACGCGACGCAGCGCGTTGCCGAGGGTAAGACCAAAACCACGCTCCAGCGGCTCGGCAACCAGCGTTGCCTTGGTGCGGCTGGACGAGGTGAACTCGACCTTGTTCGGCTTGATAAGTTCCTGCCAGTTCTTCTGAATCATCTTTAAACCTTCCGTTCGCCGCCACCATCCAATCGTGACGGACCGAGCATGAAAACACCGAGAGGAACCTAATTCAGCGGTTCATCGGTGGGTTCTTGAGCGCAAGTCCGCCGATCGAAATCGACGCGCACACGCCAGATACACGAAAATTCCGCCAGACCTGAGGTAAGGCGGAATTTCCGAACCACGGTCGCGTCAGACGCGGCGCTTCTTGCGCGGACGGCAGCCGTTGTGCGGGATCGGCGTCACGTCGCGAATGGAAGTGATCATGAAACCGGCAGCCTGCAGAGCGCGAAGTGCCGATTCACGGCCGGAACCCGGACCGCAAACTTCAACTTCAAGCGACTTCATGCCGTGTTCCTGAGCCTTCTTCGCGCAATCTTCAGCAGCGATCTGGGCAGCGAACGGGGTCGACTTGCGCGAACCCTTGAAGCCCTTGGCACCAGCGGACGACCAGGCAATAGCATTGCCCTGTGCGTCGGTGATGGTGATCATCGTGTTGTTGAAGGTCGAGTTGACGTGCGCGACGCCCGACGTGATGTTCTTACGTTCGCGACGGCGAATACGTGCGGCTTCCTTGGCCATTTTATACCTTTCATTGATCTCTTCACCGCCGTAACACCAGCGGCTACACCGGCGATCGGCCCCATCGGAGCTTCACGCCAAACTCAGAAAGGCTGGCGCGGACTGCACCAGCCTCCCCTTTCCGGAGAACCGGAAAATTACTTCTTCTTACCAGCGATAGCCTTCGCCGGACCCTTGCGGGTGCGGGCGTTGGTGTGCGTGCGCTGACCGCGGACCGGAAGGCCACGACGGTGACGCAGGCCGCGGTAGCAACCGAGGTCCATCAGACGCTTGATGTTCATCGAGGTCTCACGACGCAGGTCGCCTTCGACCTGATAGTCGCGGTCGATGGCTTCGCGGATCTGAAGAACTTCAGCATCCGTCAGCTGATGAACGCGCTTCTCAGCCGGAAGACCGACCTTGTCCATGATTTCCTGCGCGAATTTCGGACCGATCCCGTGAATGTAGGTCAGCGCAATAACAACGCGCTTCGCGGTCGGGATGTTGACGCCAGCGATACGTGCCACGTCTCTTCTCCTTGGTTCCAGTTGCCATCCGGCAAGTGGTGATTCCATTCGAGCGGCCGACAAGACCGCCAGTTCAAATTGGTGTCCGTGACAAGTCAAAACGACCGAACCCGGATCTCCCTTCCCTTAGGGAAATCCGCGCCAGTCGCTTGGGATGTCGCGAGTTGGCGCGGTGTTTAACGGAATCAGCGCAAAAAAGCAACCGGCTCCGCCAAGATTCTTTTACGATCCAAAGGATCTGCCGCCATGCGCAAGCGAGATATGGGCAAGAGCGCAACAGCCTCGCCCATCCGCTCCGTCGATCAGGCGGAGGCTTTCTCGAGAACGCGCTCGATAGCCTCGGTGACGGCATCGACGTCAGCCATGCCATCCAGCGTCACGAGCTCGCCCTGTTCGCTGTAATAAGCGGACAGCGGCGCGGTCTTCTCGCGATATTCCGTCAGGCGCTTGCGGAACGCTTCCGGATTGTCATCCGAGCGAACCGTACCGCCGGCGGCAATGGTTTCAGCCACGCGGTTTTCGATTCGGCGAATCAGCGCCTCTTCGTCCACCTTGAGTTCGATGACGGCATCAAGGACCAGATTCTTCTTGCGCATGTTCTCTGCAAGCGCCTTGGCCTGCGGAACGGTGCGCGGATAGCCGTCGAGAATAAAGCCCTTGGCACAGTCCGGTGCTTCGATGCGTTCGGAAACGATCTGATTGACGATATCGTCGGAAACAAGCCCGCCGGCGTCCATGACGGCCTTGGCGCGTTTGCCGATTTCGGTGCCCGCGCTAACCGCAGCGCGAAGCATGTCACCGGTGGAAAGCTGCGGGATCCCGTACTTGTCCGTCAGCCGCTTGGCCTGGGTTCCCTTGCCCGCACCCGGCGGACCCAAAAATATCAGTCTCATCGTCCCCTCTTTCCTCCACGCAACTTCGACTTCTTGATCAGCCCTTCATACTGCTGCGCGATCAGGTGGCCCTGAATTTGCGCAACCGTATCCAGAGTTACACTGACAACGATCAAAAGCGAAGTACCACCAAGGGCTAATGGAATGCCCGTGCGTGCGATAAGTGTCTCAGGAAGGATACAGACGAAGACAAGATAAATCGCGCCGACCACGGTGATGCGGGTCAGGACATAATCGATGTACTCCGCGGTGCGCTCGCCCGGACGGATGCCCGGAATGAAGCCACCATGCTTCTTGAGATTATCTGCGGTGTCCTTCGGATTGAAGACGATCGCCGTATAGAAAAACGCGAAGAACGCGATCAGCAGGCCGTAGAGCGCCATGAACAGCGGCTGTCCGTGCTGCAGCGACGCGATGATCGAGGTTGCCCAGCCCGGCAGGTTGGTGTTTCCGGCAAAACCCGCAGCCGTTGCCGGCAGCAGCAGCAGCGACGATGCGAAGATCGCGGGAATGACTCCAGCCGTGTTGAGCTTCAGCGGCAGATGCGAGGTATCGCCCTGGAACATGCGATTGCCGACCTGTCGCTTCGGATATTGGATCAACAGGCGGCGCTGCGCGCGCTCCACGAAGACGATGAGCGCGATGACGCCGATGGCGACCACAACGACCGTCAGGATGAGCGGGGTGGAAAGCGCACCGGTACGGCCGAGTTCCAGCGTGCCGGCCAGCGCCTTGGGCAGGCCTGCGGCGATGCCCGCGAAGATGATGAGCGAAATACCGTTGCCGATACCGCGCGAGGTGATCTGCTCACCCAGCCACATCAGGAACATCGTGCCGCCGAGCAGCGTGATGACGGTGGAAATGCGGAAGAACCAGCCTGGATCGACCACGAGGCCGTTGCCGCTTTCGAGGCCGACCGCAATGCCATAGGCCTGCAGCGTGCCGAGCAGCACCGTGCCGTAGCGCGTATACTGGTTGATGATCTTGCGGCCGGCTTCGCCTTCCTTCTTCAACGCTTCGAGCGAAGGCACGACCGAGGTCATGAGCTGCACGATGATCGAAGCGGAGATGTAAGGCATGATGCCGAGCGCGAAGATCGCCATGCGCTCGACGGCGCCACCCGCAAACATGTTGAAAAGACCGAGAATACCGTTGGCCTGGCCACGGAAGGCCTGCGCATAGGCTTCGGGGTTCAGGCCCGGAAGCGGAATGTGGGTGCCGAGACGGTAGACGAGAAGTGCGGCAAGAGTAAACCAGAGACGCTTTTTCAGATCCTCCGCCTTAGCGAAGGTCGAAAAATTCAGGTTCGAAGCCAGTTGTTCCGCTGCTGAAGCCATAAATTTCTCCGAATGACCCTTGCCAGCCAGCGCAACCGGCCGATGCGGAAAGGTCTAAAAGATACTGGTCAAAACCGGGCTTCGGACAAATGCGGCTCTGAGCCGCCATCATGCCTCACCCTGTTTTTTATGTCCTATCCCCTCCCCTACGGAAGTTCAAGAACTGTGAGGCTCTCCCTGCAGCACTTTCTGCCGCAAGCGGGGCCGTGGAAGCACACCGCGAAGAGATTGCCCTGATGCTCTATAAATCGATTTAGATCGAAAGCACCATAGGCCAGGGAGCGCAAACGCCCGGAGCGACGAGCCCCGGGCGTCTGAAGTCTATATATTACTCGGCGGCTTCTGCTGCAACTGCGAGAAGCTTGATCGAACCGCCAGCCTTTTCGATCTTTTCGATTGCGGGCTTGGAAGCGCCGGCAACTTCGAAAGCGACCTTGGCCTTCAGCTCGCCGTCGGCGAGAATGCGTACGCCGTCCTTGGCGCGGCGGATAACGCCGGCAGCCTTGAGAGCAGCGGCATCGATCGTTGCGGAAGCGTCAAGCTTCTTGGCGTCGATGGCGGTCTGAATGCGGCCGAGCGATACGACAACATATTCGGAAGCGAAGATGTTGTTGAAACCGCGCTTCGGCAGACGACGGTAGATGGGCATCTGACCGCCTTCGAAACCGTTGATGGCGACGCCCGAACGAGCCTTCTGGCCCTTCACACCGCGACCACCGGTCTTGCCCTTGCCGGAACCGATACCGCGACCTACGCGGATACGGTCCTTGGAGGCGCCTTCGTTGTCTCTGATTTCATTGAGTTTCATGATAGGTTACTCCGTCTCACTTCTCGTCAACGACGCGAACGAGATGCTGGACCGCACGGATCATGCCGCGAACCGCCGGAGTGTCTTCCAGGGTGCGCTGACGATGCATCTTGTTGAGACCCAGGCCGATCAGCGTCTGGCGCTGGATTGCCGGGCGGCGAATGGGGCTGCCGATCTGTTCGACCGTAACAGTCTTCTTGGCTTCAGTAGTCTTCTTGGCCATGATCCAGCTCCTTATTCTTCAGAAGCGTTGCCGGAAGCGGCACGACGAGCCTGAAGGGTCGCATACTTCAGACCGCGCTGTGCAGCGATGTCCTTCGGATGAACCTGATGCTTCAGAGCGTCGAACGTAGCGCGAACCATGTTGTACGGGTTCGAAGAACCGGTCGACTTGGCAACAACGTCATGAACGCCGAGCGTTTCGAAAACGGCGCGCATCGGACCACCGGCGATGATACCGGTACCGGCCTTGGCCGAACGCAGCAGAACCTTGCCTGCGCCGTGACGGCCATTGACGTCGTGGTGCAGCGTGCGGCCATCGCGCAGCGGAACGAAGATCAGATCGCGTTTTGCGCTTTCGGTTGCCTTGCGGATGGCTTCCGGAACTTCACGAGCCTTGCCGTGACCGAAGCCGACGCGGCCCTTCTGGTCGCCAACGACGACGAGAGCGGCGAAGCCGAAGCGACGGCCACCCTTAACAACCTTTGCAACGCGGTTGATCGCGACCAGCTTGTCAACGAATTCGCTATCGCGCTCTTCGCGGTTCTGACGCTCTTCGCGGGAACCTCTTTTATCCTGTGCCATTGTCCTTGTCCTTTTTCTTTTGCGGGTGGAACGGCAAACGAAAAGACCAGCGGCCCCGATGAAGAGATCCGCATGGTCCGGTGAAATTCCGCCCGGATCGTTGTCCGGGCGGAAAAAAATCAGAAGTTCAGGCCGCCTTCGCGGGCAGCGTCTGCCAGGGCCTTGATGCGGCCGTGGTAGATGAACGCGCCACGGTCGAATACGACATCCTTGACGCCAGCCTTGACGCCACGCTCGGCAACCAGCTTGCCTACGACAGTTGCTGCTGCAACGTCGGCGCCGGTCTTGAGCGAGCCGCGCAGATCGGCTTCGAGCGTGGAGGCAGACGCAAGCGTCTTGCCAGCAACGTCATCGATGATCTGGGCGTAGATGTTCTTCGACGAGCGATGAACCGACAGGCGCGGGCGGCCGTTGGCAACCGCCTTGATCTGGCGGCGCACACGGCTCGCGCGACGTGCAAGTGCTTCTTTCCTGCTAGCCATTTCGCGTGATCCTTACTTCTTCTTGCCTTCTTTGCGGACAATACGCTCTTCAGCGTACTTCACGCCCTTGCCCTTGTAGGGCTCGGGACCGCGGTATTCGCGGATTTCCGCGGCTACCTGGCCAACCTGCTGCTTGTTGATGCCGGAAACGATAATTTCCGTGGGCTTCGGAACGGCAATGGTGATGCCGACCGGCGGCTCGTAAACAACGTCGTGGGAGAAGCCGAGAGCCAGCTGCAGGTTCTTGCCCTGCATGGCGGCACGGTAACCGACGCCGTTGATTTCGAGCTTGCGCTCATAGCCGTCCTTAACACCCTTGAAGATGTTCTCGATCATCGTGCGGGACATGCCCCACTTCGAACGAGCTTCCTTGGTGCCGTTAGCCGGCGTTACGGAAACGCCGTTATCTTCGAGCTTCAGCTGAATGTCGTCGTTAGCGACGAAAAACAGTTCACCCTTCGGGCCCTTAGCAGTAACCTTCTGGCCGTCGACATTGGCCGTCACACCTGCTGGAACCGGAACGGGCTTTTTACCGATACGAGACATTATTCAATCCTGTCTGTTCGTTATGGAGATCCTTGCTCGGGTCTTAGAAGACCGAGCAAAGAACCTCGCCACCAACGTTCTGTTCGCGAGCCTGGTGATCGGCCATCACGCCCTTCGGGGTCGAAAGGATGGTGATGCCGAGGCCGTTCGCGACCTGCGGAATGGACTTTACCGAGACATAAACCCGGCGGCCCGGCTTGGAAACGCGGCCGATCTCACGGATCACGGACGCGCCTTCGTAGTACTTCAGCTCGATCGTGAATTCGGACTTGCCGTTTTCGAAATCGACCTTGGAATAACCGCGAATGTAGCCTTCAGCCTGCAGCACGTCGAGAACGCGTGCGCGGAGGCTGGAAGCCGGCGTGCTTACCGAAGACTTGCGGCGAGCAGCACCATTGCGGATGCGGGTGAGCATATCACCCAAAGGATCAGTCATGGTCATGTGCCCGTCTCCTTACCAGCTCGACTTGACAATGCCCGGCACCTTGCCGGAATTGCCCAGCTCACGAAGCGCGATACGCGACATCTTGAGCTTGCGATAGAACGCGCGCGGACGGCCCGTTACTTCGCAGCGGTTGCGGATACGCGTCTTCGAGCCGTCACGCGGCAGCGAAGCGAGCTTCAGAGTGGCCTTGAACCGGTCTTCGATCGGAAGGGACTGGTTCATCACGATCGCCTTCAGTGCGGCGCGCTTGGCGGCCTGCTGGGCGACCGACTTGCGGCGGCGCTTGTTCTTTTCAACTGCGCTTGTTTTCGCCATATCGGAGTTCCTTTTCTACGCTCGTCGTTACGGTTAGTGACGGAACGGGAAGTTGAACTCTGTCAGCAGAGCCCGAGCTTCGTCGTCCGACGTCGCCGTCGTGCAAACGATGATGTCCATGCCCCACATCTGATCAACCTTATCGTAGTTGATCTCAGGGAACACAATGTGTTCCTTGATGCCCATGGCGAAGTTGCCACGGCCGTCAAAGCTCTTCGGGTTCAGGCCCCGGAAGTCGCGAACGCGCGGAAGCGCGATGTTGACCAGACGATCAAGGAATTCGTACATGCGGGCGCCACGAAGGGTAACCTTCGCACCGATCGGCATGCCTTCGCGAACCTTGAAACCTGCGATCGAGTTGCGAGCGCGGGTAACCACCGGCTTCTGACCGGCAATCGCAGCCAGGTCACCGGCAGCGATGGTGGGCTTCTTGGAGTCGGCAGTCGCCTCGCCAACACCCATGTTGATCACGATCTTTTCAAGCTTCGGGATCATCATCACGTTGGCGTAGGAGAACTTCTCCTGCATGGCGCCACGGATACGGGAAACGTATTCCGTCTTGAGACGCGGCTCGTACTTATCAGCCATCGATCACTTCTCCCGAACGCTTGGCCACGCGGACCTTCTTGCCATCCACAACCGAGAAGCCAACGCGGGTCGGCTTGCCATCCTTGTCGACGATGGCGATGTTGGAGATGTGCAAGGATGCTTCCTTGTTGATGATGCCGGCTTCCTGGGCCTGGGTCTGGCGCTGGTGACGCTTCACCATGTTGACGCCACGCACAACGGCCCGATCTTCCTTCGGCAAAACCTGGATTACTTCGCCGGTACGGCCCTTGTCCTTACCGGTCAATACGACAACCTTGTCGCCTTTACGAATCTTCTGCATCGCATTCGCTCCTTACAGTACTTCCGGAGCCAGCGAGATGATCTTCATGTGGTTCTTGGCGCGAAGTTCGCGCGGAACCGGTCCGAAGATACGGGTGCCGATGGGCTCTTTCTTGTTGTCGATAAGAACGGCTGCGTTGTTATCGAAACGGATGACGCTGCCGTCAGCGCGACGGATGTCCTTGGCGGTGCGCACGACAACCGCCTTCATCACGTCGCCCTTCTTGACGCGGCCGCGCGGAATAGCTTCCTTGATGGAAACGACAATAATGTCGCCAACAGAAGCATATTTGCGCTTCGAGCCGCCCAGCACCTTGATGCACATGACACGACGTGCGCCGGAATTATCCGCCACGTCGAGGTTTGTTTGCATCTGAATCATGTCAGGTCGCCTTCTTGTTGTTACCGGAACGGTTGGGCAAACTCTCCCGAGCGAGCCCCCTGCCCCAGCTTATGAATATCTCTTTTTTTGCGCGGAAATGTCGTGACAGGGTGGTTTCCCAAGGGACCTTCCGTGCGCATCAAAGCAAAAGACGCTCGATTCACGAGCGTCCTTGCGGTGCTTCATACAGGATTTCGCGCCAAGTACAAGAGACCTGGCGCGATTCTGATGAAATTAAGCCTGGGCGGATACAACCGTCCAGCGCTTGTCCTTGGAGATCGGTGCGCATTCCTCGATGGAAACGACATCGCCGACCTTATACTGATTGTTTTCGTCGTGTGCCTTGTACTTCTTCGAACGACGAACGGTCTTCTGAAGCAGCGGGTGAGCGAATCGGCGCTCAACCCGGACTACGACAGTCTTCTCGTTCTTGTCGGACACTACGACGCCCTGCAGAATGCGTTTCGGCATATTATTCTTCCTTAGGCCTTGGCTTCTGCCGCCTTCTGGCGGGCAATGGTTTTAACGCGGGCGATATCCTTGCGGACTTCGTTGATGCGCGAGGACTTCTCCAGCTGACCAGTTGCCTTCTGGAAGCGCAGGTTGAACTGCTCCTTCTTCAGATCGGCGAGCTTGTCCTTGAGCTGGTCGGCGCTGAGGCCGCGAACTTCATCGGCTTTCATGTGCCTTGCTCCTTACTCTGCGATGCGCTGTACGAAGCGCGTCTTGACCGAGAGCTTGGCAGCGCCGAGACGAAGCGCCTCACGGGCGATCTCCTCGGACACACCGTCGATCTCGAACATCATACACCGGGCTTGACCTTGCATGCCCAGTAATCGACCGAACCCTTGCCCTTACCCATACGAACTTCGGTCGGCTTTGCCGTTACCGGAACGTCGGGGAATACGCGGATCCACACGCGACCTGCGCGCTTCATGTAACGCGTGATCGCGCGGCGGGCCGCTTCGATCTCGCGTGCATTCACGCGGTTCGGTTCCTGCGACTTCAAGCCGAATTCACCGAATGCCAGGTCAAAGCCGCCCTTGGCGACGCCCTTGATGCGTCCCTTGAACTGCTTACGGTACTTAGTACGCTTTGGCTGCAACATTTTCTTACTTCTCCGAGCTTATCTTTCGCCAGCGTCAATCAAGCGTTTTCGCGACGACGATCGGGACGATCGCCACGCTCACGGCTTGCAGGGCCCTGTGCGTCGCCTTCGAGACCGCGACGCTCAGAAGCCATCGGATCGTGCTCAAGGATTTCGCCCTTGAAGATCCAGACCTTGATGCCGCAAATGCCGAATGCGGTTTCAGCTTCAGCCGTGCCGTAGTCGATGTCCGCACGCAGCGTGTGCAGCGGAACGCGACCTTCGCGGTACCATTCGGTACGAGCGATTTCTGCACCGCCGAGACGGCCGCCGCAGGTGATCTTGATGCCTTCGGCGCCAAGACGCATTGCGGACTGAACAGCACGCTTCATCGCACGGCGGAAAGCCACGCGGCGCTCGAGCTGCTGAGCGATCGACTGGGCAACCAGCGTCGCGTCGATTTCCGGCTTGCGCACTTCAACGATGTTGAGGTGCGTTTCGGAGTTGGTCATCTCGGAAAGCTTCTTGCGAAGCTTCTCGATGTCCGCACCCTTCTTGCCGATGATCAGACCCGGACGAGCCGAGTGGATCGTGACGCGGCACTTCTTGTGCGGACGCTCGATGACGACCTTGGCGATACCGGCCTGCTTGAGTTCCTTGATCAGGTAAGCCCGGATCTTCAGGTCTTCATGCAGCAGCTTGCCGTATTCTGCGGTGTCAGCGTACCAGCGGCTATCCCAGGTACGGTTGATGCCGAGGCGGAAGCCGATCGGATTGATTTTCTGACCCATTATGCGGCCTCCCCTTTTTCCTCGACTTCACGAACAACGATCGTGAGGTGAGCGAACGGCTTTTCGATGCGGGAAGCACGACCACGGCCACGAGCGTGGAAACGCTTCATGGTGATGGACTTGCCAACATAGGCCTCGGCGACGACGAGAGCGTCAACGTCGAGGTCGTGGTTGTTTTCCGCATTCGCAATTGCAGATTCCAGCGTCTTCTTGACGGTGCCTGCAATGCGCTTGCGGGAGAATTCGAGCTCGGCGAGAGCGCGATCAACCTTCTTGCCACGGATAAGAGCGGCAACCAGGTTCAGTTTCTGGGGGCTGACGCGGAGCGTACGGGCAACGGCCTGAGCCTCGTTGTCCTTCAGCCGGCGTTCGGTCTTAGCCTTCGCCATGATTACTTCCTCTTTGCCTTCTTGTCCGCGCCGTGACCGTAATAGGTACGGGTCGGAGAGAATTCACCGAACTTGTGTCCGACCATGTCTTCGTTGACGGAGACGGGCACATGCTTGCTGCCGTTGTAGACGCCGAAGGTCAGACCAACGAACTGCGGCAGGATCGTGGAGCGACGGCTCCAGATCTTGATTACTTCGTTACGTCCGCTCTCGCGCACCTTCTCAGCCTTGGTGAGAAGATAGCCGTCAACAAACGGACCTTTCCATACTGAACGAGCCATTAGTGACTACCTCTCTTACTTCTTACGCTGATGGCGCGAGCGCATGATGAACTTGTCGGTCGACTTGTTCGAACGGGTGCGCTTGCCCTTCGTGGGCTTGCCCCACGGAGTAACCGGGTGGCGACCACCCGACGTGCGACCTTCACCACCACCGTGCGGGTGGTCGACCGGGTTCATAACGACGCCGCGAACGTGCGGACGCTTGCCGCGCCAACGGGAACGACCGGCCTTGCCGTCGTTGATGTTGGCGTGGTCCGAGTTCGAAACAGCACCGATCGATGCGAGGCAGGAGCCGTGCACCAGACGCTGTTCGCCCGAGTTGAGACGCAGGATGGCCATGCCGGCATCGCGGCCGACGAGCTGGACATACGTACCGGCGGAGCGAGCGATCTGACCGCCCTTGCCCGGCTTCATCTCGACGTTGTGGATGATCGAACCGACCGGAATGTACTGAAGCGGCATGGTGTTGCCGGGCTTCACGTCCACAGCCTTGTCGGAGGCGATCACCTTGTCACCGGCAGCGAGACGCTGTGGCGCGAGAATGTAAGCCTGTTCGCCGTCGGTATACGTAACCAGCGCGATGAACGCGGTGCGGTTGGGGTCGTATTCCAGACGCTCAACGGTGCCTTCTACGTCGAACTTGCGACGCTTGAAGTCAACCAGACGGTAGGTCCGCTTGTGACCGCCACCCTGGAAACGGACGGTGATCCGGCCCTGGTTGTTACGGCCACCCTTGGAGCTGAGGCCCTGGGTGAGAGCCTTTACCGGCTTGCCCTTGTAGAGCGAAGCGCGGTCCACGATAACCAGCTGGCGCTGGCTCGGCGTGGTCGGATTGAAACTTTTCAATGCCATTTTCTTGTTCCCTTTTGGGTCTTTGCCCGCTTGGGCCTAACCTTTAGAGTCCGGTGGACACGTCGATGGATTGACCTTCGGCGAGCGTGACGACGGCTTTCTTGACGTCCTTCAGCTTACCGGCGAATCCACGGAAACGACGGGTCTTACCCTTGCGGATAAGCGTGTTCACAGCCGTGACTTTGACGCCGAAGAGAGCTTCCACGGCAGCCTTGATTTCAGGCTTGGAAGCATTCTTGGCGACGTTGAATACGACCTGGTTCTGTTCGGATACCAGCGTCGACTTTTCCGTGATCGAAGGAGATACGATCACATCGTAGTGGCGAAGATCCGTCATTTGAACCGCTCCTCCAGAGCCTCTACAGCAGCCTTGGAAAGCACCAGCTTGCCACGGCGCAGGATGTCGTAAACATTGATGCCCTGAACCGGCAGAACGTCCACGTTCGGGATGTTCTGAGCAGCGAGCTTGAAGTTGCCATCAAGTTCGGCGCCGCCGATAACGAGAGCGTTGGTCAGGCCAAGCGAAGCGAAGCTGCCCAGCAGAGCCTTGGTCTTTGCTTCGGACGCAACGAGCTGATCGACGATGATCAGTTCTTCAGCCTTCAGCTTTGCAGACAAAGCGTGACGCAGAGCGAGCGCGCGAACCTTCTTCGGAAGGTCGTGTGCATGGCTGCGAACGACCGGGCCGTGGGCCTTGCCGCCGCCGCGGAACTGCGGTGCGCGAGCCGAATGGTGACGAGCGCGGCCCGTACCCTTCTGCTTGTACATCTTCGCGCCGGTGCGGGAAACTTCCGACCGGTTCTTGGACTTGTGGGTTCCCTGCTGCTTCTTTGCAAGCTGCCAGCGAACCATGCGGGCCAGGATGTCCTGGCGGGGGTCGAGGCCGAAGATCTCATCCGACAGAGAAACCTTGCCGGCGTCTTTTCCCTCGAGGGTCTTGACGTTCAATTCCATGATAAGGCTCCCTTACTTCGCAGCCGACTTGACGGCGTCGCGGACGATGATCCAGGAACCCTTCGAGCCGGGAACTGCACCCTTCACGAGGATGAGGCCACGGTCTTCATCGGTCGAAACGACTTCGAGGTTCTGGGTCGTAACGCGCGTCTGGCCCATATGACCAGCCATGCGTTTGCCCTTCCAGACGCGGCCCGGATCCTGGTTGTTACCGGTCGAACCGTGTGCACGGTGCGATACGGAGTTACCGTGCGAAGCGCGGCCACCACCGAAGTTGTGACGCTTCATAGCACCGGCAAAACCTTTACCGATCGTGGTTCCAGTGACGTCGACCAGCTGGCCGGACTGAAAATGATTTGCGGTCAGTGTTGCACCGATGTCGATCAGGTTCTCGGGGGAAACCCGGAACTCGACGAGCTTGGCTTTCGGTTCGACATTGGCAGCGGCAAAATGACCGCGAAGCGCCTTCGTCGTGTTCTTGACCTTGGACTGGCCGGCACCGAGCTGAACTGCGGTATAGCCATTCTTGTCTTCCGTGCGCTGGGCAACGACTTGTACGTTATCCAGTCGCAATACTGTTACGGGGATATGTTCACCTGCGTCGTTATAGACGCGTGTCATACCCACTTTCTGTGCAATCACACCTGAACGCATTGGTTCATCCTCTTGCGAGCCTTGAAGGGAAAACCCTCTCTGGCCTTTGTTAAGGAGTGCCCTTCGACATCTCACGATGTTTCCGGTCTCCGGTTTGGAAGTCGTTGGATTACTCCACGTACCTTCCTTGTTATTTCAGCCCTCACCTTGGATGGATCGGGCCGGGTCTTAGAGCTTGATTTCCACGTCAACGCCAGCAGCGAGGTCGAGCTTCATCAGAGCATCGACAGTCTGCGGGGTGGGGTCAACGATATCGAGAAGACGCTTGTGCGTCCGCATTTCGAACTGTTCACGGCTCTTCTTATCAACGTGAGGAGAGCGGTTGACGGTAAACTTTTCGATGCGGGTGGGGAGCGGAACCGGGCCGCGAACGCTGGCGCCGGTGCGCTTTGCGGTCGACACGATTTCACGGGTAGAGGCATCGAGGATCCGGTGATCGAACGCCTTGAGGCGGATACGGATATTCTGGCCGTTCATTCGTCTTGTCCTTGTTCTTTGTTATTCGTTTCCGCACGCGGAAACACATGAACTTCTATTGATCGTGGCGCCGCAGATTTTCAAAAATCGAGAGAAATGCGCTGTCGCATCCCAATCATTTCAGTTGTCTGTATTGCTAAAACACCGCGTTTCGCAATCGCTTGCGAATCCAGCGGTGAGTGTGAGTGCGCGTTTACGCGCTTTCACCGAATTTTTCAAGCACTAAAAATGCAACGCCGCCAGGCTTTTTACCAAAAGTCCGGCGGCGGTGTTGTTCACACCGCCGCCAGTCAGAATTTCAAAGGTCGAAATTACTCGACGATCGAGGCCACGATGCCGGCGCCGACGGTACGGCCGCC
>NZ_ASXX01000053.1:0-1157 GCF_001526505.1 Agrobacterium sp. D14
ACGATGCCGGCGCCGACGGTACGGCCGCCTTCGCGGATAGCGAAGCGCAGCTTTTCTTCCATCGCGATCGGAACGATCAGCTCGACGTCAACGGTCACGTTGTCGCCAGGCATAACCATTTCCGTGCCTTCCGGAAGCGTAACGATGCCCGTTACGTCCGTCGTGCGGAAGTAGAACTGCGGACGGTAGTTCGTGAAGAACGGCGTATGACGGCCGCCTTCTTCCTTCGTCAGGATGTAGGCTTCAGCCTTGAACTTCTTGTGCGGCTTAACCGAACCCGGCTTGCACAGGATCTGACCACGCTCGACGCCGTCACGGTTAACACCGCGAACCAGTGCACCGATGTTGTCGCCGGCCTGGCCCTGGTCGAGCAGCTTGCGGAACATTTCAACGCCGGTAACCGTCGTCTTCGAGGTCGGACGGATGCCGACGATTTCGACTTCTTCGCCAACCTTGACGATACCGCGCTCAACGCGACCCGTCACAACCGTACCACGGCCAGAGATCGAGAACACGTCTTCGATCGGCATCAGGAACGGCTGGTCGATCGGACGCTCAGGCGTCGGGATGTAGGCGTCAACCGCAGCCATCAGCTCGCGGATCGCGTCTTCACCGATCTTCTTGTCAGAGTCTTCAAGAGCGGCAAGTGCCGAACCCTTGATGATCGGAATATCGTCGCCCGGGAAGTCGTAGGACGACAGAAGTTCGCGAACTTCAAGCTCGACGAGCTCGAGAAGCTCGGCGTCGTCAACCTGGTCGACCTTGTTGAGGAACACGACGATCGCCGGAACGCCAACCTGACGGGCAAGCAGGATGTGCTCGCGGGTCTGCGGCATCGGGCCGTCGGCAGCCGAGCAAACCAGGATCGCGCCGTCCATCTGGGCAGCACCGGTGATCATGTTCTTCACGTAGTCGGCGTGGCCGGGGCAGTCGACGTGCGCATAGTGACGGGCAGGCGTTTCGTATTCAACGTGCGCCGTCGAAATCGTGATACCACGGGCCTTTTCTTCAGGCGCGGCGTCGATCTGGTCATACGCCTTGAATTCGCCGAAGAACTTCGTGATCGCTGCCGTCAGCGACGTCTTGCCATGGTCAACGTGACCGATCGTGCCAATGTTGACGTGCGGCTTATTGCGCTCAAACTTGCTCTTTGCCAT
>NZ_ASXX01000054.1:0-1144 GCF_001526505.1 Agrobacterium sp. D14
GTATCGCCGTGTTTGCATTCGAACTCACCGTCCGTGCGGGCGGTAATCGGTCCGATACCATCGACCTCGAGATGCAGGAAGGTATCCGATCCGAGATGTTCGGCGACGGTGACCTTGCCCTGCCACAGCCCGCTTTCCTTCGACAGCACCAGATGCTCCGGCCGCACACCGGCGGTGGTGGCGCCCTTTTGGCGGGCGTAATCGCCGGTCACCAGGTTCATGCGCGGCGAGCCGATGAAGCCGGCGACGAAGAGGTTGGCGGGGGAGCGGTAAAGCTCCATCGGCGAGCCGACCTGCTCGATATTGCCGCGGTTGAGCACCACGATCTTGTCGGCCATGGTCATGGCTTCCACCTGATCGTGGGTGACATAGATCATCGTGGTCTTCAGCGTGTTGTGCAGCTCGGAGATTTCCAGCCGCATGGTGCCGCGCAGCGCCGCATCGAGGTTGGAGAGCGGTTCGTCGAACAGGAAGGCGGAGGGTTCGCGCACGATGGCGCGGCCGATGGCGACACGCTGGCGCTGGCCGCCCGACAGCTGCGAGGGCCGGCGTTCGAGATAATCGGTGAGGTTCAGCACCCGGGCGGCGTCTTCCACCTTTTTATCGATGATCGCCTTGTCGAGCTTGGCCATCTTCAGCGGGAAGGCGATGTTGTTCCTGACACTCATATGCGGATAAAGCGCATAGGACTGGAACACCATGGCAAGGCCGCGCTCGGCCGGGGCCTTTTCGGTGACATCCTTGCCGTCGATGACGATCTTTCCGCCGGAGACGTCTTCCAGCCCGGCAATCAGCCGCAGCAGCGTGGACTTGCCGCAGCCGGAGGGACCGACGAAGACGACGAACTCGCCGTCGTTGATATCGAGATCGATCGACGGGATGACTTTCGCCTCACCGAAGAGCTTGGACACGTTCTGAAGGGAAATGCTGCCCATGTTTGTCGTTCCTTATTTCACGGCGCCAAAGGTCAGGCCACGCACGAGTTGTTTCTGCGAGAACCAGCCGATGACGAGAATGGGGGCGATCGCCATCATCGAGGCGGCCGAGAGTTTTGCCCAGAACAGCCCCTGTGGGCTTGAGAAGGACGCGATGAAGGCCGTCAGCGGGGCTGCATTGGTGGTCGTCAGCCGGATGGTCCAGAAGG
>NZ_ASXX01000055.1:0-1135 GCF_001526505.1 Agrobacterium sp. D14
CGGCTGGCAACTGTATTGATGCATGTTGTTTCAAGCTGCTTCGAATGTGGTTTTATCCCTGAGCATGGCGTTTGCGATGACGAGCAGTTTGCGGGCGATGGCAATGATCATGACCTTGAACGGTTTGCCTTTGGCCTGCATGGCTTGAACCATGCGGGCGAAGGGCGACTTTAACCGGTAGGCCACCAGCGCCGCCATGTAGAGGGCATCGCGCACACGCTTTCGTCCGCCGCGGATATGGCGCTGGCCGCGGTGAATGCCGCTATCGGCATTGAAGGGGGCAAGGCCTGCAAGCGCCGCCATGCCGCCGGGCGAACTGCCGCCCAGTTCCGGCATGTGGGCCATCAGGGTGAACGCCGTGATCTGGCCGATGCCGGGGATCGAGCGAAGTCTGATGCTTTGTTCGTTCAGCGTCACATTTGTCCGCACATGCAACTGGCACTGTTGTTCGATCGCGGCGATTTCCGTATCGAGCCAGCCGAGGTGGCGCGCGATGCTGTCGCGCTCCGACGGCTCGGCTGTATGAAGGCGCAGCCGTTCCTGCTGGCGCATGGCAACAAGCTGATCACGGCGCGTGTGCAGGCTTTCCAGCTGCTGACGGGCTGGGTCGGGTGGTGTCGTGACGGGTGGTGAAAGTGTTTCGCCCATGCGCGCCAAAAGTCGCGCATCGATGGTATCGGTTTTGGCAAGCTGGCCGGTGGCTCTTGCAAAGTCGCGGGCTCTCGCCGGATTGACCCGGCAATAGGACCGCCGCCACCTCTCGAGCGCCGCGCACAACAGCCGGTCATAACGTCCGGTCGCCTCCAGAATGACCTGCGCCTCGCGTCCCTCAAGGGTAGAGAGCCATTCGTCGATGGCGATGCCGGTATTGGCGATGCGGACGGCTTTTTGTGTTGCGGCATCGAAAAGATCCAGATGTGCCTTTGAGACGTCGCATCCGATGTAAACAGGGTGTACCATGGCAAGCCTCATCCTGTGCTACGAGGTCCGCGCTCACGGCCTCCATCAACTGTTCAGGTTGGGATCATCAAGAGCGGGCGGAGGTCCAAAAGCCAGCAGGCGGTCTCTAACGACCAGGATTCCGACGGCCTTCCGCCCGCACTCTACATAGCACAAATCCAATACACAGGATTCC
>NZ_ASXX01000056.1:0-1038 GCF_001526505.1 Agrobacterium sp. D14
ATCATCCTCGCCGATATAGGCTCCGGTCTGGATTTCGACCAGTTCGAGCGGGATCTGCCCCTCATTGGCAAGCCGGTGCGGCTGGCCGATCGGGATATAGACCGACTGGTTCTCCGTCAGCAACTTCGTCTCCTCGCCGATCGTCACCGTCGCCGTGCCCTTGACGACAATCCAGTGCTCCGAGCGATGATAATGTTTCTGGAACGAGATGCGGTGGCCGGGATCGACCGTGATGTGGCCCACCCGGTAACGCTCGTCCACATACATGTGCTCGATATAACCCCAGGGGCGATAGACGCGCTTGTGGCTTTGCGTCTGCGGTGCGTGTTCGCCGTCCTTCAGCGTCTCCACCAGACCCTTCACATCCTGCACCCGGTTTTTCGGCACCACCAGAACCGCATCCTTGGTGGCCACCACCACCATGTCCTTCGCGCCAACCACCGTCGTCAGCAATTGCGTCGAATGGATGAGGCAGCCTTCGGAATCGATGAAGACGCCGTTGCCTTCCAGCGCATTGTCGTTGCCGCGCTTGTCGGCGATCTCCCAGATCGCATCCCAGCTGCCGATATCCGACCAGCGGAAATGGCCATGCACCACCGCCATGCGTTTGGTCTTCTCGATCACGGCATAGTCGATGGAGTTCTTCGGCGAGGCCTCGAAGCTTGCCTGATGCAGGCGCACGAAGCCGAGGTCGCTTTCATATTGCTCGACCGCCTGCGTCACCGCCGCAAGAATCTCCGGGGCGAAGGCTTTCAGTTCGGCGATCATCACATCGGAGCGGAAAAGGAAGTTGCCGGAATTCCAGAGATAACCCTTTTCCAGATAGGAGATCGCCGTCTTCATATCCGGCTTTTCCACGAAGGCGTCGACGATACTGAGGTCTTTTTCGCCATCGATCGCCTCACCCGGCTTGATATAACCGTAGGAGGTGCGCGGTTCGGCCGGCACCAGGCCGAAGACGACGATATTGCCCTGATCGGCGGCTTTTGCGCCAAGCTTCACGGCGTCGGAGAACTTGTCGGCATCGAGCACCACATG
>NZ_ASXX01000057.1:0-993 GCF_001526505.1 Agrobacterium sp. D14
GCAGATGCTCGGGACAAGCAACCGTGGATCTACTGTGCGAATGCCGGGTCTGATCGAGCGATTGCGTTGAGGATTGTGATGAGCTTTCGCACGGTTGCGATGATGGCAAGTTTGAAGGGCTTGCCGCGCATTCTGAGTCGTTGATAGAAGCCGCCAAGAACAGGGTCTCTGACCTTGATGGCGCTGAGTACGGCCATATAGGCGATGTCGCGCAGATGTTTTCTGCCCCCTGCACATCGCCCGTTTCGTTCGGTTGCGCCCGACTGGCGAGCATAAGGCGCCACCCCGACAAGGGCGGCGGCGACTTTTGCAGAGACTTTTCCCAGCTCCGGCATGTCGGCAAGCAACGCCGTTGCCAGGACCGGCCCGACGCCGGTGACCTGGCGAAGGCGGGCATGGCTTTTGCGCAGCCTCGGCGTCTGCGTCAGCACATCGTCGATTGCCGCATCCAATGTGGCAATATCCTGTGCGATGGTCCGCAGACGCTCCTCGATCAGGTCGCGCACCAGCGGTTCGCCGATGGTGTCGAGCTGGCTGACGAGCCCACTCCTTTCGGCCAGCAGGCGCCGGCGGTGGGCGCTGATCGCATGCATCCTGCGGCAAGCCGGATCAGGCGCGTAGGGTGTGAGGTCACGCCGCACCGCCGCCAGATAACGCGCAATCATGGCCGCATCGATGCGGTCGGTCTTGGCCAGCTGGCCGATGGCGCGGGCAAAGCTGCGCACGCGGGCGGGGGCGACGATATAAACCTCAAGGCCGGCGGCATGAAGACCATCGGCCAGCCTACTTTCATAGCCGCCCGAGGCTTCGAGGCCGACGGCGACCGGCCCCAGCTCCCAAAGACGCCGGGCAAGCTGCGTGATCTCGTGCGGTGACGAACCGCAACGAAAGCTTTTACCGGCGGGGTGGATATGGATGTCGAAATACTGCTTGGAAACGTCAATGCCGACGACGGCGATATCGTGTATCATGGCCTTGCTCCCAGGCTTGTGG
>NZ_ASXX01000058.1:0-979 GCF_001526505.1 Agrobacterium sp. D14
CCACAAGCCTGGGAGCAAGGCCATGATACCGGAACTTCTCTTCGTCGGCATCGACGTTTCCAAAGCCCGCTTCGATGTTTTTGTTTATCCGGCCGGCAAGCGCTGGAGTACCGGCAGTTCACCGACACAGATCGGCGCTCTCGCAAACCGCCTTCTGGGGCTTGGACCGGTCGTCGTCGGACTGGAGGCGTCCGGCGGTTATGAGCGCAGGCTGGCCGACAGCCTGCATGCGGCAGGCCTGAAGGTCCATATCCTGCCGCCCGCAAGGGTTCGCAATTTTGCCAAAGCCATGGGGCAGCTGGCAAAGACCGATATGATCGACGCTGCCGTGATCGCCCGCTATCTGGCAACGGTACACGCTCACCTCACTCCATATGAACCAGATCCCGTGCGCAGTCGCCTGAGCGCGTTCGCGGCCCACCGGCGCAGGCTGGTCGCCGAAAAGAGCGGCCTGACGAGCCAGCTCGATACCATCGAAGAGCCGCTGGTGCGCGACATGCTGGAGGCACGCCTGCGCATCATCGCCATGGACATCGCCACTCTCGACCGCGCCATGCGCGATCTGCTCAAGGCGACGCCCGGCCTGCGAAAGCGCCACGACAGAATGTGCAAGGTCACCGGCGTCGGCCCGGTGCTGGCCACCGCGCTCATTGCCGATCTGCCTGAACTCGGCACTGTCTCTTCAAAGGTCATCGCCGCTCTTGTCGGCGTCGCGCCGCATGCGCGTCAATCCGGCTCATCAAACCGGCAGGGCAAATGCTCCGGTGGCCGCAAGCATCTGCGCGACATCGCCTATATGGCCACACTCAGCGCCATCAAGGTCAAAGACCCCGTTCTTGGAGCCTTTTATCAGCGCCTGCGCAGCAAGGGAAAACCTTTTAAATTGGCCATCGTCGCAACAATCCGGAAGCTCGTCACTATCCTCAACGCCATCGCAAGGACAGATCCAGCATTTGCTTGATCATCCACGGTTGCTTGA
>NZ_ASXX01000059.1:0-727 GCF_001526505.1 Agrobacterium sp. D14
GTCATGCGGTGTCCAGTCATGGGTAAAGAATTCGCGCAAGCCGCCATTGCCGCCATCGATGAAGCGGTTAAGCGCGAGATCGGCGATCTCGTCGGCCAGCGCCGACCACGGGCCGTCCGGGTCCTGCACCTCCCAGGCCAGCATCGCCTCGAAGAGATGCATGTGCGGATTGGAGCAGAGCGGCGTGCGCGGCGGGTTCGCCTCCTCGAAACCGGCGACCGGATGTCTGTAGTCGCGTTCGAGGATGGCGAGGATATCGAGCGCCCGGCCGCGCATCTCGTCCCGGCGCTCGGGAAGGCTTGCGGCGGTCTGTGCGGCGGCGAACAGCGCAAAGGCCTGATTGTAGAGATCGAAGGAGGGATCGATCAGCCGGCCGGTCTGGTCGGCAAGGTTGCCATAAAGGCCGTTTTCAAGGCGATAGACCTTCTCGAACCAGGAAAGCCCGTGCAGGAGCGCGTCTTTCCACGGCCCCTGCCAGCCGTGCTGGCCGGCGGCGGCGAAACAATAGGCCTGGCGCGGCTGCACGCGGGCGCGGCGGTCATCGGAAAAAACCGGTTTGGCATCCTGGCCGAGACGTTCGTAAAAGCCGCCATCCGGCCGCGCCGAACCCGCCTCCCACCACAGGGGCAGGGCGTCCTCATCCAGCCATTTGCGTAATCTTCCGATCTCTTCGGCAAGCGTCTGCGCGATGCTCGGAAATGGCAATGTCATGCGTCAACTCTCTGTT
>NZ_ASXX01000060.1:0-515 GCF_001526505.1 Agrobacterium sp. D14
ATGCGGGTATCGAGCAGGCCGGCATTGCGGAAGATCAGATAGATCGGCACCAGCACGGCGACGGCCGGCATCATCTTGGTGGAGAGCATCCACATCAAAATGTCCTTGGTGCGCTTGGTCGGCGAGAACGCCATGGCCCAGGCGGCGGGAATGGCGATGATCAGCGCGATGATCGTCGAGCCGAGCGACAGCACCACCGAGTTCATGAAGGGCTTGAAGTAATCGCGCTGGGTCTGGACCGTCACGTAATTCTCGAGCGTGCCCGAGGGAATGAGGCTGAAGCCGGCGATTGCTTCCGGCTCGGTCTTGATCGAGGTGAGGAAGGCATAGAGGATCGGGAAGAACAGCAGCAGCGCCACGGCCCAGGCCGCGATGGAAAAGCCGATCTTCGCACGTGTGGTTGTCTTGCGGGCCATGATGTTTCCCCCTTACCGGTCGAGGTTCTTGCCGACGGCGCGCATCAGGAAGATGGCGACGATATTGGCGAGGATGACGGCGATGATGCCGCCGGCCGA
>NZ_ASXX01000061.1:0-492 GCF_001526505.1 Agrobacterium sp. D14
GTGCCGCTGGTCTCGATCAGGTCCATCAGCTGGGCTTCGGCTTTGGGTTTATTCTCCTTCGTCACCCTGATGTGGTGGAAGGGAATGTCGTGGTTGACGACGACTTTCTGGTAATCGAAATGATTGGAGACGACGCCGACGATGTCGATCGGCAATGCGCCGATTTTCCAGCGATAGAGCAGGTCGTTGAGGCAATGGCCGAAACGGGAGACCATCAACAGCGTCTTCATGCGCTGGCCGTCCGGATAGATATCCGCCTCCATGCCGAATTTTTCCGCCACCGGCTTGAAGCCGTCGGTGATGGCCTCAAGGGTGGCGCCTTCTTCGGAGATGAAGGAGACGCGCATGAAGAACTTGCCGGTCTCGAGGTCATCGAACTGCGAACTGTCGACGATGTTGCAGCCTTTTTCCGCCAGATAACCGGAAATCGCAGCCACAATGCCACGGGTCGATTTGCAGGCTACGGTCAGAACATAGGATGTCATTCGTTTT
>NZ_ASXX01000062.1:0-466 GCF_001526505.1 Agrobacterium sp. D14
GTGGTGTGGCGCCCTTATAGTCAGGCTCCGGTTGGTCCGCAAGCGGAAAAATTGATTTTTCTCGCTTCGTGACGAGTTTTTTTATGGAGGCCGAAAGGGCTGTGGAAAACTGCGCCAGAACTGGCCAAGGCCTTGAAATATCGCCCCTATCGCTGCGCGTCAGTAATGCCCCCATGCCTTGCGGGAGGCCGGGGACACAGTTTTCCAACCCTTAGCTGGCATAGGCTGCGGCTGGATGAAACGGATGCTGTGGTCGGCTGAAGGGGAAAGGCAAGCCGGTCGATTTGCCTGTTGGCGTTTTGTCCGGCTTGCCTTCCATCGGGGGGACAGCATTCTAACGTGCCCGGCGGGAATCGGTTCCGGCGCATTGATCACGCGTGACGAATTTGCGAGCTGATGCGATGCTGTCATTTTTTTGAAGGGGAGAGAACACGAAGGCAAGTGGCACGCCCTAGGGGAGTCGAAC